>JAAZVX010000016.1 GCA_018623095.1 Marinobacterium sp. | reverse complement strand
GCCTCTAGAGCTGGGTTGGCAGCTACTCTAAGATCGTTACGAAACCAGACAATATTCATCATTTCCCCAAAAAAAAGACCGGTTAAAAAACCGGTCTTGTAGTGTCTTCAAACAGTTACAGGCCGATAAATGGCTGAGCCAGACGACCCATAATACCTGTAAATTTAAGTGGTGCTTCAGTGGCAATCAAACAGATGCACTCTGAATCAGTGTCTACAATTGGCTGATGCTTGATCTCATCATCAAGATCAGCGACATCTCCCTGACAGAAACGACCAACATCATCGCTGTAAGAGCCACGCAATATCATGGTTAATTCATTACCCTTGTGGGTGTGATGAGGAACTGAAACACCTGGTTGAATTCTCAACAAACGACAAGCACCCTCGCCCGGAAAGTTAAAATCATAATGATGTACACCAGGACCAAGAAGCTTCCATTCAATCGCATCCAAATCAGAACCGACAATTTGCGCAAGAGGCTCAGGAACTTCGGCACTACCTTGGACTTTTACAGCTCGCTCAGCGACTACTTCTTCACTGTTATCAAGCATACCCAAGATTGAATCCAAAGAACCTTCGCTCATCGCTTGTGGCTCAATGTCAGCAAGCAACTCACCGCCGATACATTCCGCTTCCCAGGATTTAGTTTGACACGTTTTGCACCAGTGAAGATGACTATCAACTAACAGTGTCATACCTTCAGAGAGCGCACCAGAAGCACGCGCCATAAGGGTAGCATCGTCAAGATGATGACTTATTTTCACTACTCTTCTCCCCAATGAGCTTTGAGCTTGCTGAATGCTAATCTCAATCTCGATTTTACACTGCCGAGCGGTATACCTAACTGCTCGGAAATTTCTGAATGACTCTTACCTTCGTAATATGAAAGATAGAGGACTTGTGCCTGAGCTTCAGGCAGCTTAGCGATTGCACCGCTCATACGTTCTTCGAGAACGGCGTGCTCGCCATAATGACGTTGATCAGGATCGATCTCCTCTTCAGGCAACTCATACTCGACCGCTTTCTCTCTGCGAAGTCGATCAATGCATTGGTTCCTGGCGAGGGTAAAGATCCAAGTACTAGCGCTGGCTTTGCTACGCGTGTATAGGTGCGCTTTACGCCACACCGCTAACATGGATTCTTGTGTCAACTCTTCAGCGGCCGCTACCGGCATGCCAAAGCGAATGATGTAAGCTTTCACCCTTGGTGCAAAATGTTCGTATAAGCGGCTGAAATCTACTTTACTACGAGTTTCAGAAAGCGATGCGAGCAGGTCTGACCAGGCATCCCGCTCTTTTTTCTTCTTTTGTTCCGCTATTGCCACTGCTGCAGTCACATCAGTATCCTCGGATATATTGTCTGTCATCGCAATCTCTACGTTAGAGGGTTTATTTATGGATCACTTTTTGAACAGTAAATAGTAAAAGTTGATCATTAGCCACTTATTTGAAAATAAACGACATCTTTTGATCTAGCAAGGTAGACTGTTCGTAACGAAGTTCAAGCGTATGTATGCATGGACACAACAATGAACGTAAGGCCTCTAAAACCATTGAATATTGCAGTTATCGGTTCTGGTATTTCAGGATTATCCGCCGCATGGCTTTTAAGTAAACGCCATAACGTTTCACTTTTTGAAAAAGATGATCGCCTTGGCGGTCATTCTAATACGGTTGAGATAGCCACCCCTGAGGGTTCTGTACCTGTGGATACAGGGTTTATTGTATTCAATCCAGTGAACTACCCAAATCTGGTCGAGTTCTTCAAATACCTTGAAGTCGATACTACCGATACCAACATGACCTTCGGCGTATCTTTAGAGAATGGCAAAGTGGAGTACAGTGGGTCCGGCTTGGGGGGCTTCTTTGCACAGCGCCGCAATCTTCTCTCTTTCAAACACTGGGGGCTGTTACGAGAGATCTTAGCCTTTTATAAAGATTCTGATCGACTTCATAACGACCCTGAGCTGGCAGAATTAACGCTAGGCCAGCTACTTGCTCGCGAAGGCTACAGTAAAACCTTCATTAATGAGCACCTTCTGCCAATGAGTGCCGCTATCTGGTCAACACCCATGGACAAGATGCTGGACTACCCAGCAGAGACGTTCATGCGTTTCTGTATGAATCACGGTCTTGTTCAAGTTAAAGATCGCCCACAATGGCGTACCGTCGTTGGAGGCAGCCGCCAATACGTTAATAAAATTGCTGACCAGCTGGGCGATGGCGTTATATTAAATGCTCGTGTGCATCGTGTAGAGCGTGATGATGATGGGGTTACTTTGATTGATCACCATGGATACAAGCGTCGATTCGATCAGGTAGTTTTCGCATGTCATGCGGATCAGACCTTGGAAATGCTAGCCGATGCTTCACCGGAAGAACAGAGATTACTAAGTGCTTTCCCATACCAACGCAACCGTGCCCTTCTGCACACTGACCGAAACCAAATGCCAGTTCGCAAAGGGGCTTGGTCTGCTTGGAACTACCTGGCTTCCAGTGATCAAGGCGAGGGGGAGCTCGCGGTCACCTATTGGATGAATGCCCTGCAACCACTCCAAACTCAGCAAGATATTTTTGTAACGCTCAACCCCATCGAGGAGCCAAAGGCTGATAAAATTCTTGGCAGTTTTCTTTACGATCACCCTGCCTTTGATCAACGCTCAATCGATGCGCAACGTGAAATCTGGTCTATTCAAGGCCAACAGCGCAGTTGGTTCTGTGGTGCTTGGATGGGCTATGGGTTTCATGAGGATGGCATTCAATCCGGTCTTGCGGTAGCTGAGCAACTTGGCGGTGCATTGCGTCCCTGGACAGTCGACAACCCCAGTGGTCGCATTCATGTTCAAGAAACAATCAAATCATCTTCAACCTCTGAGAGTGCTGCTTAATGCTCAGCTCAGCGCTCTATGAAGGCAAGGTGATGCATCATCGCTTCAGACCTAAGCGTCACCGATTTATCTACTCCGTCACTTCGATGTTGATCGATCTAGATGAGCTGCATCACCTTGATGCTGAGCTAACCTTGTTCTCTAAAGAGCGCTGGAACCTCTTTAGTTTCAAAAATCGTGATCATGGCGAAGGCAGTGACAGAGATCTTGCTGAACAAGTTAGAGAGCAGTTGCGCAGATACGAACTCGCTGAGTACAGCCACACAATTAAGCTCTTATGTTACCCAAGAATGTTTGGTTACGTGTTCAATCCGCTGAGTGTCTTCTACTGCTACGACAGTGAAGATAGGCTCGGTGTCATTCTTTATGAGGTGAACAACACCTTTGGCGAGAGACACAGTTACCTAATCCCAACCAATAGTAGCAGTGATCAGATTCGTCAAACGAGTGACAAAGAGTTCTATGTCTCTCCATTCATGCCCATGAAGGCGCCTTATCAATTTCGTATGCTTGCACCTAACCAACGCGTATCGGTCTGTATCAGACAGTCAGATTATGAAGGATCTCTGCTACACGCCACCTTTACTGGTAAACGAACTACACTGACTGACAGAACACTATTAAAAATCCTATTCAAATACCCGCTCATGACCTTCAAAGTAATTGCAGGCATTCATTGGGAAGCGCTCCAACTATGGCTTAAACGCGTACCACTTCAGAAACGAGTCAAAGGTCCGACTCACCAAGTGGTTTTAATTGATAATAATACGAGGGTTTCTGATGCGTCCTTCTGAATACACTACAGCCCTTTCTAACCAACAGATTTCATCACTCGGTTGGTTTAATCGTAGAGCACTGAAACTATTACACAATACACTGGATGGGCAGATTAAAGGTCGACTAACCCTTGAGCTTCCGAATGGCATGATTCACGAATTTGGCCAGGCTACAGACAGTGAACATCACGCCATTATCAAGATTAATAGCTTCAAATCATTGCGCCGTTTAATACGTGGTGGGTCGATTGGCTTTGCTGAGAGTTTCATGGACGGTGAGTGGCAGACACCGGATGAGGTCAGCGTAATTCGCTGGGCATTAGCGAATGAAAACCTCGTCAATGATATTTTGAAAGGCCACCCTCTACTGCGCTTATTCAATCGTCTCAGTCATTTGGGCCGAGCAAATACCAAAAAAGGCAGTCGAAAAAACATCTCTTACCACTACGATTTGGGTAATGAATTTTATGGCCAGTGGTTGGATCCAACGTTCACCTACTCTTCTGCACTGTTTGAAGGAGAGATATCCTTAGAACAAGCTCAGCTAAATAAGTACCGGACCATCTGTAATATGTTAGATCTTAAGGCTGGTGAGCATGTGCTTGAGATCGGTTGTGGTTGGGGTGGCTTTGCCGAGGTCGCAACGAAAGAGTTTGGCGCCAGAGTGACGGGAATAACTTTATCAAAAGAGCAGCTAGCCTTTGCCAAAAATCGCATGGCTGATCTGAAATTGGAGACGCTAGCTGATCTGCAGCTTATCGATTACCGAGACATACAAGGTGAATACGATCACATCGTCTCTATCGAAATGTTTGAAGCGGTCGGAGAGGAGCATTGGCCAACCTATTTCGAGACACTGAAAAAGCGTCTTAAGAGAGGGGGTAGCGCTGTACTGCAAATCATCAGCATTGCCGATGAGCGATTTGAGCAGTATCGAAGCTCTGCAGATTTTATACAGCGCTACATTTTTCCAGGTGGCATGCTTCCGAGCCCAACGGCTCTGGAGGGCGAGATTTTATTGGCTGATCTAAAACTCTGTGAACAGAAACTGTTCGGCTTAGATTATGCAAAGACTCTAGAGATTTGGCGTCGTAACTTTCTAAACGCATGGCCAAGTATTCAAGCAACGGAGGCGTTTGATGAGCGCTTCAGACGCATGTGGGTATACTACCTAGCCTATTGTGAGGGTGGCTTCAGAGAGGGTTCGATTGATGTCGGACTCTACAAAATCCAACACTAATCTTACGAAGAGCCAGATTGGGCTTTATGCTCTACCGGCTCTTCCTCTATCACTCCCCACACTAGCGCTCTATATTAATCTACCGACTTGGTACCATGAGCAATGGGGACTGTCGCTTGGGCTAATTGCTCTGATACTGTTTTTAGCCAGAGTGTCAGATCTTGTTCTAGATCCCTTCATCGGCAGAGTAAATGACCGCTTGTCAGACAGATCACAACGAAGAGCTATCATCATCGGCGGGCTTATTTGCATCCCATCTGCACTGTTGTTGATCTACCCTGCTGAATCACTTGAAGCGGCCTCTATGAGTATAGGGTTAATTGGCCTTTTCTTCGGTTGGACACTGATTCAGATCCCCTACCTCAGTTGGCTGGTGCGTTTAAGTAACGATGCACAAGAACGCATTCAGATCGCATCATTGAGAGAGTTTTTGGGTTTAATCGGACTGCTGCTCTCTGCATTGATACCAGCCATCATGGTCTATCTTGGCTATTCAAGCACAGAAGCTCTAAGGGCGATCGTCTGGATAGCACTGCTATTAGGCGCCATCACTCTGACACTATTAATGGCTAAGGTACACTTGAATTTAGCCTCCTCACTAAAACCAGTGACTTTTTCATGGAGGCCGATTCAACGAAATCGGTTAGCCAGAAAACTGGCCGTTTCCTGGTTCTTTAATGGACTGGCGAATGGCGTACCGGCAACACTGTTTCCACTCTACATCACCAGCGTTCTGCTATTGCCCGAGAGTGACAGAACGCTCTACATCGCGATCTATTTTCTCTCATGCATTGTATCAATCCCCATCTGGATAAAGCTGACAAACGCCTTCGATAGAATTGATCTTTGGCGAGCCGGTATGTTTATCAGTGCTATCGTATTTGTGCCTGCGAGCCTGCTTAGCAACGACACTTCATGGCTATTCATTCCCATCTGCCTGTTAACCGGTGCAATGCTGGGTGCTGATCTAGCCATTCCCCATGCTATTCAGGCTGATGTCGCTGATTTTCATCAGTGGCGATTTGGACAATCGCAAACGAATTTGCTCTTTGCACTCTGGAACATGATTACAAAGCTTGCATTGGCGCTCTCTGCAACAATCGCCTTTGGACTACTTGAACTGACTGGACAAACACCCCTAGCGCTGGCGTTGATCTACGCACTTGTACCAAGCGTATTTAAGTTAATAGCCGTGTGGGCCGCTCGAGAATTTCAATTGAGCGCCGATACACACAAAAAAATTAAACAGCGTTTAGCTTAGGAGTCCATCCATTGAGAAAAGCAATAATCGTTTTAATGATGGTCCTTTTAAGTGGGTGTTCACAAATGCAAATCGATCAGATTAGTCAATCGCAGCCAGAGTTAAAGATTGAGGAGTATTTCAATGGCAAGGTCTATGCCTGGGGTATTTTTGAAGACCGCTTTGGCAATATAAGACGACAATTTCAAGTTGAAATCGACGGCCGTTGGGATGGGCAGATGCTCACCCTAGATGAGCAGTTTCTTTATGATGATGGCGAACGCGATCAACGCATTTGGGAAATCACAACCTCAAACGCTGGCAGTTACGAGGGTCGTGCAGCGGATGTAATAGGCTCAGCTTCCGGAAAAAGTCAGGGCAACGCCTTAAATTGGCAATACGACATCGATCTTAAAGTTGGCGATGGTAGCTGGCGTGTCACATTCGATGATTGGATGTTGTTACAACAAGGCGGTGTGCTGATCAATCGTGCGTATGTTAAGAAATGGGGATTCACGATCGGCACTGTCACACTGAGCTTCATTCGTGGTGACGCTATGAAGGAAGTGCCATTTTCGCTCTGATCGAGCGAAGAATGCGACCTAACAGGGGTAGTTTCATATAGATTGGAGCACTATCCCAAAAATCTAAATGCTCAGTAATTAACCCCTGTTTATTGAGCGATAGACGACTCACACCCTCAGTTTTAAACACCCCAAGTACCGGTAGTTTTGCACTGAACTCCCATCGTATGTAAGCCGATTCGGACTGTTGGAACCACTCAAAGACTTTGAACGAAGGATTTTCTGATCGCTCAAACATATCCGTCAGAATATCACTCATTTTTGAGAACCCTCTCACATCGTTAAACGGGTCGGCAAATCGAATATCTTCTGTTACAAGCGGTTCAAATTGAGTCACTTTCTCGGGGGTTAAGTTCTCAAAAAGATCAACATACTGCTCTACCGCTGTTTGATTCATCGTTTAGTGACCCGTTTTACCAGAGGAAAGTAGAGTTTGTAGGGCAAGTGCCGCAACAAGGCAAGGGTTGCTGCAAAGAGTTTGGGAAAGCGAATCTCAAAACTTCGTCCTTTCAGCCCTTTAACGATCTCCGAAGCGGCTTTATCTGGCGATATCAACGACGGCATTTGAAACTGATTCTTATCCGTCAAAGGTGTCTTAACAAAGCCTGGGTTAATCAATCGCAGATCAACACTTGTATCCTCTAGCTCAACCCTCAAAGACTCGCACAGATTAATGACAGCGGCT
Organism: Marinobacterium sp.; assembly: GCA_018623095.1. Classification (GTDB taxonomy): domain Bacteria; phylum Pseudomonadota; class Gammaproteobacteria; order Pseudomonadales; family Balneatricaceae; genus Marinobacterium_E. The sequence goes on along the minus strand of JAAZVX010000016.1, from coordinate 13,830 downwards.
TTAGAGGCACCATAAGAGGATGCGTAAGGTAGACCTCTGTAACCGGCTAACGAGGAGATCACACCAATCTGCCCACCTGTTGTGAGATAAGTAGGCAATATAGCTTCAAATAAGTAAACCACACCGAAATAATTCACCTGCATCAGAGATTCGCAATTCTCTGCATTAAATTCAGCGACCGGCATCTCTTGGTGTGTCCCAGAACTAATAATGACCTTATCTGGAATAGAGTCTTGGCAAATGTCTGCCCAGGCCGCAATACAAGCATCACGACTCGTCACATCCAAAGGTAATGATTGGCAACCAATTGACTCTGCTAACGTCGATAGGCGCTCCTCATTGCGAGCGCTGATCAAGACTTGGTACCCCTCTTCAAGGTAGGCCTTAGCAAGCGCAGCCCCAATTCCGGTACTGCCACCAACAATCCAAACTAAACTCGACACACTAATCCTTGGCCTTAGCGAGTGAGGCCTCTTTGATTAACTGACCCCCACTCCATACGACTTGAATATCAGACCCATCCTTGGCTTTAAACTCGAGAGCTCTCCAGAGGCCTTTGGAATCGTACCAACTAATGGTTCGATCGAGATCACCCCCTAAACGAAAACCTTCGAGCTGAACGGTCTGCCCACCTGAGTCTAACAAAGCGCTTCCGATCGATTCTGGCGATATAGAATCCATTTTACCGGTAATGCTGTTAAGTACCTGCTTTTGATCGAGTAGCTGTGGATACCAGTGATGAGTCGTCATCAGTTCCGCGGGGTAACTGTGCACCCGTCCTTTTTTATCGACGGTTTCTAAATAATCCGCTTTTCTAACCGCAGTAACCTGGGACTCTTTTTTATTACTGATCGTTTTCACATTGAGCATCGATAGTTGATCATTCAGCCAAACCTCGTTTGCCCGATATCGGTATTCATAATTAAAAAAACCGAACACTTTAGCTTTTAGCTCCATCTCAATATCGGTGGCGACACGTACATCAGAGATATTGCTGAAGCGAAGGGTGTAGTGACCGACTCGATCACCTTTGCGATAGACGTCGTAACTCACACTCTTTGGGTACAGTTTAGCCTGATCGACCAGCTCAGAGGCGTAAACCATCGGCGCCAAGAAAAGCCCAATTAATAAAACAGCATGTCGAATTTTTAACATCATAGTTTTAGTTACGGCCCCAGAATAAAAGTGGTTCTCAGCCGACCATAAATTGGGTAATCTAAGACTAAAGAATTAGTATAAAAGGATTGGAGATATTCAATGCGTTTGAAGAACGGCCTGCTCATCGCTTCACTTGTGCTAACCACTCCGTTTGCCTTTGCTGGACCCAAAGTAGTAATGCAAACCAGCATGGGAGATATCAAACTGGAACTCAATGATGAAAAAGCCCCTATTTCTACCGAAAATTTCATGAACTATGTCGACAAGGATCATTATGAAGGCTTAGTGTTTCACCGAGTCATTCCAGGCTTCATGATTCAGGGCGGTGGCATGGATGCTGAAATGCGGGAGAGAAACACAGGCAATCCAATCAAAAACGAGTCGATGAATGGGCTAAGCAATGTCAGAGGTTCGATCGCTATGGCAAGAACCCAAGCACCTGATAGCGCTACAGCGCAGTTCTATATCAACACGGTAGATAACCTAGGTTTGGATGGACGCACCAATCGCCCAGGGTATGCTGTGTTCGGTAAAGTCATTGAAGGGATGGAGGTCGTCGATAAGATCTCTGCAGTACAAACCGGCAATGTCAGTTACTACCGAAATGTACCAAAAGAGCCTATTACCATCCTAAGCGTAGAGCGTATCGATTAATTCGATAATCGGATTTTATTGAGCCTGCGCGCATTGGCCACGACCGTGACAGACGACAGAGCCATTGCTGCGCCGGCAATCATGGGATTCAGCAGCAGACCAAACATGGGGTAGAGAATACCGGCAGCCAATGGAATCGCAGCGACGTTGTAGAAAAACGCGCCAAACAAATTCTGTTTGATGTTATTAACGGTCAAGCGAGACAGCTGAATTGCATCGGCCACGGCATGCAAAGAGTTCTTCATAAGTGCCACGTCAGATGAAGCCAAAGCCACATCTGTACCCCCACCCATTGCATAACCAACATCAGCTTGCGCCAGCGCCGGGGCATCATTTATACCATCCCCAACCATAGCAACCACCTCACCCTCGGCTTGAAGGTTTGCGATTGTTTGCAGTTTTTGTTCAGGCTGAACGCCTGCAATCACCTCAGAAATACCGGCCTGTTTCGCGATCGCTTCTGCAGCCACTTGATGATCGCCCGATAGGAGTACCATTCGCAAACCCATTGATTTGAACCTTTCAACGGCTGATTGACTATCTTCACGAAGAGGGTCATTTAAGGCAAAAAGGGCCAGCACCTGGTTTGAGCTAAACAACCAAACCAATGAGGCTCCCTGCCCACTCCACTCTTGGGCAAACGAGTCAAACCCAGATGAGTCGATGTCATAGGTGTTCATCCATTGGCCACTTCCCAAACGATAGGTTTCACCGTCAATATTCGCTTCCACACCGGAACCAGAGATTGATCTGAATTGATCAACCTCACAAGCAAGACCTTCGAGGGAGTTAACTAACGCTTTAGAGAGTGGATGCTCGGAGTGTGACGCAAGTGCTTTGGCAATGGCTGCATGCTCAGGTGTAGCCTTCTGATGGATCAGTGATGGTTTACCTTCTGTTAGTGTTCCCGTTTTATCCATGACCACACAGGTAAGATCCTGGGAGCGCTGCAAAGCATCACCTTCGCGAATGAGAATCCCTATCTTAGCCGCTCGACCAATACCGACCATAACGGCCATTGGAGTAGCAAGACCCAAGGCGCAGGGACAGGCCACAATTAACACAGTCATACTGGCTAGTGTTGCAAAAGACCATGTCGGCTCGGGGCCAATAAACCACCAAATTGTAAACACCAGCAGGGCAATTAGGATGACAACCGGCACAAAGACAGAGGCAATCTTATCGGCTAACTTACCCAGTGCTGGCTTACTGTTCTGTGCATCTCTAACGGATGATAGAATCTGAGCCAAGCGTGTCTTTTGCCCGACTTCGGTCACACGAATCAGCAAGACTCCCTCCCCATTAAGCGTGCCACCAGTCACTTGATCATCTAACTGACGTTGAACAGGAACGGATTCACCGGTCAACATCGACTCATCAACATAGCTACTGCCCTCAACCACTTGCCCATCAACCGGTATCGTCTGTCCTGGCAGAACTCGAACCAGATCACCTGGTATCAGTAGTTGTATTGAGACCTCTTTGACTTCACCATCGACCACTTTAAGTGCGGTTTTCGGTTGCAAATTCATCAGGTGTCGTAGCGCGTCGGCAGTCTGATTGCGACCTTTAGCTTCCAAAGCTTGGCCTAAAAGAATAAAGCCAATGATCATGACTGAGGCTTCAAAGTAGAGGTGCCTGGCTTCATAGGGAATCGACTCTGGGATCAACTGAATTAATATCAATAGGAGTGCTGAGTAGAGCCATGCGACTCCAGTACCCATGGCGATCAGGGTATCCATGTTAAAATCGAAGCGTTTAGCGCTGTTAAGTGCACCTCGGAAAATATGACCGCCTGAGTGAAACATGACCATTGCAGAGAGAAGCCCTGTGATTATGCCATTAACAAGCCCCTCTGAACTCTCTACTGGGGGCATGAGCCCCGCCAGCATCTGTACCATTAAAAAGGCACCTAACCCAATCGCCACCCAGGCATGAGTAAAGGTCTGCTTAAGATCTTGTTGGTTCTTCTGATCACGTGCAGCCAGATCCTCCTCACTCTCTATCAATGCCGCTCCGTAGCCGGCATCAATAATAAGTTGCTCGACCTCAGCCGTTGGCAAACCTGACTCAATGGTTGCGGTTCGATCAGCGAAGTTAATCGCAAAATCGGAGACATTGTCAGAAGCATTTAACGCTTTTTCAATCGATCGAACACAACCTGCACAACTCACTTTTGAAAGCGCGTATTGATGGATTGTCATAATGCACTCCTAACGTTTAACTGCAGCGTAATCACCATCAAGTTCAAACACCACTTTTTCATTCCCTAAGGCAACGCTGATCGGAAGTCGAGCGCGCTGTTTCTCTTGAAAGCGCTGCCAGAACTGCTCAACCACACGATCATCGGGCAGTTTCGCCACTGCATTGAGACGATCGGTGACCGGCGCTAAATAGCGCTGCTCGCTTTTGGCAATCATTACATCCGCTTCAATGCCACGCTCTCTAAGCCATAGCGTCAATAGACACCAACCACTTAGGGTTGCGATGGAAGCAATAGAACCAGCAAAGCCGGTCCCTTTATCATTTAGATTGGGCTCTAAAGGTGCACTGAGTCTGAGCTGGCTACCGGTATAATCTATCTCATCAATCTGCATGGCTGCCGTTAATGGAATAGCCTGATGCAGCCAACTTAGAAACGCCTGATCACTCACCCGTCCACTCCGCGACGTATTGAGACTGATCAGCTTCGGGCGCTTTGCGATCTCGCATCGGCTGGCCTAAATAGATAAAACCGACAATCTCTTCATTGTCGCTCAGACCCAATCCACTCTGCACGTTCTTATCAAACATCAAATCACCTGAACGCCACATAGCACCGACTCCCTGTGCGAAGGCACCCTGAACCACTGCTTGTGCAGCACAGGCTGCAGTCATCACCTGCTCAATCTCAGGTACTTTAGGGTGTTCCTGTTTAACGGCGATGGCAACCACAATCATGGGCGCACGCCGTGGCATATTGAGAAGGCGGTTCTGTTGCGCCTCTTCAATGTCAGGATTTTTCGCTAACGATGCTTTAAGATAGAGCTGACCTAAACGATCAAGACCTTCACCCTGAATGGTTAGAAAACGATAGGGACGAAGCAGACCGTGATCGGGCGCTCGTGATGCTGCCTGAAACATCAGGTCTAACTGCTTAGCGGTTGGTGCAGGAGCCTCTAACATGCCGCAAGAAGTACGCTTAGTTAACAGTTCGATCGCATCCATCACAGAGCTCCTTATTGACGGCTTAAACGTGGATTGGTTGGTAAAGTATCGAGCGTACTCCGGTAAGGGTTGATATCCAGACCACCTCGGCGCACGTAACGCGCATAAACCGTCAACTCTTCAGGCTGACAGCGTTCTAAAATATCCATAAAAATTGTCTCGACACACTGCTCATGAAAATCGCCGTGCTCACGGTAAGAGATCAGGTAACTGAGCAGACCTGCTTCATCTATTTTAGGGCCACAGTAGCTAACCTGAACGCTCGCCCAATCGGGTTGACCTGTAACTGGGCAGTTGGATTTAAGCAGATGTGATACGAGCGTCTCGGTAACCGTTTCGCCTTGGCTTGAGAGCAGTTCAGGAGCGGGGTCGTAGTGCTCGACTGTGATATCTAAATCATCGATGCAACGGCCATCAAAGGTTTCAATCTGGACCGGATCTTGAGGGAAGGTCAAGGTAACCCTCACCTGACCACCAGCCGCCTCTGAAAGATCTTTGGCCATCTGAGCAGACACCTCATCCGCAGAATCAAACCGGCTTAGGTTGTATGAGTTCAAATAGAGTTTAAACGACTTCGATTCCACGATGTGCGTTGAAGTTGCAGGAATATGAAACTGAGCCAGGGCCACAATCGGTTTACCCTTAGCGTTAAGCCAACTGATCTCATAACTGTTCCAGATATCTTCACCAAAAAAAGGCAAGGTGGAGCGATCAACACCACGCGCTTGCCAGTTGATATCTCGCTCTATGGGATAAAGCAGTGACGGATCGTATTGGTTGGCGTAGACCGTCTCTTTACCCAAGGGGGAATGGAGTACCTTTTCTGGTTCGTTCATTAGCTTCGAATCCCTTTACCCGTGTTTAAAAGATGCAGTGCAAATCCACCCAACACTGCGATAAACAGTATGATCATGCCAAACGCAAAGGTGACGTCAATATCGCTGACACCTAAGATTCCATAACGGAAGGTATTCACCATGTAGAGAATCGGATTGAGCTGGGAAACGCCCTGCCAAAACTCCGGCAGCAGTGAAATAGAGTAAAACACGCCGCCTAGATAGGTTAGAGGCGTCAAAATAAAGGTTGGTACCACCGCTATGTCATCGAACGAATTCGCGTAGATCGCATTGATGAAGCCGCCCAATGAGAAGACGACGGCAGTCAAAAACAGAATGCTAAGCGTTACAAAGGGGTGCGTAATCGAAAGATCGGTAAAGAACAGGGACAGTAAGGTGACAATAAACCCAACCGCTAAACCTCGTGCAACACCTCCGATAACATAACCGGCCAAAATGACCCAATTTGGCACCGGAGCAACCAAAAGCTCTTCAATGTGACGTTGAAATTTAGTACCGAAGAACGACGAGACAACATTACCGTAGGAGTTGGTAATCACAGACATCATAATCAGACCCGGAACAATGTACTGCATGTAGTCGAAACCACCCATTTCGCCAATTCGCGAACCGATAAGATTACCAAAAATGATAAAGTAGAGCGTCATCGTGATTGCAGGTGGAATCAGTGTCTGAACCCAAATTCGAGTAAAGCGTCTTATCTCTTTTACGACGATCGTTGAGAAGGCGACCCAAAGCAGGTTTCCGTTCATTATTTAGCCCCCTTGTGCTCAACCAGTTCAACAAACAACTCTTCAAGACGGTTGGCTTTGTTGCGCATACTAAGCACCCCGATATTCTGAGCGCTTAACCGAGCGAATACACTGTTCAGACCATGCGCCTTAGGAAGGTCGACTTCTAGGGTGTGTTCATCCACTAGACGCGCCTCTAAACCCTCTAGGTCTGGTACCGATTTAAGGTCTTGGTCCAGATCTAAAATAAAAGTTTCATTGTTCAATTTAGCCAACAGTGACTTCATTGAGCTGTTCTGAATAATGTCACCCTGATCGATAATCGCGATGTTACGACAGAGAGATTCCGCCTCTTCTAGATAGTGGGTTGTTAGGATGATCGTTGTACCCTCTTCATTGATCTTGGTCAGAAACTCCCACATCGATCGACGGAGCTCGATATCAACACCAGCCGTTGGCTCATCCAGAATCAAGAGTTTGGGGTTATGAACCAGTGCTCGCGCAATCATGAGGCGACGTTTCATACCACCCGATAACTGACGTGCTCGATCCTCGCGTTTATCCCACAGCCCTAGTGATTTTAAGTAGTGCTCTGCTCGCTCTTTAGCAATAGCGGATGGAATGCCGTAGTAACCCGCTTGAGTCACGACGATGTCTTCCACCTTTTCAAAAAAGTTAAAGTTAAACTCTTGCGGGACGATACCCATGCAGAGCTTAGCCTTAGTCAGGTCTGTATCAATGTTGTGTCCGAATACTGAGACACTACCGTTGGTTTTATTAACCAAGGAGGTGACGATACCCAAGGTGGTCGATTTACCCGCCCCATTGGGACCTAGCAGCGCGAAAAAATCACCCTGCTTTACATCCAGATCAATCCCTTTGAGGGCCTTAAAGCCATTTCCGTAGGTTTTTTCCAAACCACGAATTTGAAGAGCAAGTTCCATTAAGTGCTAACCTTTGAGAAAATCAACTCAGTTACAATTATATATTTAATGACAAATTATACAGACAAATAGGGACGTTCCGTTGACCGATTTTCACCAATTTCATTTAAATCTTCTGAAGCTTGGCTATAACAACCTTATCAAGCAGCCGCCTTTCAATAACGACGAAACCCTAACCACCGAGTCGGATGAGCTGCTTGCGTTGTTCGAGCAGACCATTGAAGCTTATGAAACTCATTCAGCCGATGCGTATGAACTGGGCCAAAGCCTTATGACGCGTATTGTTGGCGCATTCCCACAACACCTTCCGCTGCTATCACGCGATTTGTTATGGCTGTTTGGCGGTGACTGTATTCACTACTTAGGCGATGAAGAGATTGCACAGTATCAGGCTCTGGACGAAACACGATTTGAGCAAGAATCACAAGATGCATCGATCGACTATCTTCAGCTACGAAATATGATGATTACGCCGTTAGACGAAAAGAGACATTAAAAGAGGAGATTGGAGCGGGAAACGAGGCTCGAACTCGCGACCTCAACCTTGGCAAGGTTGCGCTCTACCAACTGAGCTATTCCCGCAAAAATGGCGTCCCATAGGGGGTTCGAACCCCTGTTACCGCCGTGAAAGGGCGGTGTCCTAGGCCACTAGACGAATGGGACGTCGTGGACAATACATTGGAGCGGGAAACGAGGCTCGAACTCGCGACCTCAACCTTGGCAAGGTTGCGCTCTACCAACTGAGCTATTCCCGCGGATGGCGTCCCATAGGGGGTTCGAACCCCTGTTACCGCCGTGAAAGGGCGGTGTCCTAGGCCACTAGACGAATGGGACAACACTTAATGTATTGCGTTCCTCTGTGAGGAGGCGCAAATAATACGGAGCACCCTATTAGCCGTCAACCCCTCATTTCGAAAAAATTACAAAATTTCTCGAATATTTTGGTTAACTGATTAAATAGTAAGCTCCCTCCTCGTTTAAACCTCTAACCAGTCAACCGATTGGCACGATAATCCGCAATCGCCTGCTCTATCTCATCTGTGGTATTCATGACAAACGGACCATATTGAGCAATGGGTTCACCGATGGCTTCACCAGCAATTAGCATCAACCTTGCTCCTTCTGAGCCCGCGGTAATTTGAATCGAATCACCGTCGGACAACTCGGCCGCTTCATGGATCTCTAGCTTATCATCGGCTAAATAACCCGCACCCTCGAAAAGGTATACAAAGCCTGCGAGGTTAGCCGCGACTGGCAATTCGAGTTCTGCATTCGGTGATAGGCGAATCTCCATAAAAATCGGTTGGCGACTGATACCTGAAACTGGCCCAGTATAGTGCTGACCGTCAAACTCAAATGAGCCCGCTACCAATCGAATGAGCGCATTGGGCAGCTGAACCTCCGTGATCTCCTCTGGTTCAATATTTTGGTAAGCCGCCGGTTTCATCTTCTCACTAGCAGGAAGATTGACCCATAACTGAAAGCCACGCATCAGGCCGTTCTCTTGCTGAGGCATCTCTTCATGAATCACACCACGCCCCGCGGTCATCCACTGAACACTGCCTGGACGCAAAATACCCTCATTCCCCATATGGTCACGATGTTTCATCAAGCCATCGAGCATGTAGGTGACTGTCTCAAAACCACGGTGTGGGTGAGCAGGAAAACCAGCAATGTAGTCATCAGGGTCATCTGATGAGAAGCAATCCAACATCAAGAATGGATCGATTCGAGCAAATTGACTCTTTCCGACACTGCGACGTATACGAACGCCTGCACCATCCATACTATCGACCCCAGGTACTCGACGCTTAATGACTCTATTCATATCGTTTCTCCTACAAATTTAGGCTCTTGTTATTTATACAAACGCAGCCCTAGCCTGCTCTAGCGACTTATCACGATGTGTATCCATAGCCAGCCCTTCCGCTAACACAAGGCGAGTATCTTTAAGCCCAACAAAGCCAAGAAACTGTTTAACAAAATCAACTTGGAAATCTTGACCCTGCTCTGCATAGAGACCGCCTCGAGTCGCTACTAGGTATACGGGTTTGTCTTCGATCAGACCAACCGGGCCTTGCTCTGTGTAGTGGAACGTCACGCCAGCACGTGCCAAATGATCAAACCAAGATTTAAGCTGGCTGGGTATATTGAAGTTATACATGGGTAGGCCAATGACTATCGTATCAGCCGATGTAACCTCAGCAAGCAGTGCATCAGCTAACTCAACAACTGCTTTTTGATCAGCGTCATGCTCTTCAGCAGGGCTATTTAATGCCGTTACACGAAAAGCATCTAAGTGGGGAACAGGATCACTGGCTAAGTCACGCTCAATAACGACGCCATCGCTATGTTCAGCCAACCAGCTATCTACAAAGTTCTTTGCCAATTGAGCTGACTGGCCATTATCTCCAAATAGAGACGTTTTAATGTGAAGTAGTGTTGCCATATCAATTTCCTTTGAATCAGTTACCTATTTGATTGGCCTATCGTCTCATCTATAATTTAGATAATAAACACGAATAAATAGATTGTATTGATCGATATTTTAGATAGGAAAAGATGATTACATTAGAACAGTGGCAGGCCCTTATCGCCATCAGCGACAGCGATAGCTTTGCAAAAGCAGCCGAAGCGATCAATAAAAGTCAATCAACACTTAGCTACGCCATTAAACAGATCGAGCAAAGCACTGGCATAAAGCTGTTCAAAAATGAAGGGCGCAGAGCGGTGTTAACGAGCCAGGGTGAACAGCTGGTCATTCATGCACGTGAGCTCATCACTCGGGCAAATCGCATTGAGACACTTGCTGGCCAATTTGCCTTGGGGGCAGAAGCGCTGATAAAGCTTCGCATTGAAGCGATCTACCCAAACAGCATCATTCTAGAAGCCTTGGAGCGTTTCTCGGCACAACAGCCCCAAACCAAGATTGATTATCAACGTTCAGTTCTCAGTGGGTCTGAACAAGCACTACTTGAGCGAAATGCCGATCTTGTCATTGGTGGACGAGTCCCACCAGGCTTTGTCGGTAAGAGTTTAGGGCGGTTTAGGTTTGTAGCCGTGGCAGCACCCTCACACCCCCTTCATAAAAATGTCACCCACATCACTCTGGATATGCTTCAACAGCATCGCCAATTGGTTGTTCGTGATACAGGCGTTCGTAATATTGACGCCGGCTGGCTTGGCGCTAATCAGCGTTGGACTCTAGATTCACCCGATCTCTCTATTGAAGCCGCCATTAAGGGCATGGGATTTGCTTGGTACGCCGAAGCGCTCATAGCGCAACATCTTGATAGTGGTGCTTTAAAACCGCTCAATCTTAAAGAGGGCAATGAGCGCTTTGCGGAACTCTACCTAATTTTGACACACGGTGAGACATCTACACCGGGGGTAAAAGCACTTGCTCAACTAATTACTGAGGTTCAGTCCGAGTTCTGTTGAGGTTCGATGCTCTTTTGATCGTCTGTCACAGGAGCCTCCAATTCAAGAGAGGCTTTTTCTACCAACTCTGCGGGCAGCTCTTTCTGAACAGAGACACCCAGCTCTTTAAACTCAGAAGCCTGTTTAATGAGGTTCCCTTTGCCTGAGTAAAGCTGACCCAAGGCCTTGTCATAACTGGTACGTGCACTGTCTAGCTTACGCCCTACATCTTGCATACTGACCAAGAAAGAGCTGAGTTTGCTATAAACTTTTTCAGCGCGATCAGCCAACTGAGCACTGTGTTTTGATTGATCTTCAAAGCGCCATAGCTGACGAACGATATTCAAAGCCGTTAATAGCGTCGTTGGCGTTGCTACCAATACCTGCTTTTCTATCGCCTCTTGGAACAACGTCTCATTGTATTTGAGCGCTTCGACATAGGCAGATTCAATCGGCACAAACATTACAACCACTTCAGGCGAGTTAAGGCCGTTAAGCTTGAAATAACTTTTGTCAGATAGCTCTTTAATTCGCGCCTGCATCGCTTCTGCATGCTCTTTCAGCGCTTGAGCCCGTTCATGCGGGTCTTCAGCATTAACATAACGCGTATAAGCCGACAGCGACGTTTTTGCATCGACAATCAAATGTTTATTCTGTGGTAGATAGACCACCACATCAGGTCGCTGCCTGCCCTCCTCAGTATTGATGCTCACTTCACGCTTGTAGTCTTTATCTCGACGCAAACCACTGGAGTCTAAAACATTCTCGAGCATGAGCTCGCCCCAGTTACCCTGCATCTTTTTCTGCCCCTGCAGCGCAGAGCTGAGTCGCTCTGCTTCGGTGGTAATCTTTGCATTCAGATCTTTTAGCTGCTGCAGCTCTGTCGTTAGTTTAGAGCGCTGCTCGTTATCAAACTGATGGATTTTCTCGATGCGCTCTTTAAACCCTTTCATCTCAGAGGTCATCGGTTTTAAAAGAGCATCCAGACGCTGTTGGCTTTGCTCCTGAAAGCTCTTCCCTTTCGCCTCAAGAATCTCTTGCGCCAGCGCTTCAAACTCACGTTTCAGAAGGGTACGACTCTCTTCAAGCTGTTTGATCTGTTGAGCAAAATGCTCCTCTTTCTGCTCGAGTTCGGTGTCACGGCGCGCTTTCTCTTCACCTAGCTGCATCAACTGAGTACGTAACTGGGTTGACTGCTCTCTCTCGGATTCAATCTCATTTTTTAATTCAGATAGTCGCGACTCTTTTTCCAATAACAGGGACTCTTTAGAAGTCAATTGAGACTCTGCCACAGCCAGCTTAGACTCAAGCTGCACTTGCTGCTGGACCACCTCAGACAGTCGGTGGGCTAGCGATGAACGGTGCCACAGATAGCCTACAACCATGACAACAACAACGAAACCAAAGGCGACTAGCAACTCCAAAACTCACTCCCAATATCAATAAAACAACTTGTTCAGATCAGTGACACAGATTAACCTGTTTCGACGAGAAGACCCAAGCATACAGCCAACAAACAGAGCACATAATGACGATAAAAACGGCCATCATCGGCTACGGATTTGCGGCCAAAACCTTTCATGAACCTTTTTTAAGAGCCGTTGAGGGTTATGAACTGGTCGCAGCAAGCGGATCCAATGCAGAGGATGCCAAACAGTACTGGCCCGAGATGGTAGCTCATCGTCATTTCCAGAATATGCTGGAGTGTAGCCAGGCGGAGCTATACATTGTCACCACACCGAATGACTCGCATTGCGACATCGCTAAGAGACTGCTTGCTGCAGGAAAGCGCGTGATTCTCGACAAGCCTGCCTGCACATCAAGCGTTCAGCTAAACGAGTTGATTCAACTAGAGAGAGCCTCAACTGGATCCGTGAGCATTTTTCAAAACAGACGATGGGATGGTGATTTTCTAACCCTAAAAAAACTCATTGGATCAGGTCAGTTGGGGGATATCAGACGCTTTGAATCACACTTCGACCGCGCCAGACCTACGCCTAAAAAACGCTGGCGTGAGCTTCCCGGCGCGGGGGCAGGTATCTGGTTTGATCTAGGGCCTCATTTAATCGACCAAGCCCTGCAACTCTTTGGCAAACCCTCTGGCGTTACCGCTGATATCAGAATTTTAAGAGAAGGTGCATCAGTCGATGACTATTTTGACGTTCTGCTTCACTACTCCAATCAGGTCGTCAAACTGCACAGCTCACCCTTCTGCTTTGGTCGCCCTTTGAGATACGACGTTCAAGGCACTCAAGGTCGATATGTGAAATATGCATTAGATCCCCAAGAGTCGCAGCTCATAAACGGCAAAGCTTTCTCTACGCCGAGTTGGGCCGCTGAAGAGTTTGCTAACTTTGGCAGAGTGCATAGTGAGCAGGGTGATGAGAGGATCACAACCGAGCCCGGGGACTACGCTCAATTTTTTGAGCTAATGAGAGCGTTTATTGGGGGCAGTGCAGAGAACCCTGTGCCGTTAAGCTCCGTTGCTGAACAGATTGCCATTATCGAAGCTGGCTTTATATCGTCACGCGACAGGAAGCGTATCGAACTTCCCTAAAATGTGTCCGTTGGCCCAGCACCTTCACGAATAACCACGACCTCATCATCGGTTAGGTTTAACACCGTGGTTGGTTCCATGCCACAGTAGCCACCATCAATCACTAGATCGACCGCGTGCTCAAGCAGTTCGCGAATGTCATAGGGATCAGTGAGCGGCATCTCCTCATCAGGCAAGATCAGCGTCGTGCTCATAATAGGTTCACCTAGAGACTCAGCAATCGCCATAGCAATTTTATTGTCTGGTATACGAATCCCAATGGTACGGCGTTTAGGGTGCATTAATCGTCTTGGCACCTCCGT
>JAAZVX010000074.1 GCA_018623095.1 Marinobacterium sp. | reverse complement strand
CGAGGCGTGCCCGCTAAATCTCGCTCCCACCTCCAGCACAACCGCACAACTTGTTATGGGTGATGCGATCGCTACCGCTCTGTTGGAGGCGAGAGGATTCAGTGCCGAAGATTTTGCATTTTCACATCCTGGTGGCGCGCTGGGTAGACGACTGCTGTTGAAAGTGAGTGATATCATGCACTCAGGAAACGAAGTCCCCTCTGTTTCACCCTATACCCCTATTCAAGAGGCACTTCTTGAGATCACCCAAAAACGCCTCGGCATGACGACCGTTGTAAATGATGAACATATCCCACTTGGGATATTTACCGATGGCGACCTTCGCCGCGCCATTGATCAGGGAGTGGACTTAAATCAAGCATCGATTGATATGGTGATGACAAAAGACTTCACCACCGTGAGTCCTGACATCCTGGCAGCTGAGGCACTGCAAATCATGCAAGATAAAAAAATTAATGCATTGATCGCGCTAAATGAGACCGGCCGAGTGGCAGGGGCATTGAATATGCACGACATGTTAAAAGCTGGGGTTATCTAATGCGTCCTAACCCTACCCAAGCCCAGGTTGATTTAATCAAACCCATTAAGCTACTCGTAATGGATGTTGATGGAATACTCACCGAGGGTAATTTAAGCTTTCTTGCCGATGGCAGTGAAATAAAGAGTTTTAATATCCTCGATGGCCTCGGTATTAAGTTACTGATGGAGTCGGGTGTTAAAACTGCCATCATTACCGGCAGACAATCGAATCAAGTGATACAACGCGCCGAGTCACTGGGCATCAATTACATCCAACAGGGCCGTGAAGATAAATTGACTGCCCTTCAAGAACTGTGGAACAACAGCGGTTTTGATGCTTCAAATACCGCCTATATCGGTGATGATCTACCCGATCTATCAGCCATAAAAGCCTCGCGCTTTGGCGTGACGGTTCCTAACGGTCACTGGCTAGTAAGGGAGAGTGCTGACCACATCACAACACAATCAGGCGGACGTGGAGCAGCGCGAGAGCTGTGCGAATTGATCATGGCATGCCAAGGAACACTGGATGCAGCCCTGGAGCGTTTTCTGTGATCAGTCAGCTTAGAGCAAAACTTCGACTAGCCATTGCATCGGCGCTCATTGCTCTATTTTTTATCTTCACACAGCTATTGAACCAAGGGGATATAGAACAAGACCCCCTTATCAAAGAGAACCCAAACAGAATTGATTTTTTTGTGACAGACGCCACCCTTACCCGCTGGTCTAAGGAGGGCACACTGAGTTCTGTTACCCATACACCGAAGGCAGAGCATTTAGTTAATTCTGAGCAGATGAGGCTAACCACTCCATTTTCGGTAGGCTATCGACCCGATGGCACGACAGAGCACACCATTCATGCAAGTGTGGGCTATTTCGCGGACGACAACAGTCAGTTAGACCTTGAAGGCAGTGTAGAGCTTCACCATAATCCTGATTCTGAGAAAGACACTGCACTCTTCACAGAACAACTGAGTTACTTTCCAGAGCAGAATCTTGCAACCAGTGACGTGGAAGTTGAATTTCTGAACAACCAGGGCTCAACCAAAGGGGTTGGCATGACGCTGAACACGGAATTAAACACCTTAGATCTTCATTCAACAGTGAGGGGGGCTTATGTCGCTTCGACCATTGATCAATAATCTTTTTCTAGCCATTACAGTCGCTTTAAGCGGGTCAGCCTTTGCTCTTCCAACTGACCGAGACGAGCCTATTTATGTCGAAGCGGACTCAGCCAATATTGATGAAGCAAAAGGGGTTACCCGATACACTGGTAACGTCATCATCACACAAGGATCAATGGTACTTAAAGGCGAAACTGTCGATCTGCTTCGAGGAAGTGACGATACCGTCAATCAGATCATTTCAAAAGGCGCCCCAGCCTATTTCGAACAACGCCCTCAACTTGATCAAGAGATTACTTATGCGACGGGATCAACTCTGGATTATACCGTCAGCTCTCAACTCCTTTTGATCACAGGTAATGCAAAAGTAACTCAGGGCGGTGACGAATTCACTGGCGCTAAAATTAATTACGACATGGCAAACTCCAAGGTAAAAGCCTTCAGTAGTGAGAGCGGCAGCCAGCGTGTCAAAATGGTTCTCCAACCTAAGAAAGAGAACTAATCATGAGTTCACTCGAAGCCCTTCACTTAGCAAAGAGCTATAAAGGCCGTTCTGTCATACAGGATGTCTCCGTTTCTGTTGAGCCTGGTGAGATAATTGGCTTACTGGGGCCAAACGGTGCAGGTAAGACAACCTGTTTCTACATGATTGTTGGGCTTGTCAGAGCCGATAGAGGCAATATTCGTTTAAATGGCGACGATGTTACTCGAATGCCGATTCACGAACGAGCAAAACGGGGTTTAGGCTACCTTCCTCAGGAAGCCTCCGTATTCAGAAAGCTCAGCGTCTATGACAATTTGATGGCAATCCTGGAACAGAGAAAAGATCTCAGCAAAGTTCAGCAGCACGAGAAAGCCCAATCACTGCTTCAAGAGTTCCACATCACCCATATTAAAGAGTCTAAAGGGATGGTCCTATCTGGTGGCGAACGCCGCCGTGTTGAGATCGCAAGAGCCTTGGCCAATGACCCGGACTTTATTCTTTTAGACGAACCGTTCGCTGGGGTTGATCCCATCTCTGTCAGCGATATTAAACAGACCATTAGACACCTGAAAGATCGCGGCATTGGCGTCCTCATCACAGACCACAATGTCAGAGAGACTCTCGATATTTGTGAACGGGCTTACATTGTCAGCGAAGGTAACATTCTTGCTGAAGGGGCACCTGAGCAGATAATGATGAATGAAGCCGTTAAAGAGGCCTATCTAGGCAATGATTTTCGCTTGTAACTCCCTCACTTTTAAGTAATTATCAACTTAATGAAACACTCCTTACAGCTCAAAGTCGGACAAAATCTGTCCATGACCCCTCAATTGCAGCAGGCGATCAAACTTCTGCAACTCTCCTCTTTAGAGCTACAGACAGAGATTCAAGAAGCCTTGGACAGCAATCCACTCTTGGAAATCTCGGAAGAAGAGGATCAGAGTGAAGAGGGTACTCAAAGTATTGAGCAAAAAGAGTCTGTAAAAGCTGATGATGTTCAAGCCACCTCAGACAATGCAGATAGCTTCGATCAGACGGTATCAGAAGATAGCTGGTCAACCGATGATATTCCAGAGCACCTATCAACAGACAGTCAGTGGGACGATACTTACCAAACTTCTTCCAGCACTAATCGTGACGATGACTGGATGCCTGGCGATAACGATGCGGCTGTCGAAACCATTCAAGACCACCTCAACTGGCAACTAAATTTAGTTAATTTTAGCGATGTTGATCAATTCATTGCCGAGATGATCATTGATTCAATCGATGAGCGCGGTTATTTGATTACCGATCTGCAGGATATTCTCCTAAGTTGCCAAGAGGAGCTCCCAGAACGGTTCTTTGAAGTCGAGTTAGATGAAGTCGAGACGGTTCTACACCGCATTCAGCAATTTGACCCACCCGGCGTTGGCGCTAGAGATCTTGCTGAGTGTTTGAAGATCCAGTTGCGCCAGCTTCCGATAGAGACCCCTTGGCGTGCCGAATCGCTGCGCCTTGCAACGGACTACTTAAATCTTTTGGGCAGCAGAGACTTTAAAGCCCTAATGCGTCGCATGAGACTCAAAGAGGATCAACTGACAGAGGTGGTTAAGTTGATTCAATCACTCAACCCTACCCCAGGCGAGTCTCTAGATCTTGGTGAGACCGATTACATCGTACCCGATGTTATCGTCCGAAAACGCGCCGGGGAGTGGACACTGACGCTGAACAACGACGTGGTCCCAGAGCTTCGCATCAATGATGTTTACTCTGGCATGATTAAACGCGCAGACAACTCTTCTGAGAACCAATTTTTGAAAGACCACTTACAGGATGCGCGCTGGTTCATTAAGAGTCTACAAAGCCGCAACGAGACACTCTTGAAAGTATCAACGGAGATTGTTTCCAGACAGATAGGCTTTCTTGAGCAGGGTGAACAGGCTATGAAGCCTCTAATTCTGCATGACATTGCAGAAGCCGTTGATCTGCATGAGTCGACGATCTCTCGTGTCACGACTCGAAAATACATGCACACCCCACGCGGTGTATTTGAATTGAAGTATTTCTTCTCGAGCCAGGTAGCGACCAGTGACGGTAGTGGGGCATCTTCAACTGCAATCCGAGCCATTATTAAAAAATTAATTTCAGAAGAAGACCCTCGCAAGCCACTAAGTGACAGTAAGCTTGCTACACTACTAGATGAAGAGGGAGTAAATGTTGCGAGGCGGACCATTGCTAAATATCGAGAAGTTCTCAACATTCCACCTTCAAATGAGAGAAAGCGTTTGGTTTAATTGAGGTAGGCGGCCTCATTTCTTCACTCCGCCTAAGACGAGGAGAAGTCATATGCAGATAAATATTACTGGTCATCACGTGGACCTGACTGAAGCTCTTAGTGAATACGTACGTAACAAGTTCGATAAGCTAGAACGTCATTTCGACAATATTCAGAATGTACAAGTCACACTCAGTGTCGAAAAACAGGGTAAGAAAGCTGAGGCGGATATTCACCTAGCCGGTGGCCAAGTGGTTGCTTCTGATGAGCATGACGACATGTATGCTGCGATTGATGGTCTGGTGGACAAGCTTGATCGCCAAATCATTAAGCACAAAGAAAAAATGAAATCTCATAAATAAACGAACGACAACATGCAACTAGGTGATCTACTGACATCTGATACGACCGCCTGCCGGGAGTCAGTTGCCAGTAAAAAACGCCTTCTTCAAGTGGCCAGCGCAAAGCTGGCCTCTTCCGTTGATGGCGTAACAGAAGATGAAATTTTCACAGGTCTCCTTAATCGTGAACGATTAGGAAGCACCGGCATTGGTTCTGGCGTGGGGATTCCGCATTGCCGGATCCCAGGCTGCTCTTCAGCCTCCGCCTGTTTAATTACGCTTGATAGCGGAGTTGATTTTGATTCCATCGATTCAGCGCCTGTCGATCTTGTCTGCGCCCTCATCGTGCCAGATGATGGTAATGACGAGCATCTTAAGACACTGGCCGGTCTAGCCGAGTTGTTCAGCAGCCCTGAAGCACTCAATTCGCTTAGAGACTGTACCGATGCTGATACGCTTCTCAACAAGGCAACTGAGCTATCAAGAGGCTGATCATGAAAGTCGTTGTCATCTCCGGTCGCAGTGGTTCTGGTAAGAGTACCGCCTTACAAGCCTTGGAGGATGTGGGGTTCTACTGCATAGATAACCTTCCGGCGACACTGTTGCCGGCTCTTGTCGAGCAGATGTTAAACGACCAAAACAGTGCCCCTCTGATTGCGGTCAGCATTGATGCCCGTAATCAGCACACTGACCTAAAAGCCTTCCCAGATATCATGAAATCCTTGAGATCTAGAGAAGATATAGGCATTGAGATCACTTATCTAGACGCATCAGAAGCGACTCTATTAAAACGGTACAGCGCCACTCGAAGAAAACACCCACTAAGCAACCAAGATATTGGATTGGAAGAGGCGATAGCGAATGAGCGTGACCTTCTTGAACCCATTGCAAGCTCAGCGGATATGCGAGTTGATACCACGCGCTTATCTCTCTATGAGTTACGTGACACTATTAAGTTGAGGGTAGCGCAACGTAAAGAGCAGGCACTCTCTCTACAGTTCGAATCCTTTGGTTTTAAACATGGCGTTCCATTGGATGTCGACTTTAGCTTTGATGTGAGAGTGCTCCCAAACCCCTACTGGTTTGTAGAACTGCGTCCACTCTCAGGAAAAGATCAACCGGTTCAGGAGTTTCTCAACGCTTGTGATGAAGTGAATGAGATGATTCAGGACATAGAGCAGTTCATTGTGAAATGGATTCCTCATTTCAAAACAAACAACCGTAGCTATGTTACGGTGGGTATTGGTTGCACTGGCGGGCAACACCGCTCAGTATACATAGCCGAAAACCTAGCCTCTCGCTTTGCTGAGAGAATGGATAATATCCAAGTACGCCATCGAGAATTGTCAGAATAAGTTTCGCAATGATTGAAAAAAACGTTACTATAATCAACAAATTGGGACTGCACGCACGGGCAGCGGCTAAACTTATTGGCGTTACAGGTAGGTTCAGTTGCGACATCAAAATTACAAAAGATGGCAAAACAGTCGATGCTAAGAGCATCATGGCCATCATGATGCTAGCAGCCTCCCAAGGAACAGATCTCATCATTCAAACAGAGGGGGATGATGAATCCGCTGCGATGGATGCTGTGGTTGAAATCATCAATAACCGTTTTGACGAAGATGAGTAGAAGTTAACTTACTCGTAAAGGAGGGCTGCATGAGTACGGACGAAGCACCGATCGCTCTAGATAAATTAAGCGAAGCCCTTCATTCAGATG
>JAAZVX010000073.1 GCA_018623095.1 Marinobacterium sp. | reverse complement strand
CTACCCCTTAGGAGGGGGTTGCTCTATCCAGCTGAGCTACAGAGGCACTCTAGGCAGTGAATTCTAAAGCCTCATTGCGACGATGCAATAGGAATCTATTGATTTGTTTAGACTAAAGAGTTGCTTTGAACAGACCAATGTCTAATTCTGACTCAGAGTCGCTCAGGTTATAAATATCGCACTTTAATAAATAGAGTGTGGCAACGATTGCCGTACCAAACCAATCTAAGGGAAAGAACTAATGAGCGATAAGATCTACCCAGTATCTGCAGAGTTTGCGGCTAACGCCCATGCTGATGAAGCTAAATACAATGAGATGTACCAGCAATCAGTAGATAACCCAGAGGCGTTCTGGTCTGAGCAAGCTAAGCGTATCGACTGGATCAAGCCTTTTACTAAGGTTAAGCACACATCGTTTGATACTCATAATGTTGATATCCGTTGGTTCGAAGATGGTACGTTGAACGTAGCCGCAAACTGTCTGGATCGCCACCTAGAGACTCGTGGTGATCAGGTAGCAATCATCTGGGAAGGTGATAACCCAGAAGAAGATGAAAAGATCACTTACCGCGATCTACATGAGCGTGTGTGTAAATTCGCCAATGTGCTTAAAGCTCAGGGTGTCAGTAAAGGTGACGTGGTTACACTTTACCTACCAATGATTCCCGAGGCAGCTGTAGCTATGCTGGCCTGTGCCCGTGTTGGTGCCGTTCACTCTATTGTCTTTGGTGGTTTCTCTCCTGAGGCGCTTGCAGCTCGTATTGAAGGTGCGAACTCCAAACTGGTAGTAACCTCTAACTTCTCACTTCGTGGCGGTAAAGCGGTTCCACTTAAAGCGAATGTTGATGAAGCGCTGACGCATCCTGGTGCGGCTAAGTACTGTGAAAAGGTGGTCGTTGTTAACCGCGTTGATCAAGATGTTGCTTGGCACGAAAGCCGTGATGTTTGGTATGAAGAGGAGATGGCTAAAGCCTCTGCAGATTGCCAACCTGAAGAGATGAACGCTGAAGATCCACTGTTCATCCTTTACACCTCCGGTTCAACAGGTGCACCTAAAGGTCTTAAACACACCACCGGTGGTTACCTAGTCTACGCATCAATGACTCATCAGTACGTTTTTGACTACCAAGAGGGTGACATCTACTGGTGTACAGCCGATGTAGGTTGGGTAACAGGTCACAGTTACATTGTTTACGGTCCGTTAGCTAACGGTGCAACGACACTGATGTTTGAAGGCGTTCCAAGCTACCCAGACATGAGCCGTTTTGGTCGCGTTATCGAAAAACACAAAGTTAACCAGTTCTACACCGCGCCAACGGCTATCCGTGCCTTGATGCAGAAAGGTGAAGATGTTCTCGGTGATTCTGATCTGTCCTCTCTTAAACTGCTAGGTTCGGTGGGCGAGCCAATCAACCCTGAAGCCTGGGAGTGGTACAACCGTGTCATGGGTGCTGGTAAGTGCCCAATCGTTGATACCTGGTGGCAGACCGAGACAGGTGGCATCATGATCGTTCCTCTACCAGGTGCGACAGCGACTAAGCCGGGTTCTGCAACTCGTCCATTCTTCGGTGTTCAGCCAGCGCTATTGGATAACGACGGCAAAGAGATCGAAGGTGCAGGCGAAGGTAACCTGGTCATTAAAGACTCTTGGCCGGGTCAATCTCGTTCAATCTGGGGCGATCACGAACGTTTCGGTCAGACTTACTTCTCTAGCTTCTCTGGATACTACACAACGGGTGATGGCGCTCGCCGTGATGAAGATGGCTACTACTGGATTACAGGTCGTGTAGACGATGTCATCAATGTATCTGGTCACCGTATGGGTACGGCTGAAGTTGAATCTGCGCTAGTGGCTCATGAAGCGGTTGCTGAAGCGGCTGTGGTAGGTTACCCACACGATCTTAAAGGCCAGGGCATTTACTGTTACGTAACGCTTCAAGAAGGTATTGAGTCCTCTGATGAGCTAAAAGTTACTCTACGTAACTGGGTTCGTACTGAGATCGGTCCTATTGCTTCACCGGATTTGATTCAGTTCGCGCCAGGCCTACCTAAGACTCGTTCAGGTAAGATTATGCGTCGTATCCTTCGTAAGATTGCGGAAGACGATTTCGGTGCATTGGGTGATACTTCTACATTGGCAGATCCAAGTGTAGTAGATGATCTTATCGAAAATCGTATGAACCGTAAGAGCTAAACCCTCTTGAAAAAAACCCACGACTTGTCGTGGGTTTTTTTATTTCTATTTCAACTGGAAACTAATCCATTATTCGATTAACTTATACCCTTAAAATAAGCGCTATACTGCCTTTCTAGGCTCGTCGGAGAATACTATGCAACTGGCTCAAAAAATTATCATTGCTGATGATCACCCACTGTTTCGTGCAGCGCTGAAGCAAGCGGTTTCCCAAGCGGTTTCCGGGGTGGAAATCATCGAAGCAGATACTCTTGAGTCTGTTCAAAATGCCGTAGAAGAGCATGGTGATGCTGATCTAGTGCTATTAGATATCCATATGCCAGGGGCTCAAGGGTTTTCTGGTCTAGTCTTTCTTCGAGGTCAACATCCTGGTGTACCAGTTATTGTTGTCTCAGGCAGTGAAGAGACTCATGTCATGAAGCGTGCGATCGATTACGGTGCGTCAGGCTTTATTCCTAAGTCATCGCCACTTGAGACCATTTCTGAAGCGATTGTGGCTGTTCTCCAGGGCGATGAGTGGCTGCCAGAGGAACTGGAAGAGTCAATGGACGATCTAGTGACCGATGAAGATCAGAAGTTTGCTGAAGCTATTGCTTCTTTGACGCCTCAGCAGTTCAGAGTGCTGACCATGCTGACAGAAGGTCTTTTGAATAAACAGATTGCTTACGATTTAAACGTCTCCGAAGCGACCATAAAAGCTCACGTGACGGCCATTCTTCGTAAGCTTGGCGTGCACAGTCGTACTCAGGCTGTTATCGCTGCGCAGCGACTCGGTGTAGAGCCTCCTAAGACAGAAGGCTAGATAGCACTCTTAAAAAAGCCGCTCAATGAAGCGGCTTTTTTGTATCCGATGACTGGCGCTTGTATCTAGGGTCGAACGTAGATATAACCCTGCTGCTGTAGGCGAACGATCTCGGGGAGTCCTGCTTTAACAACATCCTCTTCAACGACGTCATATAGCTCATCGTAACCGATTTTGTATCCGGTTAGTGAGTTGCCACAAATGACGAACTCGGTACCCATAAACTTCAGCGTATCAACAGCAGCTTGTTTAGCGGTATCATCAACCGCCGACATAAAGTATTCGATCGCTTCGCCATGAATCACCGCTTTGATCTCGACGTTATCCTCACCCAATTCATTGATATGATTTGAGATGTTGCTAAACGTGTGACCAATACGCGACTCATCACCGTAGTTGATGTGATATACCACTTTCTGCGGTTCATAGTCGCTCGCCATGACCAGCGAGCTAGATAAAAGAGTAAACAGAGCGAAAATCTTAAACATCTTCAGATACCTTAAATACAAAAAAGCCGGCTACGCGCCGGCTTCTAAAGCGTTTGTAACTCTTAGGTTACATCTGCTCCTCAGTTTTTTCACCTGCTACTTCGATGTCGACACGACGGTCTGGACGAAGACAAGCGATCAGTTGAGCACCTTTGCCAGTACAGTTCGCAACCGGAGCCGTTTCGCCCTTAGCATCCACTCGAAGTTTCCAATCAGTTACGCCAGCGCCTTTAAGTTCTGATGCAACAGCTGTGGCACGATCTAGTGAAAGCTTCTGGTTGTAAGCGTCTGAGCCGATGCGGTCTGCATAGCCTACTAGCTTAACGCTCTCAACGTATGAAAGTGATTTAATAAAATCAATTACGCTGCCAAGGGAGCCAACTTTTGTGCTGTTAAAATCAAAGTAGACAGCAAATTTACGTTTTGCATCGACTTCGACCATTTTAGGTTCGGATGGCTTAGTCATCTCCTCTTCAACAGCAGGGGCGGCAGCCATACATTCGGTAGCGGGTTCCATAAGTGTTGAGTTTGGAGTCATGATGCAGTTTCCGTTGCCGTCACGTACAAACGAGCCATCGGTTGCAGAGACTAAGTAGCCTGCATTTTCGCCATGAGCCATTACTGATCCGCTAGCAATAGCCAGTAGCATACTTGTAGCAAGTGCGATCTTCTTCATTATTTGATTCCTATCTTGTTCGACCAATCTTTAAGTCTTAATGCTGATATTAACTGGGTAATGCTTAACCCTAATTTAACTGTAGACGAAGATTTGAAAAATAGTTAACTAGGGCAAAACTTTTTTGTAGGGTTTTACGTTAACGTTCGCATAGACATCTGCTGCGATGTAGGGATCGGCATCTGCCCACGCTTGTGCCTCTCCTAAAGAGGCGAATTCAGCAATTACCAAGCTGCCTGTAAAGCCAGCTTCGCCTGGGTCTTCAGAATCGATTGCAGGGTGAGGGCCTGCAACCAGCAGTCGACCTTCTGCGGTTAAGTCTTTAAGTCTCTCTAGGTGTTCAGGACGAGCCGCTAAGCGGCGTTCCAGCGAATTCGGTTTGTCTTCAGATATGATCGCGTAGTACATAAAAACCTCTATTTTTCCGATGGTGCTTCGGGTTCTTTTGCATGTTTGGCAATGTAGAGCCCTTGAAGAATGATGAACAGGAGTGTTAAACCGAGCATGCCAAAGAGCTTAAAATCGACCCATACTTCCTCACTGAAGTTGTATGCGACATAGAGATTGAATATACCAACCGCAATAAAGAAGACGACCCAGGCAAGGTTTAAACGCGACCAAATCGCTTTGGGCAACTCCATGCTTGATCCCATGAGTCGCTCAACGACTGTCTTGTCTCCAATGAACTGAGTGGCTAAAAATCCAACGGCAAACAACCAGTTAACGATCGTTGGCTTCCATTGAATGAACGCTTTATCCTGAAAGGCGAGCGTTGCACCGCCAAGTAGAACCACCAATACCAGTGTTACCAGCTGCATCTTCTCTATCTTGCCTTGAACTTTCCAAGAGTAGAGCATCTGTAAAAGCGTCGCTGGGATTAATACAGCGGTCGCCAACAATATGTCATTTGTGAACTTATAGACCGCAAAAAAGACGATAACCGGAAGAAAATCGAGTAGTATCTTCATGTAGAACCTCTAAAAAATTTGCCACAGTATAAAAGCTCAAACGCAAAGTTAAAAATGATGATTCCAGCAATTGGTCAATTTGACCTCCACATGCACAGTAATATGTCCGATGGCACGCTAAGTCCAACGGAGCTAGTACAGCGCATGTCAAAAACTGATGTAAAGGTCATGGCGTTGACGGATCACGATACCTTGGCTGGTTTAGCTGAAGCAAAGGCGGAAGCCGATCGTCAGGGTATACAATTTATAAACGGTGTTGAGTTGACCTGTGACTGGCGTGGTCGTGTTATTCATCTGGTTGGACTGGGTTTTGATCCCAGTTCCGAAAAGTTTGAAGAGTATATGGATCACTTGATTCAGCTTAGATATCAGCGCGCAGAGAAAATAGCAGAACGATTAGAAAAGCGCGGTGTTGCGCGAGGTCTTTTGGATCTTGCTAAGCAATATGCCGGCGAGGGGCAGATTGGTCGCCCGCATTTTGCACAGGCTCTATTAGAGCTGGGTAAGGTTGAATCGATGCAAGAAGCTTTTGATAAATACCTAGGTCAAGGCTGTGCGGGTGACGTTAAGGCGGAGTGGCCTGCCATTGAACAGAGCATTGCTTTAATAAAAGGGGCGGGAGGCGTCGCGATTCTGGCTCATCCTACAAAATACAAGATGACCTTTACAAAGCTTCGTGAACTGATGGCTGACATGTTGTCGGCCGGTGCGGATGGTTTGGAGGTTAGCTATCCTGGTGTCACACCTGGTCATCAGCATGAGCTGATTAAGTTAGCTGATAGGGCAGGTTGTTGGGTCTCTGCTGGAAGCGATTTCCACTCACCCGACCAGCGTTGGACTGCGTTAGGGCGTTATCCGCATTTTGATGCTCAGCGAGTGATCGTTGAGCAGTTATGTGTCTAATTGACACGGAGCTATTATGAGTCAGTTTTTTTCTATCCACCCGGATAATCCGCAAGCACGACTGGTGTCTCAAGCCGTTGAGATACTTAATAAGGGGGGTGTCATTATCTACCCAACAGACTCAGGCTATGCCTTAGGCTGTCATCTTGGTGATAAGAGCGCCATGGAGCGTATTCAGCGTATTCGCAGGCTGGATGATAAGCATAACTTTACTCTGGTCTGTCGTGATCTTTCTGAAATTGGAACCTACGCGAAGTTGGGCAACAGTATGTTCCGCTTTATTAAGTCGCATACCCCGGGCGCCTACACCTTTATCCTTAATGCAACTACGGAGGTGCCAAGACGATTAATGCACCCTAAACGCCGTACCATTGGGATTCGTATACCAGACAATAAAATTGCTATGGCGATTGCTGAGTCTCTAGGTGAACCTATTATGAGCACGACGCT
>JAAZVX010000072.1 GCA_018623095.1 Marinobacterium sp. | reverse complement strand
GCGATTCTCTTCAGAGAGTGGCGTCAGCGGCAGACGAATACCCTGACCGATCAAACCCATCTCAAACATTGCCCATTTCACAGGAATAGGATTGGATTCAACGAATAGGTCTTTATGAAGTGGCATCAGTTTCTGTTGCAGCGCACGTGCTTCATCAAATTTCTTATCCAAGCCAAGCTGACACAACTCAGCCATCGCTTTAGGAGCAGCGTTAGCCGTTACAGAAATATTACCGTGGCCGCCTGCAAGAATAAGCTCAATTGCAGTTGCATCATCGCCTGAGTAGATTGCAAAGTCTGAAGGCGCGTTGTCGACAAGGAATTGAGCTCGCTCGATATCACCGGTCGCCTCTTTAATACCCACTATGTTGTCAATTTCAGCCAAACGCAGTGTCGTCTCTGGCAACATGTCACAAGCAGTACGACCTGGAACATTGTAGAGGATCTGAGGAATGTCAACCGCCTCAGCAACGGCTTTATAGTGTTGGAAAAGGCCTTCTTGAGTCGGTTTATTGTAGTAAGGAGTTACCAACAGACAGGCATCTGCACCTGCTTCTTTAGCGCCGCGAGTCATCTCAATCGCTTCACGAGTCGAGTTGGCACCGGTACCGGCGATGACAGGCATTTTGCCTTTACATCGTTCAACCACACGAGCCACCACTTCAAGATGTTCATCATAATCAAGGGTTGCAGACTCTCCCGAGGTACCAACAGCAACAATTGAGGCCGTACCCTGCTCGATGTGCATATCGACAATGCGATCTAAAGCCTGCCAATCAATATCACCGTTATCGTGCATCGGGGTTACCAGCGCAACGAGGCTGCCTAGAATCATATTTTTCACCTTATTATGGCTCGGTTGCTGATCACTTAGAATTTGTCCGTAAATGATAAACAAGAATACTATTTAAACGACTATTTTAAACGATTTCCGGGTAACATTCGTAGAGGCACAGTAACTTTTTATTGCATTACTAGGAGATAAAAATGGTTGAAGTTGGTCAAACAGCTCCGGACTTTGAAGCAAAGGACCAGAATGGGGAAAAAATCACGCTAAGTCAGTACAAGGGTAAAAAGGTTGTCCTCTACTTCTACCCTCGTGACAACACTCCTGGCTGTACCGCTCAGGCGTGTGATCTGCGAGATAATATCGAGCGATTAGCTGACAATGGATATCAAGTCATTGGTGTCAGCACAGACTCCGAAGCCAAGCATCGCAACTTCATCGAAAAGTATGATCTGCCCTTCCCTCTGATCGCCGATACTGATAATGCTGTTCATGAACTCTATGGCACCTGGCAGCTCAAAAAGAACTACGGTAAAGAGTACATGGGCACCGTAAGGACCACCTTCGTCATCGATGAGCAGGGACAGGTTGTTGACGTGATTACCAAAGTTAAAACCAAAGAGCATAGCGCTCAGATACTGGGCGAGTAGCCGATACAACAAGGGGTGCCTAAGCACCCCTTGTTTACATTCACTTCAAATTTACCCTGCATCTGGCGGGGGCAACTCATCCGCCGTAGGCCAAGCCGAAACAATCGATTTGACCAGTGTTGCTAATGGGATTGCAAAGAATACCCCCCAGAACCCCCAAAGCGACCCGAACACCAACACAGCAACAATAATAGATACTGGGTGCAAATTGACCGCTTCAGAAAAGAGCAAAGGTACTATTACGTTTCCGTCGATAGCTTGAATAATGGTGTAGGCAAGCATTAGATAGAGGAACTGATCACTCCAACCCCATTGGAAGAAGGCAATCAAAGCTACTGGAACAGTCACCACAGCAGCACCGATGTACGGAATCAATACCGACAGTCCGACCAACAGCCCTAGAAGGGCCGCATAGTTGATGCCTAACAAAGCAAACGAGATAAACGTTGCAACACCAACGATCATAATTTCAATGGCCTTACCGCGGATGTAATTAGCCAACTGAGAGTCCATCTCGTTCCAGACACGGTTCATCATCTCACGCTTCTTGGGCAGAAATGCTGTCCAACCAGAGATTAACCGATCGCTGTCCAACAAGAAGAAGAGCACCAAAATAGGTACCAATACTAAATAGATCAACGCGGTTAACACACCAGTCAGAGAACTCAGTGAAAAACTCAACAGCCACTGACCTAGCTGGCTCAGTTCCGCTGCAGCGGTACCGATCAAATTACGAATCTGTTCAGCTGATACAAGTTCTGGGTAGTTCTGAGGTAGAAGCATCAAAACCTGCTGAAGGTTCGTCACCATTCCGGGCAGTTCATTAAATAAATTGACCAACTGTGTCCAAACAGCAGGAAGAATAAAGAGGAACATCGCCACCACAAAACCAGTAAAGATGATAAATATGGAGGCAACAGCGCTCTTATGGCCCAAGCCAAGCCGCTTTAATCGATCAACTCCACCTTGCATCATGAAAGCGAGAATCAGGCCTGCAAAGACCGGAACTAGAGCACCGCCTAGGTGCCAAATAACCAAACCGGATACAAGCAACAATAAAAATAGTAACAGCGCCTCTTCGTTTGAGAAGTAACGTTGTACCCATTTACTAAAAATCTTTTGCATCGCGTGTTAACCTCGGCGAAGAAGATGAGTATAGGTTTGGTTGCTCTCAATGGTTGAGATCAACTCATGGTTCGACAGATCAGCATAGGCTTTAAAATCACGAACAGAACCGGCATCGGTCGCTATCACCTCAAGCACTTGCCCTACTTCAAGTGTGTTCAATGCTTGCTTGGCTTTCAATAACGGTAGCGGACAGGCTAAACCCGTCGCATCAACCCTTTTATCGATTTGAATCTCTGTCATACTAAAGTCAGTGTAAAAAGTGAATCTATCGGCGCAATGTAACTGATATACAGAATAAAGGCTATGCTACCTCTGATGCGAACCCCATTAATCATTTTGCTATGCGGCCTTTTACCCCTGAGCGTACTTAGCTCAGAGACTCTACCCAACCTGTCTGGCAGCACCAACTCAAGCTATCAGCTTGAGCAGGAGCGGGCGCTTGGGCAAGCTTGGATGCGCATGATGAAAGCACAGGCTCAACTTCTCGATGACCCGATCGTCGAGAGCTACCTAAACGATCGTTTATGGTATCTATCCCCCTTCTCTGAACTACAAGATAAGCGATTAGATCTATTGGTGATCGACCAACAAGAGGTCAATGCCTTTGCGGCACCTGGTGGCATTATTGGTATCAACGCCGGTCTCCTGCTGGCAACGGAGACAGAAGATCAGTTGATGTCGGTAATTGCCCACGAGCTTGCTCACCTAAGTCAGCGCCACTTTGCCCAACAGCAAGCGGCCAGCGAGCAGCGTCAACCGTTGGTGTTAGCGGGCATTGTCGGCAGCATTTTGCTCTCTAGCATCAACCCCAACGCGGGAGCAGCAGCGCTTCAGGGTACCATAGGCGCCTCAGAAAATGCTCGACTGAGCTTCAGCCGACAGAATGAGCTCGATGCCGATCAAGCCGGAATGCGCACGTTGGTTGCAGCCGGTTATGACCCTCAAGCGATGCCACAGATGTTTGCACAGTTGGCACAAGCCAATCGATTCTCGGGCAGTGCCGTGCCTGAGTTTTTAAGAACCCACCCCGTGACAGAGTCACGCATCGCGGACTCCACCAACCGTGCAATGAACCTACCTAGCGCCAGTAGAGAGCGTCGTGACTATCAGAACTTCATGATTGCCAAAGCGAAAGTAGCAGTGAAATATGGTGCTGAAAACAGGCTACTGAATGAACCGTCATTGGATGAGCCAATAAAGGACTTTACCCAGTATCTTAAAGCGCTTTCGGTGAATGATAATGCCGAAGCAGAAGCGCAATGGGTGGCACTGCCCAAAAACTGGCAACAGCACCCCTGGGTTCAGCTAAGTCGATTGACTCAACTATCCCTTAGCAACCAACCAACAGTTGACTTGATCGATGAGCTAATGGATCTCTACCCCAAGGATTTGGCAGTTCAGGCAACGTTGGCGAAGTGGTTCAGTGAACAAGGAGATATCCCTCAAGCAATTAAACTGTACAGAGCACTGCTTAGAGATCACCCTAAAAATACCCTATTTCTTTACCATCTTGCTGAGCTCTATGGATTGATCAATGATATAGAGCAGCTGCATCGGACACGCATAGAGTTCTTTTTTCAGAGAGCCGAATTCGATCTAGCACTTAGACAGGTTGAGTTTGCCCGACGCGATGCAAGAAACAACCCCGTTCAGCTAGGTTGGCTCGCAGAAAGGGAGAAGGAGATTCGATCTGACCAACTCAGGTTTGATGAACTGTTCAAATAGATCTAGCGGGCCTGAAAACTTAACATTCGCTCAAGTGGTCGCAGTGCTCGCTGACGCAAATCTTGATCAACAAACACCTCTTCGCGACCATGACGCAGTCCATCCAAAATATTCTGAAGGCCGTTCATTGCCATCCAAGGGCAGTGAGCACAACTTCGGCATGTTGCACCAGATCCACCGGTTGGTGCTTCAATAAAGGTTTTACCGGGGGCAGCTTGTTGCATCTTAAAGAAGATGCCGCGATCCGTTGCGACGATAAACGTATCGTTTGGCAGATCATGCGCCGCTTTGATTAGCTGACTGGTTGAGCCTACCGCGTCAGCAAGTTCAACCACCGATGCTGGTGATTCTGGGTGCACCAGCACTGCAGCATCAGGGTAGACCGCTTTGAGGTCTAACAGCCCTTTCGCTTTAAACTCTTCATGCACAATACAAGAGCCATCCCAGAGCAGCATCTCAGCGCCCGTTTGATTCTCGATGTAGCTGCCTAGGTGCTTGTCTGGACCCCAGATAATCTTCTTGTCCTGGTCAACCAGGTGCTCAACCACCTGCAGTGCGATACTTGATGTCACCACCCAGTCAGCTCGCGCTTTAACTTCGGCAGAGGTGTTGGCATAGACCACTACCTCATGATCGGGATGGGCGTCACAAAACGCGCTAAAGTCCTCTATCGGACAGCCAATATCCAGTGAGCAGGTGGCTTCCAAAGTGGGCATGAGTATGCGCTTATCAGGGCTAAGAATCTTAGACGTTTCACCCATAAATTTAACACCAGCGACCACAAGAGTAGACGCAGACTGGTTAGCACCGAAGCGCGCCATCTCAAGGGAGTCAGCGACACAACCACCGGTTTTTTCAGCAAGCGCTTGTACCAAAGGGTCTGTGTAGTAGTGCGCAACCAGACAGGCATCACGCTCTTTAAGTTCAATCGCTATCTGCTCTTCAAGGTCAGCGACTTGAGCAGGTGTTAGATCACTCGGCATATGCTCTTGAGCAAAATGCTCTTGCACCATAATACGTTGATCAAGATCTGCTTTTGTTTGCATACCAACCTCAAAAATGACGCATGAAGAGACGTCGTAACGAGTAAATTAATTAAGAGTTATACTGAAATGTAACGCGTTGGATCAGTCAAGCTGGCATCACTGAAGCCTTTAGCTCGAAGGCGGCAACTGTCACAGCGACCACAAGCGCGACCATCATCATCTGACTGATAGCAGGAGACGGTTAAGGAGTAGTCAAGACCCAAACGGTGACCGGCTTGAATGATCTCTGCTTTAGTAAGATCAATCAAAGGGGTTTCGATCTTGAAAGGCTCACCCGTTACGCCATTTCGGGTCGCAAGATTCGCCATCTCTTCATAGGCTTTAATGAACTCTGGACGGCAATCAGGGTAACCCGAGTAGTCCACCGCATTCACACCGATAAAGATCGCATCTGCATGTAACACTTCAGCCCAAGCCAACGCCATAGAGAGAAAAATCGTATTGCGCGCCGGCACATAGGTGATAGGCACACCGTCCGTTTCACCCTCAGGGACCTCTATTGAGCTGTCCGTCAAGGCAGAACCACCGAACTGAGCAAGATCAAGCGAGAACACGCGATGCTCTTTAGCACCAACAGAAGCGCTCACGGCCTTAGCAGCATTCAACTCAGTCAAAGCACGCTGGCCATAATCAAAGCTAAGCGCATAACACTCATACCCTTGATCAGCAGCTATTGCCAACACAGTAGCAGAGTCTAGGCCACCTGATAGCAGGACAACCGCACGTTTAGTCTTTTGGTTCATAGTTACGAGCGTGGTTTATAATTGCGAGCCAAGCCAGCCGCAGAGCTTTTCGGGTACTCATCAAGCAGCTGTTTGAAACTGTTCTGTTGCGCAGCCGTGTCACCCAAACGATCCTGAACGACACCTAGCTTGTAAAGTGCATCTGGGCGCTTGCGGTGTCCGACAAATTGAGTCACTACGGTTTCAAAGGCCGCTTTTGCAGAGTCGAGCTGCTGTTGAGCAAGTTTTACCTCACCAATCCAGTAGTGGGCATTAGCTAGATTATCGCTGCTCGGGTAGGTTTGAATGAACTGTTCAAACGCTTGTACTGACTCATCGAACTTACGCTCACGAACCAATGTAAACGCCTGCTGGTAGGCGACTCGATCGCTGACAGTAGGTTCCGCAGGAGCGGAAACCGCTACCGTTTCACT
>JAAZVX010000015.1 GCA_018623095.1 Marinobacterium sp. | reverse complement strand
TTGATCAGCGCGCACTGAACGAAGCGACAAAAGATCTTTTCGAATCCGGCTATTTTGATGATGTAGAGTTGCTCAAAGATCAAGGCGTGTTGATTGTACGAGTGAAAGAGCGTCCTTCCGTTGCGCTGATTCGTCTTGATGGTAATGACATGCTGAAAGATGAACAGCTAATGGGTGCGCTTGAGCAAGCGGGTGTACAAGAGGGCGATATTTTTCGACGAGCTGCATTGGATAAAATTCGTCTAGAGCTTCTTCGTGTCTACAACGAAGCCGGTCGTTACACTGCTGAGGTGACCACCGAGGTTCAGCAGTTAGAGTCCAATCGTGTGGCTATCAATGTTGAGATCGCCGAAGGTCAAACGGCAGTTATTCAAAAAATCAACATCATCGGCAATACAGTATTCAGTGACGAAGAGTTACTGGATCTGTTTGACTCAGGCCTAACTAACTACCTCTCTTGGTGGACGGATAACGATAAATACGCAAAAGAGCGCTTAAGTGCTGATATTGAGCGTATGACCAGTTTTTACCTGGATCGAGGCTACTTGAAGTTCAATGTCGACTCTACTGATGTATCAATCAGCCCGGATCAGAAACAAATATTTATTACCATAGCGATTAATGAAGGCGAATTATTTACGCTAAGTGACGTAAAAGTGGCTGGCGATATTGCCGAGTATGCAGAAGAGTTAAATGCTGCACTGCTTGTTACTGAAGGGGATACCTTCTCTAGAAAATTGGTGACTGAGACGCAGTCTGAGCTCAATGAGATCATATCGGGTTATGGTTATCTCAATGCCCGTGTATCCGTTGTCCCTGAAGAGAAGGGGGAGGGTAAGGTTGATTTAACCTTCTTCGTGGCGCCAGGAAAGTTGACTTACGTACGTCGCATAGAGATTCGCGGTAATTCGACAACGGCTGACGAAGTAATCCGTCGTACCATGCCTCAAATGGAGGGTACGGTTGCGGTTGGTAAGGATATTAAACGGTCCAAAGAACTACTGGATAAAACCGGCTATTTCACGAAAGTTTCCATTAATACAAAGCCGGTTGTAGGTGTTGAAGACCAGGTAGATGTGGTTATCGATGTTGAAGAAGCACTATTGGGGCAAATTAGTGCAGGTGTCGGCTTTTCAAGTTCAGAAGGTTTGGGATACCAGGCTGCGTTCCAACAGGATAATTTCCTCGGCTCGGGTACCAGTTTTAATGCCTCATTCAATATGTCGGACGTCGTTACATCGGTAGCGTTCTCCTACGATGACCCCTATTACACTCTTGATGGTGTTGGTCGTGGCTTTGGTTTCTATGTGAGCAAAAAAGATTACGCGGAAGCGGATATCTCTGACTATGACGTCAATTCCATTGGTGGCGATGTTAACTTCTCTTACCCAATCGATGAGTACCAGCGCCTCCGTTTCGGCCTAGGTGTTGATAATACAGATATTGTTCTGGGTATTGCGCCACCCTCATTTATAACGGACTTTACAGACGTTGAAGGTAAAGATTACCTGACCTATAAATTGACAGGCTCTTGGACCAGTAATCGACTAAATAGTGCTATGTTCGCGACTCGCGGTACTTACCAGTCTTTAAGTACTGAGATAGCAGTTCCTGGTGGTGATTTGAGCTTCGCCAAGGCGACCTACACCGGTAAGTACTACTATCCATTTGACCGTCAAGAGACCTTTGTCGGTGCACTTCGCACTCGCGTTGGTTATGCCGACTCCATTGATGACGGCAATTACCCTTTCTTCGAAAATTACTTCGTTGGTGGTTTGACCAGTGTTCGTGGTTATGCATCCAATACGATTGGACCCAAAGACAATGATGGAACCAGTGTGATTGGTGGTAATGGACTATTGTCTGGTTCGGCTGAGTTTATCTTCCCTATGCCCTTTGTCGAAGATAAAGACTCATGGCGTACTCTGTTCTTCGTTGATGGTGGCACGGTGTACCAGGATGATCCAAGCTTTGATGATATGAGATACTCAGCGGGTATTGGTATCTCATGGATTACACCTATCGGTCCGCTATCTATATCAAGTGCTAAAGCATTGAATGCCTCTTCAGATGATACGGAAGAGCAGGTTCAGTTTGCGATTGGGCGAATGTTCTAATGTTACAAAAAATTTTAGTTTCACTGGTAATCTTAGCCTCCTCTACAGCGTATGCGGGTCAGGCAGTCGTTTTGGATGTTCAAGCAGCGCTTCAGTCTAGCAATGTTGCACAAGCCTTTCGTACAAATTTGGTTGAAAGTACGTCTCAACAAGAGTCTCAGGTGCGCGATTTAGAGGCGCAGGCTAAGAAGATGCAGTCTGATTTTGAGTTGAACAAAGGTTTGTTGACGCAAGAGCAGATACAGCAAAAAGACCTTCAATTCAAAAAAGTCTATGGCGAATATCAGCGACAGCTTCAAGCGCTTCAACAACAGAGAGCGGCTATGGAGAAAGAGTTTTTAGATGGCATGCGTCCTAAGTTGGATCAGGTGATCAAGGCGCTGATTGATGAGGGTGATATCTCTTTGATTATCAATCGTCAGTCGGCCATTTATGTTGAACCTAGAATCGATATTACAGGTGAGATCATTAAACGCCTGAATGCCCAGGAGTAACTCGGGTTTGGCTGATTTTGCTGCAAAAGCTTCCGATTTGGCCCGGCGTGTCGATGGGAATTTAGTCGGCGATGATTGTCATATTGACAGCATGTCTACCCTGGATAAGGCGGGTGTAGGTCAACTCTCTTTTTTATCCAATGCAAAATATCAAAAGCAGCTGCCTGGCACTCAAGCTGACGTGGTTTTAGTCACTGAAGAGTTCGTTGATTTAGTGCCTAATAGCGCCATTGTCGTAGCAGATCCCTATTTAGCCTTTGCAAAGCTCTCCCAGCTATTTGACTGGCGCTCTCCCATAGTTCCTGGGATTGCCTCTAGTGCTCAAATTGATTCCTCTGCAGATATAGACCCAACCGCTCAGATTGCAAAGGGTGCCATTGTTGGTGCTCAGGTTAAGGTGGCTGCTGATGCCTATGTCGGTCCTGGTGTTGTTATAGGTGAAGGTGCCATAGTGGGTGAGTCAACACGGTTAGAAGCAAACGTCACTTTATACGCGGGTGTTACAGTCGGTAAGCGATGCATCATTCATTCTGGTGCTGTCATAGGAGCAGACGGGTTCGGTTTTGCTCATGACGGTCAGGGCTGGGTGAAAATCGCCCAAGCTGGAAGTGTTATATTAGGGGATGATGTTGAGGTCGGATCAAACACTACGATCGATCGCGGTGCTCTATCGGATACACTGATCGCCAATGGCGTGAAATTAGATAATCAAATTCAGATTGCACACAACGTTGAGATCGGGGAGTCAACAGCCATAGCAGGTTGTACGGCAATTGCGGGTAGCACTCGCATCGGCTCTCATTGTACTATTGCAGGTATGAGCGGTGTCACGGGGCATTTAGACATTGCCGACCGCACCCACATAACAGCGATGACATTGGTCAGTAAATCTATCAAAGAGTCGGGTGCTTACTCATCGGGTACCGGGGTTGAACCTCACGCTCAATGGAAGCGAAATGTGGTACGGTTTAGGCAGCTTGATGATTTGTCTCAACGCGTAAAAAATCTAGAAAAGCTTGTAAAAAGCTTGCTGAATAAGGCTTAAAACTGAATATGATGGATGTAAATGAGATCCGCAAATACCTTCCACACCGCTATCCTTTCCTATTGGTTGACCGCGTTGTAGAGCTTAATCCAGGTGAATCGATAGTTGCTTACAAAAATGTAACGGTTAACGAGCCTTTTTTTAATGGTCACTTCCCAGATCACCCTGTTATGCCGGGTGTCTTGATTGTTGAAGCGATGGCCCAAGCGGCGGGTATTCTTGGTTTCAAAACTATGGATAAAACCCCTCAGGATGGTTCAATCTACTATTTCGTGGGTGCCGATAACCTTCGTTTTAAGCGTCCTGTTGTGCCAGGCGATCGCCTTCAGCTTGAGGCCTCTGTGTTGTCAGAGAAACGAGGTATCTGGAAGTTCCAGGTTAAAGCGACTGTTGAAGGTGATACGGTTAGCTCGGCAACGATTCTATGTGCTGATAGGAAGGTCTGATTTTGATTCACCCGCAAGCGATTATTGATCCCTCGGCTAAGTTGGCAGAGGGGGTCGAAGTTGGGCCTTGGAGCTACATAGGGCCCAATGTTGAGATCGGTGCTAATACCCGCATCGAGTCTCACGTGGTCGTTAAAGGTCCGACCAAAATCGGCAGTGGGAATCATATTTATCAATTCGCATCTGTGGGTGAAGATTGCCAAGATAAAAAGTATGCGGGTGAGCCTACGGAGCTGATTATCGGCGACAATAACGTTATTCGTGAAGGGGTAACAATCCATCGTGGCACTGTTCAGGATAAAAGCCTTACCCAAATTGGCAGCCACAATTTGTTAATGGCGTATGTCCACGTAGCGCATGATTGTGTCGTTGGCGATCATACGATTCTAGCCAATAATGCGGCACTAGCTGGTCACGTGCATGTGGGTGATCATGCGATTCTCGGCGGTTTCACGGCCGTTCATCAGTTCTGTCACATTGGTGCCCATGTCATGTGCGGCGCTGGTACCGTGGTTCTTCAAGATATACCGTCTTATACCTTAGCGACTGGTAATCCGGCATCGCCTCATGGCATTAATGCAGAAGGCTTAAAGCGTCGAGGATTCTCTTCAGGATCGATTCGTGCGCTTAAAAATGCTTACAAAACGATCTATCGTAAAAATCTCACGCTCTCGGATGCGATCGCTCAACTTGAGTCGATTGAGTCTGACGAGTCGGCATTGACACCGTTGATTGAGTCACTTCGACACTCTTCTCGTGGAATTATCCGCTAATTTAACCAGGCCCATAAAGATCGCTATTGTTGCTGGGGAAGAGTCCGGTGACATACTCGGTGCGGGGTTAATCAGGTCGCTAAAAAACCGTTACCCTAATGCTATTTTTGAGGGGGTTGGTGGCCGTCGTATGATTGCGGAAGGTTTGAATCCAGAGTTCCCAATGGAGCGTCTATCGGTCATGGGACTGGTAGAAGTATTAAAACGGTTGCGCGAGCTGCTAAAACGCCGCAAGAAGCTAATCAATAAGTGGTTGCAAACTCCTCCTGATGTTTTTATTGGTATAGATGCTCCTGATTTTAATCTGGGGCTAGAGAGAGTATTAAAGGCAGATAGAATTCCAACTGTTCACTATGTTAGTCCTTCGGTTTGGGCTTGGCGTGAAAAACGTCTAAAAAAGATTGAGCAGTCGGTTGATCTGATGCTCTGTTTTCTCCCTTTTGAAGCGAAATACTACCAAGATACTAAAGTGAAGGCTGGGTTTATCGGCCACCCGTTAGCCAATCAGCTGCCTCTTCCTATCAGCCAACAGCAGGCAAAAGATGCTCTTGGTCTGAACAATACTTCCCCTGTATTAACCCTGATGCCGGGCAGTCGTAGTTCTGAAGTGGGTCAGTTAGCACCGGCCTTTATTGAAACAGCGATATCGCTAAGCAATAAAATTCCTAACCTTCAGATTATCCTCCCGGCGGCCAATGAAGAGCGCTGTCAGCAGATCAAGTCGTTTATTCAAGAGGCCCGGGCTGAGAGTAAAATCAAGCTGGTTCAAGGCTCCTCTCAGGTGTGCTTAATGGCGGCTGACTCTGTTTTGATTGCATCGGGAACAGCAACTCTCGAGGCTATGCTCTGCTCGACGCCGATGGTGGTTGCGTACAAGATGGCTCCCCTGAGCTATGCAATTATTTCCAGAATGCTGAAAACGCCTTATGTATCCCTGCCAAACCTTTTGGCTGGCAAGGCTTTGGTCCCCGAGATATTTCAGTCGGATGTTAGAAGTGACGTGTTAGAACCGCTGGTTTTTAAGAGCCTAACGGATCTTAATTATAAAGAGTCGTTGCAGGCCGAATTTTCCACTTTATCAGACCTACTACGTCAAGATGCTGATGATAAAGCGGCTGAAGCCGTTTCCTCGCTGTTGGAGTCAAGAAGCTGATGCAGCCGCAAGAACTCAATTTTGGCTCATACGCTCTTTGTGCTGGTGTAGACGAAGTAGGGCGAGGACCGCTGGTAGGTGACGTCGTTGCAGCAGCAGTGATTCTTGATCCAAATCAGCCCATAGAAGGATTGATGGATTCAAAAAAGCTGTCAGAAAAGCGCCGTGAGGCGCTGTCGGTTGAGATCAAAGAGCGATCCTTATGTTGGTCGATTGCCGTGGCGACGCCGCAGGAGATTGATGAGCTGAATATTTTGCACGCGACTATGTTGGCGATGAAGCGTGCTGTGTTGGGGCTTTCTCAAGCTCCTGAGCATGTCTACGTTGATGGAAATCGTTGCCCTGAGATTCCTTACTCGGTTGAGGCAGTGGTTAAGGGTGACTCGAAAGTGGCCGAGATCAGTGCGGCATCTATCATTGCTAAGGTACATCGAGATCATCAAATGTTAGAATTGGATTCAAAATTCCCGCAGTATCAGTTTGCCAAACATAAAGGCTACCCAACTCCGGCTCATCTTCAGCTGATTAAGGAGCACGGTGTACTGCCGGAGTACCGTCGTTCATTTGCGCCAGTAAGGCGCCTAATTGAGGAGAGAGATCAGAATGTCTGACGCATCGTTTGTACATCTTCGTGCGCACTCTGAGTTTTCACTCTATGACGGTCTCGTGCGTGTTAAAGAGCTGG
Source organism: Marinobacterium sp. (assembly GCA_018623095.1). Lineage (GTDB taxonomy): Bacteria > Pseudomonadota > Gammaproteobacteria > Pseudomonadales > Balneatricaceae > Marinobacterium_E. Next base: position 15,360 of record JAAZVX010000015.1, on the reverse strand, counting down.
TTAAACAGGCTGCACAGGAGCAGATGCCAGCGGTCGCGCTAACGGATCAGACTAACTTTTACGCTTTAGTGAAATTCTTCAAAGCGGCAACGGCTGCGGGTGTTAAACCAATCTGTGGTGTCGATTTTTGGGTGGTTGATGATGCCGATCCAGAGGCGCCACCTACGCAGTTAACCCTGCTTGTTCAAAACGGCCTTGGCTACCGTAATCTCACCGAATTGGTCTCGAGAGCCTATGCTGAAGGTCAATCTATCGACCCTGAACGGGCGCTAATTTATAAAAGTTGGATTGCTGAAAAGTCCGGCGGAGTGATCGCGCTGTCGGGCGGACGTCGTGGTGAGATAGGGCAAGCGATCCTGTCCGGCCAAGGGGATATTGAGTCTCGTCTGCAGTTTTGGATGGATCTATTTCCAGATGCATTCTATTTGGAGTTGGTCCGAACGGGTCGACCCGATGAAGAGACGATTATTCATAAAAGTATTGAGTTAGCCCGCTCCATGAATTGCCCTGTTGTTGCGACAAACGAAGTGATGTTTGTTCGTGAGGATGATTTTGATGCTCATGAAGCTCGAGTCTGCATCAACCAGGGACGAACGCTGGATGATCCGACGCGCCCAAGAGATTACTCTGATCAGCAGTATTTCAAATCTTCAGAGGAGATGGTGCAACTCTTCTCTGACATTCCTTCAGCGATCGAAAACAGTGTTGAGATTGCAAAACGATGCAACATTGAGATTGAACTTGGAACCTACTATCTGCCTCGATTCCCAATACCCGAAGGGGTATTGATGGATGACTATTTCAGAAAAGTATCTGAAGTCGGCTTAGAGGAACGTCTTGATTTTCTATTTGATCGAAACTCAGAAGAGTTTGCCCAGATTCGCAAAGCATACGATGAGCGATTGAAGTTTGAGCTGGATATCATCATACAGATGGGTTTTCCCGGTTACTTTCTGATCGTCATGGACTTCATAAAGTGGGCTAAAGAGAACGGTATTCCCGTTGGACCTGGACGTGGTTCGGGTGCCGGCTCCTTGGTCGCTTATGTGCTTAAAATTACCGATCTTGATCCGCTTGAATACGACCTACTGTTTGAACGTTTCCTGAACCCAGAGCGTGTTTCGATGCCTGACTTTGATATCGATTTCTGTATGGATAATCGAGATCAGGTCATTGATTATGTTGCGCAGACTTACGGTCGCGATGCCGTTTCGCAAATCATTACATTCGGTACTATGGCGGCCAAAGCGGTGGTTCGAGATGTTGCCCGTGTTCAAGGTAAGCCCTTTGGTCTAGCCGATCGACTCTCTAAACTCATACCTTTTGAAGTGGGCATGACACTGAATAAAGCTTGGGAGCAGGAGGAGGCTCTTCGCGAGTTCGTGGAAGGGAGCGAAGAGGCCCAAGAGATCATGGAGATGGCTTACAAACTCGAGGGTGTTACTCGCAACGTGGGTAAGCACGCTGGTGGTGTTGTGATCTCTCCAACCAAGCTGACCGATTTCTCAGCGACCTATTGTGACGCTGAAGGTCAGGGTCTGGTGACACAGTTCGACAAAAATGATGTTGAGGAAGCAGGGCTAGTTAAGTTCGACTTCTTGGGTCTGCGTACTTTGACGATCATTGATTGGGCATTGCAGACTATCAATAAACAGAAAGAGATTGAAGGCGAAGAGCCGCTGCGCATTGAAGCAATTGATTTAGAGGATCCTGAAGTTTACGCGCTGTTAAAGCGTGCGGAGACAACGGCTGTTTTCCAGCTTGAATCCAGTGGTATGAAAGATTTGATTCGTCGCCTTCTGCCGTCACGTTTTGAGGATATTGTCGCACTGGTGGCGCTGTTCCGTCCTGGCCCTTTGCAATCGGGCATGGTGGATGACTTTATCAACCGTAAGCACGGCCGTGCTGAGATGGCCTGGCCGCACCCTGACTACCAGCTTGACTCTCTCCAGCCAGTTTTGGAGCCAACCTACGGTATTATTCTTTATCAAGAGCAGGTCATGCAGATCGCTCAGGTGATGGCCGGCTATACCCTTGGCGGAGCGGATATGCTGCGTCGAGCGATGGGTAAGAAAAAGCCTGAGGAGATGGCTAAGCAGCGTCATCTATTCATCGAAGGTTCAAACTCGCAGGGTATTGATGAGAAGCTTGCGGGTAATATCTTTGACCTGGTCGAAAAGTTCGCGGGTTACGGATTCAACAAATCTCACTCCGCTGCCTATGCACTGGTCTCTTACCAAACGGCTTGGCTAAAAACTTACTACCCAGCGCCTTTTATGGCCGCAGTAATGTCCTCCGATATGCAGAACACCGATAAGGTGGTCATCTTCATTGAAGAGTGTCGTCAAATGAAGCTAAAAGTACTGCTTCCCGACGTTAATTTGAGTGAATTTAAGTTTACTGTTGGACCTAATCAAGAGGTGGTCTATGGGCTTGGCGCTGTAAAAGGGGTTGGTGAAGGTCCTGTTGAGGCGATCATGGAAGCCCGTAAAGAGGGCGCGTTTAAAGACCTATTTGATTTCTGTAAACGAGTTGGATCGAAAAAGCTCAATAAACGAGTGCTTGAGTCATTAGTGCGCTCAGGTGCTGTTGATGCTTTAGGCCCTAACCGAGCCGTGTTGTGGGCCTCTATACCTGCCGCTCTGCAGTCCGCCGATCAGGATGCGCGCAATCAGGATGCGGGCATGTTCGATCTGTTTGGTGAGTCTGAAGAGGTCGTGGATGCGGATCCGTTCGAGCAATTTATGAATGCTCGTGAGTGGAGCGACAAAGAGCGTCTTAATGGCGAGAAAGACACTCTGGGCCTTTATGTGACAGGCCATCCGATTGATGAATATGAGTCTGAGTTGAAGCACTTCGTGTCACGAAAATTGCAGGAGCTTCAACCCGCTAGAGGCCGCGCCCAAAAAATGGCTGGTTTGGTTGTCGATCTACGCGTCAAAAAAACCAAGCGAGGCGAGAATCTCTGCTTTGTAACTTTGGATGACCGATCCGCTCGTATCGATGTGAGTCTGTTCGGCGAAACCTATGATGAAGCCCGTCGTCTGATCCAAAAAGACCAGGTGATTGTGGTGGAGGGTGAGGTCGCTCAAGATGACTACAGCGGTGGTCTCAAGGTCCGTGGGCAGCAGGTTTTCAGTGTGGCGGATGCCCGTGTTCGTTACGCTAAGTCGTTGACGATCAGGGCCGAGGGCAACTCGTTAAGTCAGCAGAGCCTGAGGCAATTACAGGAGTCTTTGAAAAAAGCTCGCGCCTATCAGCAGGGGATGCCCGTTGTGATTGATTATAGTTGTGCTGAGGCAAAGGGTCTTGTTGAGCTAGGATCGGAGTGGATCGTCTCCCCAGATGATGACCTTATGCAGTCACTTCGAGAGCAATTTGGTAACCAAAGTGTTTCGCTGATCTACTAGTGTTGCGAAGAGTATTTAACCCCCTAGGGTGGCTACTTTTTTGCGCGCGCGGTAGAATTCATAAGTTAGTTTTATCTTTTAGAAGCGAATTGTATGAACCCCAATTACCTTGATTTTGAACAGCCAATTGCTGATCTGGAAGCAAAGATCAATGAACTTAAACACGTTGGCGAAGATAATGAGAGCATCAATCTCTCTGACGAGGTTTCACGCTTACGTGATAAAAGCCTCTCTCTGACTCGTTCAATCTTCTCAGACTTGAGTGCTTGGCAGGTTTCACAATTAGCTCGTCATCCACAACGCCCATACACGTTGGACTACATCAGCCACATCATTGATGAGTTTGAAGAGATTCATGGGGATCGTCACTTCGCTGACGATCAGGCGATTGTCTGTGGTATCGGTCGTCTAGATGGTCAGCCGGTAGCGGTTATTGGTCATCAGAAAGGTCGTGAAGTCAAAGAGAAGGTTCGTCGCAACTTTGGTATGCCGCGTCCAGAAGGCTACCGTAAGGCGCTTCGTGTTATGGAGATGGCTGAACGTTTTAATATGCCGATTCTGACCTTTATCGATACTCCAGGGGCTTACCCAGGTATCGATGCTGAAGAGCGTGGTCAATCCGAAGCGATTGCATTTAACCTGGCAAAAATGTCTAAGTTGAAGACGCCTATCATTGCTACTGTTATTGGTGAAGGGGGTTCTGGTGGCGCATTGGCTATCGGTATCTGCGATGAGCTATTGATGCTTCAGTATTCAACTTACTCGGTCATCTCACCAGAGGGGTGTGCTTCAATCTTGTGGAAGAGCGCAGAGCGAGCTTCAGATGCAGCAAAAGCGATGGGTATCACCTCTGAGCGTCTTCACGAGCTAGGTCTAGTGGATCAGATTGTTGCTGAACCGCTTGGCGGCGCGCATCGCGATCCTGCCTTGATGGCCGCGAGTCTTAAGCAGCAGCTGCAGGCTTCTCTGCAAAAATTGACGGGTCTAGAGGATCAAGAGCTGCTTGATCAGCGCTATCAGCGAATCCTGTCTTACGGCGCTATTGGTCGTTAATGAGCAGTAAATCGGCCGCAGACATTCGCGAGAATCTGCGGCTTTTTTTTCTCCAACACCCCCACGTTGAGCATTGGGTCGTTGCTTATAGTGGCGGTTTAGACTCAAGCCTTCTGCTCAAGCTATGCTCAGAAATTCTGCCCTCTGATCGCCTGTCATCACTGCATATCAATCATCAACTGCAAAGCGGCGCTGAACAGTGGGAGCGCTTCTGTTCTGAATATTCAGCAAAGTGCGGTGTCCATTTTGAATCACTGGCAGTGAACTGTCAGTCTGCGTCTGAAGAGGATGCTAGGCGGGCTCGATACACTGCATTTGAAGCCTGTTTAAAGCCCAGTCAGGGTTTGCTATTAGCTCATCACTTAGATGATCAAGCCGAGACGGTGTTGTTTAATCTGTTCAGAGGTTCAGGCGTTAATGGTCTGTCTGGAATAGCTGCAAATAGGGTAGTTGGTGAGGGTGAGCTGTTTCGGCCTCTTCTGGATGTGACTAAGTCTGAGATAGAGTCAGCAGCAAGAGAGCTACAGATTGCTTGGGTGGATGATCCTAGTAACCTCGATACAAGCTATACCAGAAACTGGATACGTAATGAACTCTCTGATTTGTTAAGTACTCAGTGGCCCAGCTGGAAATCTACACTTGCGAACACTTCAGCGCGCATGAGAGATGCCAGCGAGTTGCATGAAACCTTAGCGCAGATGGATCTGAAGCATTGTCAGCTTGCAGAGGGTGTTTTGTCATTGGCGGCCCTGTCGCACCTCACCCTCGCCCGTAAGAAAAACCTAATTTATCACTGGTTACGTTTTGCCGGGCAGATTGTAGGCTCGGAAAAGCAGCTTGAATCGGTTTCTAAAGTGGATTTAAACGCGAAGGGGGAGTGGCGGTTCAAAAAAGTGTTGCTGCGCGCTTATGATGAAAAGCTCTATCTAACACCGAGTATCGAGACTCAGCAAGCTGTGCCCTTTGATTGGGAGTTGTCTGATGAGGTTAAGTCGTTTGCGCAAGGTGTGCTGAAGGTCTCTCGCGCTGATATTGGGCTTCCTCCTGGCATGATGTTAACCATCCGTACCCGAATGCCTGGTGAGTCGGTCTTTATAGAGTCCCGCGGTGGTCATGTCAGTGTGAAAAAGCTTATGAATGAGCATCGAATTCCACCCTGGTTACGAGAGAGTTGGCCGATGGTCTGTTCGTTGGGACAGGTCGTGGCGATACCTGGAATATGGTTGGATGAAAAAGTCTGCGTGAAAGACGGATATTTACTAAATTGGGTCGTTTGATGTTTGTTACCAAAGCACTCTTTTGGTAGACTGATTTCCCATCTTGAGTTCGCCAGAACTCCCTACAAATTCTATCTAACAGGTTCTGCATGACGCGCTATATTTTCGTCACCGGTGGTGTTGTTTCCTCATTGGGCAAAGGCATTGCTTCTGCCTCACTCGCGGCCATTTTGGAAGCGCGTGGTCTTAAAGTCACTATGCTAAAACTCGATCCATACATCAACGTGGATCCCGGTACCATGAGTCCATTTCAGCACGGTGAAGTGTTTGTCACCGAAGATGGTGCTGAAACCGATTTGGATCTTGGCCACTACGAGCGCTTTATTCGTACCACCATGGGCAAGAAAAATAACTTTACGACCGGTCGTGTCTACCAACACGTGCTTCGTAAAGAGCGCCGCGGTGACTATTTAGGCGGAACGGTTCAAGTTATTCCACACATTACCGATGAAATTAAGCGTCGTGTTATTGAAGGTGCTGGTGATGCCGATATCGCACTGTGTGAAATTGGCGGTACCGTTGGTGATATTGAATCTTTGCCTTTCTTAGAGGCCGTTCGCCAGCTTAAAGTAGAGCTAGGATCTAACCGTGCTATGTTCATGCACCTTACGCTTGTACCTTACATCGCTACGGCTGGTGAGATCAAAACTAAGCCATCACAGCACTCAGTAAAAGAGCTGCGCTCTATAGGTATTCAGCCAGATATTCTAGTCTGTCGTTCTGACTTTGCTCTACCTGAATCACAAGCCAGAAAACTCTCTATGTTTACTAACGTAGAAGAGCGAGCGGTGATCTCTTTACCGGATGCGAACACCATCTACAAAATCCCATCGATGTTAGAAGCTCAAGGCTTGGACCAGATCGTTGTAGAGCGATTTAACTTGGACTGCCCTAAAGCGGATTTAGGAGAGTGGAACGCGGTAGCGGATGCATTTTTGAATCCTGAGGGTGAAGTGACCATCGCTATGGTGGGTAAGTACATGGAGCTCTTAGATGCCTACAAGTCGCTTATTGAGGCGATTTCACATGCGGGTATCTCTCATCGCAAGAAAGTGAAAATTGAATACATCGACTCAGAGCGCGTTGAGCGCGAAGGTGTTGAAATTCTTAAAGAGTTCAGCGCGATCCTTGTGCCGGGTGGATTTGGTGAACGTGGTGTTGAAGGCAAGATTGAAGCCGTTCGTTACGCCCGTGAAAACAACGTTCCTTACCTTGGTATCTGTTTGGGCATGCAAGTGGCAGTGATTGAGTATGCACGTAACGTTGCAGGCATATCTGGCGCCACCTCTTCAGAGTTCAATGCAGATGCCGATCACCCTGTTATCGGCCTGATTACTGAGTGGACAGATCACACCGGTGAAGTTGAGCAACGTACTGATGATTCAGATCTTGGTGGCACTATGCGCTTAGGTGCTCAGTTGTGTCATCTTAAAGCGGGCACCCATGTGGCTGATGCTTATGGTTCAACTGAGGTTGTTGAACGTCACCGTCACCGCTATGAAGTGAATAATAATTACGTTGCACAGTTAGAGGCCGCTGGGCTTGTTATCTCAGGTCGCTCAACGGATGGTGAATTAGTAGAAGTTGTGGAAGCACCTGATCATCCATGGTTTGTAGCGTGTCAGTTCCATCCTGAGTTCACCTCTACCCCGCGTGACGGACATGGCCTATTCAAAGGATTTATTGGCGCTGCGCTTGATTACCAGGCTAACAGCTAATTAGGAGTTAGGGAAATGACTACAATTGCAAACATCAAAGCACGTGAAGTATTGGATTCACGTGGTAACCCAACGGTCGAAGCGGACGTTTTGCTTGGCAATGGCATTATGGGTACTGCTTGTGCTCCATCGGGTGCATCAACCGGTTCACGCGAAGCGCTCGAGCTTCGTGATGGTGACAAATCTCGCTACTTAGGCAAAGGCGTGCTGAAAGCCGTTGCTGCTATTAATGGCGAAATCAAAGAAGCGCTGGTTGGCATGGATGTGACGGATCAGCGTGCTCTTGATAACAAAATGCTTGAGCTTGACGGTACCGAGAACAAGAGCAAATATGGTGCGAATGCTATTTTGGCTGTCTCACTGGCTGCTGCCAAAGCGGCTGCGCAAGCTAAAAACATTCCACTTTACCAGCACATCGCTGAGATCAATGGCACTCCAGGTCGATACTCAATGCCTGTGCCAATGATGAACATCTTGAATGGTGGTGAGCACGCTGATAATAACGTTGATATCCAAGAGTTCATGGTGCAACCAGTCGGTGTATCAAGCTTTGCTGAAGCCCTTCGCTGCGGTGCAGAAATCTTCCACGCGCTGAAAGCGGTTCTAAAAGCGAAAGGTCTCAATACTGCCGTGGGTGATGAGGGTGGTTTTGCACCTAACCTTGCGTCTAACGAAGAGGCATTGGTTGTTATCAAAGAGGCGGTCGCTAACGCAGGTTACGAACTAGGTAAGGACGTCACTCTGGCACTAGACTGTGCATCTTCAGAGTTCTATAAAGAGGGTATGTACGACCTTGCAGGTGAAGGTAAGAAGTTTGATTCAGAAGGATTTGGTGACTACCTTAAAGCACTGACTGAGAATTACCCAATTGTCTCTATTGAAGACGGTATGGACGAGTCTGACTGGGATGGTTGGGCGAGCCTGACCAACAAAATTGGCGATAAAGTTCAGCTAGTGGGCGACGACCTGTTCGTGACCAACACAAAGATTCTTTCTCGCGGTATCGAGCAGAGTATCGGTAACTCAATCTTGATTAAGTTTAACCAGATCGGCTCGCTGTCTGAGACATTGGACGCGATCAAAATGGCACAAGATGCAGGCTTCACAGCGGTAATCTCACACCGTTCTGGTGAAACTGAAGATACAACAATCGCTGATCTTGCCGTTGGTACAGCAGCAGGACAAATCAAAACAGGCTCACTCTGTCGTTCAGACCGTGTTGCTAAGTACAACCGCCTGATTCGTATCGAAGAGGAGTTGGGTGCTTCAGCAGCATACCGAGGCCTAGTCGAGATTAAAGGCCAAGGTTAATAGAAACATGATATAAAAGGGCCCTAGGCCCTTTTTTTGTGGAGAAAAATAGCTTGCGTTGGTTTTGGTTAACTCTTTTTTTGATGGCAGTAGCGCTTCAGTATCGCCTCTGGTTCGGAGACCCAAGCTTGCCTCAAATTTGGCAAGTACAGAACGACATTGAAGAACAGCGTCAGATTAACCAAAGGCTTTTGGAGCGTAATTCAGAGCTGGAGGCAGAAGTCCAAGACCTGAAACGCGGCTTATCAGCGCTCGAGGAGAGAGCTCGATCCGAAATGGGAATGATTGGTAAAGAGGAGACTTTTTATCAGGTCGTTAAGCCTCTGACACCATCGGAGATGGATAGTGACTGAGTTTGTTGTAGAGCCATTCAGTTATTTGACTGGCCAGCCTGATGTGAATGCTCAGCTTCGTACCGCTCCAGAGGATTTTCGTGTCGTTGAAGATTTGGGCTATGAGCCAGAGGGCGAGGGTGAGCATCACTATCTCTATATTCAGAAGCGCGGTGAAAACACCGACTGGGTGGCACGTCAGCTAGCGAACTTTTGTCAGGTCAGCCCTAAAGAGGTTGCTTACGCTGGAAAAAAAGATCGCCACGCTGTTACCGAACAGTGGTTTAGCGTTCATTTGCCTGGCTCACGACGAGTACTTAATTGGACGATGTTCGGCGGTGACACGATCAATGTGCTTAAATCGAGTAAGCATCGCCGTAAGATCAAACTTGGTCATCTGAGAGGGAATCGCTTTGAGATCACCCTCAGGGGCGTGTCAGATGTGAATCGGCTTCTGCATAAAGCGGCCGCTCTTGAGTCAGGAGTTCCTAACTACTTCGGCGAACAGCGTTTTGGTCAGTCGTTCGGTAATCTTCACTCTGGTTTGGCTATTTTATCGGGTGAGTTAGTTGAGCGTCAGCGCAACAAACGCAGTATGTACATATCGGCACTTCGCTCCTATCTATTTAATCGAGTGATATCAACTCGAATCGACCAAGGTTCGTGGTCTAGTCCACTATCTGGTGATGTGTTGATCGAGGATTTTACGCAAAAGGTTCAGCGTTTCGATATGGACGATTTAGCCCAAAAAGACCGTTTTGAACAGGGAGATCTTCATTTAACCGCACCGATGTGGGGTAAAGGTGAATTATACTCCTTGGATAAGGCTCAGAAGATAGAAAAGTCAGTCGTCGCGGGTTATCCTCAAATCACTGAAGGGTTAGAAGCGCTAGGGCTCAGACAAGAGCGTCGCAGCATGAGATTAGTCCCAAGAGATTTGAACGTGGAAGTGCTAGAAGAGCAGGTTGTAAAACTCAGCTTTTCTCTACCATCAGGCTGTTTTGCCACGAGCGTGCTGCGTGAGTTGTGTGTTTGGTAACTTTCCACTCAGGAATGAGCCATTAATAGATAAGAGATAATTAGATGCATATTTTGGTTTCTAATGATGATGGTGTTTATGCGCCGGGGTTGCGGGTTCTTGCTGAGCGGCTAAAAGAGGCTGGTCACCGCTGTACGGTTGTAGCACCTGATCGAAACAGAAGCGGCGCCAGTAACTCGTTAACCTTGGATCGTCCTCTCGATGCTATTTTGCACAGCAGTGGTTACTTTGGGGTGGACGGAACGCCAACAGATTGTGTGCATCTAGGCGTCTCTGGCATATTCTCTGATGGCGATATTCCCGATATCGTCGTTTCCGGTATTAACGCCGGTGCCAATTTGGGCGACGATATTGTCTACTCAGGTACCGTGGCTGCAGCAACTGAGGGGCGGCATCTCGCTCTGCCTCCAATCGCAGTATCAACATGTAACTTTCATCCTAAACACTATGAGACAGCCGCACTGGTAGTGGCTGATCTTGTGGCGAATATTGAATCCCTCAAGGTTGCACCAAGAACGGTTATCAATGTGAATGTTCCCGATCTCGCCATGGATCAATTAAAGGGGGTTCAAATTACACGTTTGGGCCACCGCAGTGTCGGCGAGCCGCCTCTTCCTACTCAAGATCCGCGTGGACGAACTCGCTATTGGATCGCCGCGGTTGGTGAAGCCAAAGATCGGGTTGAGGGTACGGACTTCTATGCGGTTGAAAATGGCTATGTTGCAGTGACTCCTTTGCAGTTAGATATGACTCGCTACTCTGATCTTGATCAGGTTGCCGATTGGTTGGAGCAGTCTTAGTGTCCCAGCATTTATTGCGTGAAGGTATTGGAATGACCTCACGCCGAACACGAGAGCGGTTGCTCAATCGCCTGCAAGATCAAGGAATTACTGATGAAGCGGTGTTAGAGACGATCGTTGAAACCCCTCGTCATCTCTTCATCGATGAGGCCCTGTCGCATAAAGCTTATGAAGACACTGCGCTGCCGATTGGACATAACCAAACCATCTCTCAACCTTATACCGTCGCTAGAATGAGCGAGCTGCTGATGGAGTTCGGCGCAAAAGATAAAGTGTTAGAGGTTGGTACAGGCAGCGGTTATCAAACCGCCATTCTGGCTCAGCTCTGTCAGCAGATATACAGTGTCGAACGAATCCTTCCCCTTCAAGAACGAGCGGCCTCTGTTTTAGGCTATCTGGGTTTAGATAATATTACTCTTTATCATACGGATGGTGGAATGGGGCTCGAGCACGAGGCTCCATTTGACGCCATTATGGTTACTGCAGCTCCCTCCGTTATTCCTGAATCTTTGAAGAGACAGCTGAAGGTGGGTGGTGTTTTAGTAGCGCCTGTCGGAGATGAAGAGCAAAAACTGGTTCGCATTTTGCGACGCAGTGATTCTCATTTTGAGACCAAGACGATAGAGCCTGTTAATTTTGTCCCTCTACTCAATGGTTTGGTAAGTTAATAGACAATGGATCATTTGAATAAGCAACGTACCGCTTTCCAATATTTCAAACTGCTGTTGAAAGGGATGTTGATGGGGGCCGCTGATGCTGTTCCAGGTGTCTCAGGTGGCACCATTGCATTCATCACCGGTATTTATGAGGAGCTCATTCACTCGATTCGTCGTTTCGATTTGAAAGCGCTTAATACTCTTTTTAAAGAGGGCTTAGGTGCAGCATGGAAACAGGTGAACGGAACGTTTTTATTAGTCCTGGTAGCTGGTATTGCGCTCAGTATCATATTACTAGCTAGAACGGTTCTGTTTCTTTTAGAAGGGTACCCGGTTCTGTTGTGGTCGTTTTTCTTTGGTTTAATTCTAGCATCAACCTGGAGTGTGGCTCGACATGTGGCGGGTTGGAGCGCCAACCGGATGTCAGTCTTCGTACTAGGCACGGTCTTGGCGTATCTGTTGACCTCTATGTCTCCCAGTAACGTGCCTGATTCTGGTCTAATGGTTTTTCTTGCAGGCATGATTGCTATCTGCGCCATGATTCTTCCGGGCATCTCCGGAAGCTTTATTCTGCTTCTGTTAGGGATGTACACCACCGTTCTGACAGCAATTAAAGAGTTTGATTTAGCTATAGTCGCGATTTTTGCTGCGGGAGCCGCCTCTGGTCTATTGGCATTTTCACGAGTGCTGAGTTGGGCGTTTAGCCATTATCGTTCAATGACATTGGCGCTGTTGTCAGGTTTCTTGCTGGGTTCTTTAAACAAAGTCTGGCCCTGGAAGTATACGCTCTCTTACACCATTAACTCCAAAGGGCAACAGGTACCGCTAGTAGAGCAGAATGTATCACCTGCAGCGTTTACTGATCTGACCGGTGAGCCATCTCAACTGATAATTGCCATGATGTTGATGCTGGCTGGTCTAGTGGTGGTTATATTAATCGATCGACTCCCATCGAGAGGTTAGCTGTTTGCGTTTTTGGATGTTAGTAGCCTTAGCGGCACTCCTGTCGGCTTGTAGTACAGGGTATGCACCAGTGTCAGATCAGTCTATCGGTCTTCAGCGTCCCAGTCTTGGTACGGGTGAGTACCGTGTCCGATCGGGTGATACCCTTATTGGTATTGCGTTTAAGTTGGGCATTGATCACAGAAGATTGGCAGCAATCAATGGGATTAAAGATAAAGATCTGATCTATTCAGGTCAGGTTTTGAAAACCCAAGGGCGCCCAGTCGCTACTACAACCAAGCCCTCATCAAGCGCCTCAACCAAGTCATCAATTAAAAAAGTTAAGCCCTCTAAGAAGACAGTTGCGCCAGTCGTGACAAATTTTTCTTGGGATTGGCCCCATTCTGGCAAGGTTCTTGCTTGGTACTCTTCTAAAGAGGGTGGCAATAAAGGTTTGGATATCTCTGGCAAGCTAGGTGATGCGGTTAAAGCGGCAGCACCGGGACAGGTGGTTTATGCCGGCAGCGGTTTGCTTGGTTACGGAAACCTTGTCATTATCAGTCATAATCAAGAGTTTTTGAGTGCCTATGCGCACAACAGCAAAATTCTGGTTAAAGAGAATCAACAGGTGAAAGCGGGGCAAACGATTGCTGAGCTAGGCAGCAGTGGAGCAACCGTTCCAATGCTTCACTTTGAGATTCGAAAAGACGGTAAGCCGGTTGACCCGTTGCGCTATCTACCTAAACGATAGCTTGAACGTTTCAACAAACCCTCATCCAATGGTTTGATTGAGTGGGTATGATATGAATTCAGACAGCAAGATTGAGTTCAATGAGTCGTCGACTGAAGATCTTGATCTTTTAGAAGACGAGCAAAATGATAATAAAAATGAGAATGAGCCTGTTATCGACTCTCGTCGTGGTAAGGATGGAGTCGCTCATGAAGATTTGATATCCGCAGGTCAGCTAGATTCAACACAACTCTACCTGAATGAAATTGGAGTTGCCTCGCTTCTAACACCCGATGAAGAGAAGTCACTGGGTAGAGCGATTCAACAAGAGGGGTGCATGAAATCTCGGGCACGCATGATTGAAGCCAACCTGAGGTTGGTGGTCAATATTGCGCGTCGTTATCAGCATCGAGGTCTGTCACTGATGGATCTTGTGGAAGAGGGAAATCTTGGACTTATTCGTGCGGTTGAAAAATTTGATCCCGAGAAAGGTTTTCGCTTTTCGACCTATGCTACCTGGTGGATTCGTCAGGCCGTCGAGCGTGGGGTAATGAACCAGACTCGCACCATACGCCTGCCTATTCACATCCTGAAAGAGCTCAACAACTATCTTAAGGTTGCTCGTGAGCTCTCCCTAACTCTAAATCGAGAGCCAACCCCTGAAGATGTCGCGCGTCACTTAGATGAGCCACTGGCAAATGTTGAAAAGATTATGCGTTTGAACCAACGAGTTGGGTCTTTAGATATTGTCGCTACAGAAGATGGTCGCTCATTAACGGAAGTCATTTCTGATGAGAATATAAAAGCCCCGGATGACCATAATGCCGATGAGGATCTCAATAAAAATTTAGAGTTTTGGATCGGGACACTACCAGAAAAACATTGTGAGGTTATCTCCCGACGCTTTGGTATGCGTGGGTACGATGCCCAGACGTTGGAAGTAGTGGGCCATGAAATCGGCCTTACTCGTGAACGAGTGCGTCAAATTCAGGTCGAGGGCCTTAAAAAGCTAAGAGCCATATGTTTAGAGAATGGTCTTAACGTGGAATCGTTGTTTAGACTCTAACTAACGCTCTAGCAACGCTAGCTTATCGCTTTTACCATTCCACTCTTCTGCATCAGCAAGCGGTGCCTTGCGAAAACGAATGTTAGGCCAGTGTTCACTGAGTTCTGCATTTAATCTGTAGAAACGATCTTCCTCTGGAAGAAGGTCATCCTCATGTTTTATCGCTTGAGCAGGGCATTCAGGTTCGCACAGGGCACAATCAATACACTCATCAGGATGTATTACTAAAAAATTAGGTCCCTCATAAAAACAGTCCACGGGACATACATCGACGCAATCGGTGTACTTACACTTTATACAGTTCTCAGTCACGATAAATGTCATCGGTTACCTCCCAGCAATATATTGATCAGTATAGATTAAGGCACTCAGTATTTCTCAACTAACTGTTTAAGCTCATAGATCAGATCCAGTGCTTCTCTAGGGGATAGGCTGTCAGGGTTCAGTGCCTTGAGTTTCAAATCGCTCTCGGATGGGATCGGAGCGATAAACAGATCGTTTTGTTGTGGTGATTCTGACTGTTCAGGTGTCGCTTTGGTTGGGGTGAGGATTTGGGATTGGCTCCCTTCCTCTAGCTGAACCAGTTTCGAGCGTGCGCTTTGAATCACAGAGCGAGGGACCCCAGCCAGTTGTGCAACTTGCAGACCGTAACTTTGGTTGGCTGGACCCTCTTGGACCTCATGCATAAAGACTATGTGGTCGTTATGTTCCACAGCCGTCAAGTGTACGTTAACAACCCCATCGATTAGATCTGAGAGTTGGGTAAGTTCAAAGTAATGAGTTGCAAACAGTGTTAGCGCCTGACTCTCTTTTGCTAAATACTCTGCTGCAGACCACGCAAGTGACAGGCCATCAAAGGTACTCGTGCCCCGTCCTACTTCATCCATAAGAACCAGAGAGCGATCGGTTGCGTTGTGCAATATATTGGCGGTTTCGGTCATCTCAACCATGAAGGTTGAACGACCACCCGCTAGATCATCAGAGCTACCCATACGAGTAAATATTTGATCGACTATGCCAATCTCC
>JAAZVX010000071.1 GCA_018623095.1 Marinobacterium sp. | reverse complement strand
CAGCCGCTCAACTAAGAGCGGGCTGTGGATAATAGACCTATAGTGATCAATTATCAATCAATCACTAACTCTTTTTCGCTAACAAGAAGACCATTGTTATCGGCATAGAGATATTCACCCGGAATAAAATCAACACCGCCAAAGCGAAGCGCTACATTTAACTCGCCCGCCCCTTTTTTCTCAGTCTTTAATGGGTGGCAACCCAAGGCTTGAACCCCTAGATCAAGATCACCAATGGCATTCACGTCACGGATACAACCGTAGATAACAATGCCCGACCAACCGTTCTTAACCGCTTTCTCGGCCAGCATGTCACCCAACATCGCGCGACGCATAGAGCCACCGCTATCAACTACCAGTACTCGACCTTCGCCAGGCAGTGCAACTTGCTCACGAACCAGGGAGTTATCTTCAAACGCTTTGATTGTCACGATCTTTCCACTGAAACGTTCGCGACCGCCAAAGTTACCAAACATCGGCTCAAGTATGCGCACATCGTCTTCATAGCGGTCGCACAGTTCGGGTAGTAGATCTTCCATCGATTTCTCCTGGTAAATTTTAAGATTTTAAGCGAAGGCCATCCGCTTCAATTTGAATCTTGCCCTCTTTAAGCAGCTGACCAATCGCCATTTTGTAGGCTTTTTTACTGCAACCAAAGCGGGCATTAATCGCTTCAGGCGGGCTCTTATCGCCCAGCGAACAGAATCCACCGTTCGCTTCCATATCAGCCAATAGCTTGTCTGCAACCGTTCCAACCCTTTTGTAACCCGGTGGCGTTAACATCAGGTCAATCTGGCCATCCTCTCTAACCTGCTTAACATAGCCGGTCAGACGCTGACCTAACTTCAGATGCTGAGTCAGATCTTGACGATGAATTAGACCCTCATAGCGATCATTGATGATGCATAGCATACCCAAGTCAGTCATACGCCAGGGCAGCATCTCAACTAACATCTCTTTGTTAAGGTCCGTCGGATTGGTCTCCAGATAGCGGTCAGTTTTCATCGAGGCGGCGATACGATTAGAGTTATCAATGTAGATGAAGACATTGACCCACAAACCTGCACTGACATCTCGCTGCTGTTCTGAGAAAGGGAGTAGCAGATCTTTTGATAGCCCCCAATCTAAAAAGGCGCCAATCGGCGTGGTCTCCTTGACACGCAAGCGAGCGAACTGACCCACCTCTGCTTTAGGGCGCGCCAAGGTTGCGATCTCTTGATCTTGGGAGTCTAGGTAGACAAACACACGGAGCTTATCGCCCGGCTTTGTGCCCTCGGGCACTTCACTTCGAGGGAGCAGAATGCCGCCGCCATCACCTGTGTCTAAATAGACACCGTAGGGACTCTCTCGCAATACGGTTAATTGATTGCGCTTACCGAGTTCAAACACGCCTTTCTCCCAAGATCTAAAACCCTATGATAACCGGTTAAGCCAGAACGAAAAACGGCCAAGCGTTTAAACCTGGCCGTTTTTAAAGATTTAAGCTCGACTAGGCTTTGTCATTCGCCAAGTAGAACCAAGTATCCATCACTGAGTCAGGGTTGAGTGACACACTATCGATACCCTGCTGCATCAACCAACGCGCAAGATCAGGGTGGTCTGAGGGTCCCTGACCACAGATACCTACGTACTTACCCTGCGCCTTACACGCTTTAATCGCCATCTCAAGAAGACGCTTAACCGCTTCGTTTCGCTCATCAAATAGGTGAGCGATTAGACCTGAATCACGGTCCAAACCAAGCGTTAACTGAGTCAGGTCGTTCGAACCAATTGAGAAGCCGTCAAAGTGCTCTAGGAACTGATCAGCCAGTAGTGCGTTGGATGGAATTTCACACATCATGATCAACTTAAGACCATTCTGTCCGCGCTGCAGTCCATTCTCAGCCAACAGATCAACAACTTGTTTTGCTTCGCCTGGTGTACGAACGAACGGCACCATGATCTCAACATTGGTTAGACGCATCTCATCGCGAACACGTTTCAGTGCGCGACACTCCAGCTCAAAACAGTCGCGGAAATCTTCAGAGATGTAACGTGCCGCACCACGGAAACCAAGCATAGGGTTCTCTTCATGCGGTTCAAATGATTGACCGCCGATCAGGTGCCCATACTCGTTGGATTTGAAGTCAGACATACGAACAATCACTTTCTTAGGGTAGAAAGCCGCAGCCAGCGTTGAGATACCCTCGGTCAATTTATCGACGTAGAAATCAACCGGTGATTTGTAACCCGCGATACGACGTTCAATGACCTGACGCACATCACGTGGTTGCTCTGATAGGTTGATTAATGCTTTCGGGTGTACCCCGATCATACGGTTGATAATGAACTCTAAACGCGCCAGACCAACACCGGCATTAGGCAGTGATTGGAAGTCAAAGGCACGATCTGGATTACCGACGTTCATCATGATGTCGAACGGCAGCGATGGCATCTGTTCAACATTGTTTGTGGTGTGTTCAAAATCTAGACGACCTTCGTAGACGTAACCGGTATCACCTTCTGCACAGCTAACGGTGACTTCTTGGCCATCAGCCAGTGCTGTGGTTGCATCACCACAGCCCACAATCGCTGGAATTCCCAGTTCACGAGCAATGATCGCCGCGTGACAGGTACGACCACCGCGGTTAGTCACGATGGCAGAGGCACGCTTCATCACCGGCTCCCAATCTGGATCGGTCATATCCGTTACAAGAACATCACCGTCTTGAACCATATGCATTTCATCGAGTGATTTAACGTTACGGACAACACCCGCACCAATTCGATGACCGATTGAGCGACCTTCAACAAGAACCTGACCTTTCTCTTTCATCAGGTAGCGCTCGATCACTGTTTTTTGGGTCTGACTGCGAACAGTCTCAGGACGAGCCTGAACAATGTATAGCTGGCCGTCATCCCCGTCACGAGCCCACTCAACGTCCATTGGGCGACCGTAGTGATTCTCAATGATGACCGCAATGCGCGCCAGCTCTTCAACCTCGTCATCTGTTACACAGAAACGATTGCGATCGGCATAAGAGACATCGACAGTTTCGACCGCTTTACCGGCGCTATGTTCATCGGTGTAAATCATCTTGATCGCTTTAGAGCCCATCGTACGACGAAGAATCGCAGGTGCGTTCTGCTTCAGAGTCGGTTTGTAGACGTAGAACTCATCTGGGTTAACCGCCCCCTGTACAACCGTCTCACCCAATCCGTACGCAGCTGTAATAAAGACAACGTGTTGGAAACCAGATTCAGTATCCAGTGAGAAGAGTACGCCCGACGCGCCTGTCTCACTGCGAACCATGCGCTGAATACCGGCTGATAACGCTACTTCAGCGTGAGTAAACCCTTTATGAACTCGGTAAGAGATCGCGCGATCGTTGTAGAGGGATGCAAACACCTCTTTGATCGCATGCTTAACATTGTCTAGACCCTTAATATTGAGGAAGGTCTCTTGCTGGCCCGCAAAAGAGGCATCTGGCAGATCCTCAGCCGTTGCCGATGAGCGAACTGCCACACTGATTTCAGCGTTACCATCGAGCATGTCTGCGTACGCTTTTTCAATGGCTGCATCCAATTCTGGCTGAAAGTCTGCATCCATAATCCACTGACGAATCTGGCTTCCTGTCTCTGCCAGAGCGCGTGTGTCGTCAGCATCCAGTTCATCAAGACGAGCGTTAATGCGATCAGCTAATCCACCATATGCTAGGAACTCACGATACGCTTCGGCAGTCGTCGCAAAGCCACCCGGTACACGAACACCCGCTTCACTTAATTGACTGATCATTTCACCAAGAGAGGCGTTCTTACCACCTACTTTTTCCACATCGGTCATGCGCGCCTGGTCTAGACGAATCACGTATTCTGTCAAAGCACTATCTCCTAAACTTTGGTCGTTAACTTCAGGTTCTTGCGACCCGATATACGCCATACTAGATGAAGAAAATAGAAATAAAACCCCCTTTTAAAAATGTAATTTCGCTACAAAAACTCTAGTATAAGAGATTGAATTAAGTCGAATTGAGTACCTAAAATGAAGCGCACAGCTTTCTTTATATCGGACGGAACCGGCATCACAGCTGAAGTTCTTGGTAACAGCCTTCTAAGCCAATTTGAGTCGGTAGAGTTTGAAGAAGTCACCCTCCCCTACATCGATACACCGGAAAAGGTCGAAGCGGTCATTCAACGCATTAACGAAACAGGCCAACAAGATGGTCATCGTCCCATTGTGTTCGATACCTTTGTAAACGCAGAGTATCGCGCCATGATCGCTGATGCTGAGTCCTACAACATCGACATCTTCTCTACCTTTTTAAAACCACTTGAAGTGGAACTCGATACCGCATCAACTTACACCGTTGGTAAATCCCATGCCATTAACCAAGTTGATCGCTACAAAGCGCGTATAGATTCCGTCAACTTTGCCTTGGATAACGATGACGGTGCCAGAACACAACAGTACAAAGAGGCTGACATCATCCTTGTTGGTGTCTCGCGTTGCGGTAAAACACCCACCTGTCTCTACATGGCGCTGCAGTATGGTATCCGTGCCGCCAACTACCCTCTGACCGAGGAAGATATGGGGGGTGAGGATCTACCAGACATCCTCAAACAGCACCGTGAAAAACTCTATGGCCTTACCATCGATCCGTTCCAGCTGGCCGCTATTCGCAACGAGCGACGTCCCAATAGTCGATACTCGTCACTCGATCAATGTGACCTAGAGACTCGAACGGCAGAGCGCTACTTCCGCCTGAATGATATGCAGTCGATCAATACCACCAATTTCTCAATTGAAGAGATCAGCACCCGCATCATGGCCGACGCGAATCTCAATCGACGCATTGTTTAGGAGCAGATAACATGCCACTACCAACTCCTTCGGCGAGGACTCACCGCCATACAAGACAGGTCACCTGTACAGGTTATCAACGCGAAGATGGGCTTTGGGATATTGAGGGTCACCTCATCGACACCAAAGCGGATGAGATGCCTTTGCACGACTACATACTCAAAGCGGGTGATCCGCTACATGATATGGCCATTCGTTTAACCGTTGATCTTGATCTAAACATTCACGCCGTTGAGACGACGATGGATGCTACTCCTTACCAAATGTGTCCGGGCATTGCGCCCGTGTACAAACAGCTCGAAGGTGAGTCAATAAAACCGGGATTTACCAAAAAAGTGAGAGAGCTGTTTGGCGGAATTCAAGGCTGCACGCATCTTGTTGAGTTATTGGGCCCTGTTGCCACGACGGCCATCCAAGTCACCTTTCAAGAGCGTCACCGTCTGGCAAAAAACACGGCCGAATCACCTGTTTCAGCGCAACTTAACAGCTGTCACACCTATGCAGAAGACTCACCCGCCGTTCAAGCCTACTGGCCCGAACTCTACAAAGGTTAATCACTATGGTACTGATCGATAGAGACAACTGCACACTGTTCGTTATTGATGTTCAGGGTAAGTTATTACCGGCTGTGGAGTCCCCTGAGCAGACTCTCTCTAATACCCTTGCTCTTGTCGAAGTCGCTCAACGGCTCGAGATACCAATAGCCTATTCTGAGCAGTACCCTCAAGGTCTTGGGGCCACTGAAGCGTCACTTCTGGCCTTGCTTGATGGCAAAGCTGAGCGGTTTGAAAAACAGAGTTTTTCATGCGTCAGTGAAGCGCCTATCAACAGGATATTGAAACAGTGGGAACGCAAGCAGGTTGTTCTTGCCGGAATGGAGACGCATGTCTGCGTTCTTCAAACGGTGTTAGAGCTCAGTGAAATGGGGTTTCAGGTGTTTGTTGTCGAAGATGCGGTTAGCTCACGCAAGCAACAGGATAAAGTGTTGGCACTGCAACGAATGCAACAGCACAACGTGACGTTGGTCACTAAAGAGATGGTCCTATTTGAGTGGTTAAAACGGGCCGATCATCCACAGTTTAAAGAAATCAGCAGAACGTTCATTCGATAGATCAACGTAAACAGAAGAGCCAGCAAAATGCTGGCTCTTTTTTAACAATTTAGAGACTACTCTTTAGGGAATTTATAGTAGGTTTCGTTGAGGTAGGCCGCCACATCAGCAACCTCGTCTGGGAACCAGCCTACTGCCATGGTGTCATTACAGCCTTGCACCCAAGCCTGCTCAAGATTTTTGTAGCTTGTAGCCAAGCGGTCTGAACGAGTGTAGAACGCCGGTTCATGACAGGATGCGCAGGTTACGTCGTCTCGCAGTTCACCGTTTATTTCACGCTCAAAATAGGTTTCATCATAAAGCTCTTTGCCGTTATCCGGATCGGCAGCGAGTACCACTACGGGGGACAATAGAAGGGCTGCAAATAGAGTACTTTTTTTCATTTTCATCACTCCAAAGAATTTAGCAAATGATTTGCCGAAACTAAGTTGTTACCTAAAGTTGATTGCTCATCTGTAAAAACTGTTCCGGTGAGGGTACACCCACCAGTGTTAACTCTTTTCGGTACTTCCCAAGTCCATCATAAAAAATCAGTGTCGGCGGACCGAGTACTTCATAGCGCTGTGTTAGCTGCTTTGATGCTTCATTATTAGCCGTTACATCGACTTTAACAAGTAGCATCTGTGACATCCTATTCTTGACAGCTGCATCTGCGAACGTAACGTAGTCCAGCTCCTTACAAGAGACACACCAATCGGCATAGTAATCTAACAAAACAGCCTGACCTCTGGATTTGGCAAGACTCAATTGAGCATCCAACGCTTCTGGATTAGTGACGGTTATAAACTCTGTCTTCGATGTCGATGTCGCTTCACTTGCCGTTACGAGCCCTTTCAGAGGGTAGATCAAACTCTTACCACCAGAGAGTAACCCTAGTGTTAAGGAGGCGCCGTAAACCAGAAGAATCACCCCTACCCCTTTGGCGATCTT
>JAAZVX010000070.1 GCA_018623095.1 Marinobacterium sp. | reverse complement strand
TAATGATTATGGAGTTTAGAGACGATACCTCAGCGTTTGATGGCAAGAAAATGGAACAGCTTGATCGTAAAGGTATGGTCAACAACAAGTTCAACGCTTTTATTATGACCGCTCTAGCCAATGCGGGAATTCCTACTCATTTTGTAGAGTTACAGTCTGATAACGAGTCGGTTGTAAAACGCCTGGATATGATGCCGGTTGAGTGCGTGGTGCGTAACATTTCAGCCGGTTCACTTTGTCGCCGTATTGGTGTCGAAGAGGGACTGGAATTAAATCCGCCAACCTTTGAGCTCTTTCTAAAAAATGATGAGTTGGGCGACCCGATGGTCAATGAGTCGCTTGTTGAAACCTTTGGTTGGGCTGATCCGGCTCACCTTACAACAGCAAGAGAGCTTACCTTCAAAGTTAACGATGTCCTCAAGAAAATGTTTGATGATGCAGGCATGCTGCTAGTCGATTACAAACTTGAATTTGGCATCTTTGATGGTGAAGTGCTTCTTGGTGATGAGTTCTCTCCAGATGGCTGTCGTTTATGGGATAAAGAGACACGCGAGAAGATGGATAAAGACCGTTTCCGTCAAGGCTTAGGTGGCGTTATTGAAGCCTACGAAGAGGTGGGCCGTCGTCTTGGAATGACGTTTTAAATCGATTTAACACCCATCAGAAAGCCGGCTAATAATGCCGGCTTTTTTGTTCCTAGAATGGTGCAGGAGATGAAAAGCTGAGTCGTTTTCCTGAGATGGGGTGATGCAGCTGAAGTAGGTCAGCGTGGAGCATCAATCTTGTGGAACAGGAGAGTGCTTCCCCCTCTGCATAGAGGTTGTCGCCTAATATTGGCTGGCCTAAATGTTGGCAGTGAACTCTAAGCTGATGGGATCGCCCCGTTATGGGATAGAGTGATAGTCGAGTGGTCGTATACCCATTGACTAGCTCTACGCCCCTATTACGGTAGAAGGTGAGTGCATGCTTTCCTTGCGCGTGATCGATGATCTGCAGGGGACGACGATCCCAGTCACAACGAAGGGGTTGGTCAACCCAGCCATCGACTTGAGTCATTTCTCCGCTAACCAGTGCTGCATAACGCTTAAATGGGATACGATTCTGAAACTGTATGCTCAGTTCTCGATGAGTCATTTTAGATCGGGCAAGTACCATCAGTCCCGAAGTGGCGCAGTCAAGACGGTGCACGATCAGGGCATCCGGCCACTGCTCAATCGCACGACTCCACAAACAGTCTTGTTTGTCTTCTCCTCGCCCTGGAACAGAGAGCATATTCGCCGGTTTTTCTAGGATCAGCATATCCTGATCTTCATAGTGGCAATGAATCATGGTGTCGGCTCAAAGAGTGCTATCGATTCAATGTGGTGAGTTTGTGGAAACATATCAGCCACTGTGAATCGTTTCATGGAAAATCCAATTTCACCCAGAATTCTACTATCACGCACCAAAGACATCGGCTCACAAGCGATGTAGAGAATCGCTCTCGCCCCAAGCTCTTTGAGATGCGGTATTAAATCGGCAGCACCGCTTCTCGGTGGATCAAGCAGAATCAGATCGTACTGGCTGTTTAACCAAGCCGTCTCTTTATCAGGATTACTAAGATCTGATTTGATCGATTTAAGGTTGTCGATGGCATTCAGTGCCGCATTGCTCTGTGAGCGCTGAACCATGGCAGATACCCCCTCAACGGCAACGACCTCTTTGGTCAGCTTCGCCAAAGGCAGACTAAAGTTACCAAGGCCTGAGAACAGATCAAGCAGACGCTCATTCTGCTGAGGCTTTAGCCACTCAATCGCGGTCTCTATTAGGGCTTCATTGACAGAAGCATTCACCTGGATGAAATCATTGGTATCAAATTGATAGAGTATTTCATGTCGCTTATTGATAAACGCTGGCTCCTCGACGGTATTCAGAGTGAGAAGTTGATCATTAAAGCTTACTCTTAGGTTAACCTTTTCATTGATAGCCAGTGAGTTTAACGCCTGCATCACTTCATCAGATGGGCGCTTCTTGGCACGAATCTCGACCGCCAATAGATTATCGCCATCACTTAATGAAATGTGGGTCAGCGTCTTTAGCTTGTCGAGGCCAACTAGCTGCTCTCGCAGTGCGGTTAGAAAATGGTTGCAGCGTGCGGTTAGTACAGGGCAGCTAGGAATATCGATCAGTTTGTTAGACTCAGGGCGTCTAAATCCGATGATTAACTCACCGTTCTCGCGTTGATTGATACCCACTCGAGCGGAACGGCGGTAATTCAGTGTCTGCTCCGAGACAATAGGTGTGTCTATGATCTGTGGCTCAAGATTTGAGTGCCGCGTTAGGGTGCTGAGTATCTGGTCACGCTTCATGTCAACCGCACGATCTGGGTCGAGGTGTTGAAGGTCACAGCCACCGCACTCATTAGCAAACGCGCAACTGGGTGTGATCCGATATTCTGATGGGTCTTTGATCTCGTGAACGACCGCCTCATCAAAGCGTTTACCCGGCTTGGTCAATTGGGCGCTAACGGTTTCACCCGGCAGTGCGCCTTGGATAAACAGGGCTTTACCATCGACTCGTGCGACTCCTCGGCCCTCTAGTGATAGAGAGTCAACCTGAATACTCTCGAGAAGTGAGAGGGTTGGTTTTGAAGGGCTCTTTTTAGGCCCACCATATCGGACGGTGCGTCTGCGCATTGGTTCTTAATACTCTATTTAGCTTGGACATTAAGCCCATTAATCTTTTCTAAGCGAATCTTTAACCGCGATCGGTGAAGGGTAGTTAAATATGACGATATAGGTCGACAGTAAAAAGCTCAGAATTGCAGTGGCTTGAATAACGTGCGATGCCTCAGTACCAATCAAGTTGGCTGAAAATGCGAGGTAAGCAATCAACAGCGAGAATTCAGAGATCTGACCCAGTCGAAACCCTATTTCCCAGCCGGTTGAGGCTGACTCACTGATACGGCCTAGTAGAAGTCGGAATATAACCGGTTTTAGCAGCAGTACTGCGAAGGTTAATATCAGTGCGGGCACTAGGATTAAACCAATTAAATTTAGATTAAAACTGGCACCGACTGAGAAGAAAAATAGAATCAGGAAGAAATCGCGCAATGGCTTTAAATGAGTCGCTATGTATTGCGAAATTGGACTGGTCGCCAGCGCAATACCCGCTATAAAGGCACCCATCTCTGCCGACAGGCCACCCAGCTTTGCCGCTTCGGCCATGCCAAGACACCAGCCAATGGCGACCAAGAAGATATACTCATGGAAGCGATCAAACTTCATCAGCAAGGGTAAAATGACATAACGAACACCTGCCCATGCGAAAATCCCTATTGCTGGGAGCGCGATGGCCGATTTCACAAAACTGCTCATCGGGTCACTGTCACCCCCTGAATTGAGTATCAACAGCACAATAATAGCGATGACATCTTGTAACAGCAGCAGGCCAACAACCAATTCGCCAGTATGTTTATGGTGAAGCACCGTTGTAGGTAGCAGCTTAATTCCGATGATCGTACTGGAGAACATCACGGCAGCACCAATAATAACCGACTCAGCCTGACTGAATCCAAACAGGCTACCGACACTAAAACCAATTCCTAAAAATAGTGCCGAGCTGGCAATGGCTACCAGTGTTGCCTTCCTGAGCATGTGAATTAAGTGAGCCGGTTGCATATCGAGGCCCAGAAGAAATAGTAGAAAGATGATGCCTATGTGTGCGATGTCCGTGAGTAGATTGGTATCGGCGACTAATTCCAATCCATAGGGGCCTAGTAGGGCGCCCAACACGATATAAGCGACCAGAAGCGGCTGGCGAGTAAAGAGCGCCACTGACGCCAATACCGCTGCGCCGGTAAAAATAAGAAAGAAAGAGGTAAACAGGCTGTGCTCTAGCATTAATGAATCTCCGGTGGATCTGTAAATTGTAACAAGCGAGAGAAAAAATCGTTACGTTTAAATAATTGAGTGTTTTACTCGGAATTAATAACTCGCTATCCTATAGCGCATTATCGTTATGATTTCTGGAGATTTTTGATGTTAAATATTGAAGTGACAGAAGGCGCTCAGGGTTACCTTGCAGAGCTTCTTGAAAAGCAGAATGTTGAAGGGATTGCAGTCCGTCTTTTTGTGACACAGCCCGGCACGACCTATGCTGAGACTTGTTTAGCCTACTGTCGTCCTGATGAGGTTAATGACGAAGATGAAGTGATGCAGTTTGAGCAGTTGCGTTTTTATGTTGAGAAAAACAGTATCCCTTATCTTGATGAAGCGTTCATTGATTATGCAACCGATCGCATGGGCGGTCAGTTAACGATCAAAGCGCCGAATGCAAAAGTGCCTAAAGTGTCGGCCGATAGCCCAATTGAAGAGCAGATCAACTACATTCTTTATTCTGAAATTAACCCCGGTCTTGCATCACATGGTGGCGAAGTTAAGCTTGAGGAAGTGTCTAAAGAGGATGCGGGCCTAGTCGCTATTCTCCGTTTTGGTGGTGGTTGTCAGGGTTGTAGTGCTGTTGATATGACACTGAAAGATGGGGTTGAAGCGACTCTGATTGAGAAAGTGCCTGGCCTGGTTGGTGTTCGAGATGTCACAGACCACAGTCAACGTGAACAGGCTTACTACAAATAATTTGTGATCAATTGTTATTTCCTAAAGCGCCTCATTCGAGGCGTTTTTGTTTTCTGCGTAACAATTTGTGGGCTATTCGAGCTTGCATTTACGTAACGTATCCCCATAAATGATTTATAGTCAGTTTACAGATCGGTCAATGATTCACGACAGAGGTATGCATCATGGAAAATAATCAGAGCACTGCTCACATTGAACTACCTGTTCTCCCGCTTCGGGACGTTGTTGTATACCCTCATATGGTCATTCCACTTTTTGTTGGACGTGAGAAGTCTATCCAAGCTTTAGAAGAGGCGACGCAGCGTGACAAGCAGATTTTGCTAGTGGCGCAACGAAGTGCTTCTGAAGATGAGCCTAAGTTGGATCATCTGTTCCATACAGGTACAGTCGCGACCATTCTTCAAATGCTTAAACTGCCTGATGGTACCGTTAAGGTGCTTGTTGAAGGCGAGTATCGAGCCTCTATTAGTGATTTCTTTGAAGAGGCAGAGCATTACGCCGCTCACCTTCAAGTGCTTGAAGAGGAAGAGGTTGCTCAATCTGAGGCCGAACTCTACAAGCGTTCAACATTAGAGCAGTTCGAGAAGTACATACAGGTAAATAAAAAGATTCCGAATGAGGTAATGACCTCACTGAATAATATCGATGAACCGAGTCGTTTGGCCGACACTATCGCGGCTCATATGTCTCTGAAACTTGATCAGAAACAGTCCATTCTTGAGATGTTGGATGCCAAAGCGCGTCTGGAGCATCTGATGTCACTGATGGAGTCTGAAATCGATCTAGTTGAGGTTGAAAAACGCATTCGCGGCCGTGTTAAAAAACAGATGGAGAAGAGCCAGCGTGAGTACTATCTGAATGAGCAGATGAAAGCGATTCAGAAAGAGCTCGGTGATCTGGATGAAAATGGCGGTGGTGAGCTCGATGAGCTAGAAAAGCGTATTGATGAAGCCGGTATGCCGCAAGAGGCGCTTGATAAAACCAAAGCCGAGCTGAATAAACTCAAGATGATGTCGCCAATGAGTGCAGAGGCTACCGTTGTGCGAGGTTACATCGATTGGATGTTGCAGATTCCATGGAGCAAACGCTCTAAAGTGCGTCTGGACATGAAGCGTGCTTCCGCTGTTTTAGATAAAGATCATTTTGGCCTGGATGAGGTTAAAGAACGCATTCTTGAGTACCTAGCGGTTCAAAAACGCGTCCGCCAGTTGCGCGGTCCGATCCTCTGTTTGGTTGGTCCTCCTGGTGTGGGTAAAACCTCTTTAGGTCGTTCTATTGCTCGAGCAACGAACCGTGAATACATTCGTATGGCTCTAGGTGGTGTACGAGATGAAGCTGAAATTCGCGGCCATCGTCGCACCTACATTGGCTCTATGCCAGGTAAGTTAGTCCAGAAAATGGCCAAAGTTGGCGTGAAAAACCCGCTATTTCTGCTGGATGAAGTTGATAAAATGGGCATGGATCAGCGAGGAGACCCAGCCTCTGCGCTGCTTGAAGTGCTGGACCCTGAGCAGAACAGCACCTTTAACGATCACTATCTAGAGGTTGATTACGATCTTTCAGAAGTGTTGTTCGTCTGTACCTCAAATTCGATGAATATCCCAGGTCCCCTACTGGATCGTATGGAGATTATTCGTATTCCTGGCTACACAGAAGATGAAAAGCTGAACATTGCCCGTCGTTACTTAATCCCTAAGCAGATCAAGCAGAACGGCTTAAAAGCCAAAGAGCTGGAAATTGATGATTCAGCGATCATCGATATGATTCGATTCTATACCCGTGAAGCGGGCGTGCGCGGATTAGAGCGAGAAGTTGCCAAAGTCGCTCGCAAGGTGGTGAAAGAGATAGCGCTGGGCGAGTCCAAAGCTAAATCTGTGCTTGTTAATAGCATCAACTTAGAACACTACCTTGGTGTTCATAAATTCAACTTTGGGCGCGCGGAAGATGAGCATCAGGTGGGCCAGGTAACCGGCCTAGCTTGGACTCAAGTGGGTGGCGATATTCTGACCATCGAGAGTGCCGTGGTTCCAGGTAAAGGGCGTCAGGTTCTGACGGGGTCGTTGGGCGATGTCATGAAAGAGTCGATTCAAGCCGCGTTAACGGTTGTGCGCAATCGCGCCCAATCTCTTGGCATTGCGCCTAACTTCCACGAAAAGCAGGATATTCATATCCACGTTCCAGAAGGGGCAACGCCCAAAGATGGTCCAAGTGCTGGTATCGGAATGTGTACAACCCTTGTCTCTGCCTTGACAGGCATAGCGGTTCGATCAGATGTGGCGATGACCGGTGAGATCACTCTCAGAGGGCAGGTGTTGCCCATAGGCGGCCTTAAAGAGAAGCTTCTTGCGGCGCACCGCGGTGGTATTAAAACGGTATTGATCCCAGAGGAGAATCGCCGCGAC
>JAAZVX010000069.1 GCA_018623095.1 Marinobacterium sp. | reverse complement strand
GATCCTGAACAGATCATTGCAGCCGTTGAAGCCGCTCAAGCGAATGAAGATCAGCCAACGTTGATCTGCTGTAAAACAATCATCGGCTTTGGTTCGCCAAACAAGCAGGGTAAAGAGGATTGTCACGGTGCACCGCTAGGTGATGAAGAGATTGCGTTGGCTCGCCAAGAGTTGGACTGGCCACATGCGCCGTTTGAAATTCCAGCTGAGATTGCAGAAGGTTGGGATGCACGTGAAGCAGGTAGCCTTCTTGAAAATGAGTGGAACGAGCGCCTCGCTGAGTACTCTGAAGCTTTCCCAGAGCTTGCGGCAGAGCTGATGCGTCGTCTCTCTGGAGACTTACCCGCTGATTTTTCTGAAAAAGCAGATGCTTGGATTGCAGAAGTTGCAGAAAAAGGTGAGACCATCGCGTCTCGTAAGGCGTCTCAAAACGCGCTTAATGCACTAGGTCCTATTCTGCCAGAATTCCTAGGCGGTTCGGCCGACCTTGCAGGCTCTAACCTAACACTATGGTCTGGTTCTAAAGCAATTTCAGCTGATGATGCGAGCGGTAACTACCTGCACTACGGTGTGCGTGAGTTCGGTATGAGTGCCATCATGAACGGCATCGCGCTGCACGGCGGTTTCATCCCTTACGGTGCGACCTTCTTGATCTTCATGGAGTATGCTCGCAACGCAGTACGTATGGCCGCTTTGATGAAACAGCGCGCTATTTTTGTCTACACTCATGACTCGATCGGTCTAGGTGAAGATGGTCCGACTCACCAACCGGTTGAGCAAGTTGCTAGCCTTCGTATGACGCCGAATATGGAGACTTGGCGCCCATGTGATGCAGTTGAATCAGCGGTGGCATGGCGAAATGCTGTTGAGCGTGCTGACGGTCCAAGTTCATTGATCTTCTCGCGTCAGAATCTGCCGCACCAATCTCGTAGTGCTGATCAGATTGCGGCGATCTCTAAAGGTGGTTACATCTTGCAAGATTGTGCTGGTACGCCGGATCTAATCCTGATCGCAACGGGTTCTGAAGTTGAGTTGGCAATCGCATCGGCGCAAGCTCTGACGGAAGAAGGGAAAGCGGTTCGTGTTGTCTCTATGCCATCGACAGAACGTTTTGACGCTCAGACAGCCGAGTACAAAGAGTCTGTCCTGCCTGCTGCCGTAACGTCTCGTGTTGCGATTGAAGCTGGTATAGCTGACTTCTGGTATAAGTACGTTGGTTTTGGTGGCGCGATTGTTGGTATGGAATCCTTTGGTGAGTCCGCACCGGCAGGCGAGCTATTCAAGCACTTTGGCTTCACGGTAGAGAATGTTAAGCAGAAGGCGCTGGCCCTCGTTTAATTTGATCACGCCGGTTCTTAACCGGCGTTTTACTCTCTGAGAGGTGAGATGAGCTACCGTATCGCGATTAATGGTTATGGTCGAATTGGGCAGTGTCTGCTCAGGGCTCTGTTTGAGCGCGGCCTAGAGACCAAGCTTCAGCCTGTTGCCATTAATGAGTTGTCGGAACCTGAAACCGTCTCTTATTTGACGCGCTATGACACGACGCATGGCCGTTTTCCTGCACCGGTTGCTCTTTGCGATGATCAGTTAGTCATTCGTGATCATGCTATTCAAATTTTAAATACCCCTAAGCCTGAAGAGCTCCCTTGGCTTGAGATGGGTATTGATCTGCTGATGGAGTGCTCTGGCTCGTTCAGTGATCGTCAGACAGCTGAGCTTCATCTGAAGCAGGGCGCCAAGCGCTTACTCTTCTCACAGCCCGCTACGGCTGAGGTAGACGCGACGGTTGTGTTTGGCTTAAACCAAGATTCAATAAACGTGAATCATAAAGTGGTATCGGCTGCCTCCTGTACGACCAATTGTGTGATACCAATATTAGATCAGCTGGATAGACATTTTGGCATTGAGCACGGTGTGACTACGACGATTCACTCCGCGATGAACGATCAGCCAGTCATCGATGCTTACCATCACACTGATTTACGGCTGACACGCAGTGCACTTCAGTCAATTATCCCGGTGGATACTGGGTTGGCGAAAGGGATTGATCGTCTGCTGCCAAGATTGGAAGGCAAATTTAAGTGCCTTCATTTACGTGTGCCAACCATCAACGTGTCATTGATGGATATGTCGATCAGCTTAGAGCGTGATACGACTGAAGAGGAGATCAACCAGCTCTTCAAATCGCTCTCCGAAGGGCCGTTAAAAGGACTGTTGGGTTACACAGAGGAGCCGCATGCGTCGACTGACTTTAATCATGATAGTCGATCCGTCGTCGTTGATGGCACCCAGACTCGATTGTCTGGTAAGCGTCTATTAAAGCTGGTCTGCTGGTTTGATAATGAGTGGGGCTTTGCCAACCGAATGTTGGATATTGCTGAGCATTGGCTCGCACTGAAACAGAATTAATTTAATAATTGGAGATTAACAATGAACGTAAAACTGATGAAAGATTTGGATCTCGCAGGCAAACGCGTATTGATTCGCGAAGATCTGAACGTTCCTGTTAAAGATGGCAAAGTTACTTCAGATGCTCGTATCAGAGCGTCACTTCCTACCATTCAGCTGGCGCTTGAAAAGGGCGCGACTGTGATGTTGATGTCACACCTTGGTCGCCCAACTGAAGGGGAGTATGAGGAGCAGTACTCTTTGGCTCCGGTTGCTAGTCACCTAGCGGGTCTACTAGGCCGTGATGTACCTCTGATTAAAGATTGGGTTGACGGTGGATTCACAGTTGAGTCCGGCCAGGTTGCTCTTCTAGAGAACGTGCGTTTCAACCTAGGTGAAAAGAAAGACAACGAAGAACTCTCTAAAAAGATGGCAGCGCTATGCGATGTCTATGTCATGGATGCCTTCGGTACGGCTCACCGTGCACAGGCTTCGACTCATGGCGTTGCACGTTTTGCACCAATCGCCTGTGCGGGCCCACTGCTAGCAAATGAGCTTGAGGCTTTGGGTAAAGCGCTTGATAACCCAGCGCGCCCTTTGGTTGCGATCGTCGGTGGTTCAAAAGTGTCAACTAAGCTTGAAGTGCTTAACTCACTATCAGAGAAGTGTGACCAGCTCATCGTAGGCGGCGGTATCGCAAATACATTCCTTGCGGCAGCGGGTAAGCCCGTTGGTACCTCGCTTCACGAAGCCGACCTTATTGATACCGCCAAAGCGTTAATGGCCCGCTGTGAAATCCCAATTCCATCGGATGTTGTCACTGCAACTGAGTTTGCCGAGAGTGCTGAAGCGGTGACGAAATCAGCCGATGACGTAGCCGATAACGATATGATTTTGGATATCGGCCCAGACAGTGCGGGTCAGTTGGCACAAGTATTGCAGAATGCCGGTACCATCATTTGGAATGGACCGGTCGGCGTGTTTGAGTTTGATCAGTTTGGTAATGGTACCGAAGCATTATCAAGAGCAATTGCTCAAAGCAACGGCTTCTCGATTGCAGGTGGTGGTGATACTTTAGCTGCAGTTGATAAATATTCTATTGCAGATGATGTATCCTACATCTCAACAGGCGGTGGTGCATTCCTTGAGTTTGTTGAAGGTAAGGTACTACCCGCAGTCGCTGTGCTAGAAGCACGCGCTAACGGTTAACGGCAAACGATTAATAGCAAATAGGTAAACAATGGCTCTTATTTCAATGCGACAGCTGCTCGATCATGCAGCAGAGTATGGTTACGGCATTCCAGCGTTCAACGTTAATAATCTGGAGCAGATGCGTGCCATCATGGAAGCTGCAGATCGTGCGGATGCGCCAGTCATCGTGCAAGCTTCTGCCGGTGCACGCAAATATGCGGGTTCTAACTTCCTTCGCCACATGATCTTGGCTGCGATTGAGGAATTCCCTCACATTCCTGTCTGCATGCACCAGGATCACGGTACCAGCCCAGCGGTCTGTCAGCGCTCAATTCAACTGGGCTTCTCATCGGTCATGATGGACGGTTCACTTGGCGAAGATGGCAAAACACCGACCGACTATGACTACAACGTCGATGTGACACGTCGTACCGTTGAGATGGCACACGCCTGTGGTGTTTCTGTAGAGGGCGAGCTTGGCTGTCTAGGCTCTCTTGAAACCGGTGAAGCTGGTGAAGAGGACGGTATCGGTGCAGTCGGTAAACTGAGCCACGATCAAATGCTAACGGACCCTGAAGAGGCTGCGCAGTTTGTCAAAGCAACTCAGGTCGATGCGCTTGCTATTGCCGTAGGTACTTCACACGGTGCTTACAAGTTCACACGTCCGCCAACAGGTGACATTCTTGCCGTTGATCGTATTCGTGCGATTCATGAACGCATTCCGGGCACTCACCTGGTTATGCACGGTTCATCTTCTGTACCACAGGAGTGGTTAGAGGTGATCAACCAGTTTGGTGGTGAGATTCCAGAGACTTATGGTGTTCCGGTAGAACAGCTGGTTGATGGTATCAAGCACGGTGTACGCAAGGTGAACATCGATACCGATCTTCGTCTTGCGTCTACTGGTGCTGTTCGTAAATTCTTGGCTGAAAATACCGCTGAGTTTGACCCACGTAAGTATCTTGCAAAAACGATCACCGCAATGTCTGATATCGCTTACGCGCGATACGATGCCTTTGGTGCCGCGGGTAATGCGAGCAAGATCAAAGCGATCAACCTTGAAGACATGACAGAGCGTTACATTTCAGGTGAGTTGGACGCAAAAGTGAACTGATCCATGTTCACTTAACATCAAGGAGGCTTAGGCCTCCTTTTTTGTCTCTAGTGAATGGATTCAGTGTGCAATTTAGTCCACGGCTCAGTAATGTCGTACCAGACAACGGCACTAAAATACTCCATCTGGCCTGCTTCCAGTTGCTCATAGTTCACTTCAAAACTGTGTAGCGTCAGTAACCCTTTTTGGTGGGTATGATGATCGACAATCTGTAGGGATTGCCACTCGCGCTGCAAACCCATTCTGCGTAGGTGCTCACCCAGTAACTCCAGTAGATCAGAGTTGCCATTAATCGTTGAAGAGTGGACGACAAAAGGGTTTTCCGGCCAGCCTGTCCCTTCGGTTATGTTGAGCTGATGATTGGTTGTTCTTCGCATGATGTGATCCCTTATTAAAGATAGTTACGTTTCATCAAGCTGAATCGATTGGCGCAATGATAGAATACCCTCACAAAAGAGCGATGGAGCCATAAGATGGACAGCAAAACCCCTTTCTACTCAATGACGCCTGATCGTGTCATCGATGCGGTCGAGTCTCAGGGGTGGCTGAGTGATTTCCGTATTCTTGAGTTAAACAGTTATGAAAACCGCGTCTATCAAGTTGGCATCGATCAAGCTGAACCCTTAATTACCAAGTTCTACCGCCCGAACCGCTGGAGCGATGCGCAAATCCAAGAGGAGCATGACTTCTGTTTTGAATTGGCTGATGCCGATATATCAGTGGTTGCACCGCTTAAAAGTAGCCAAGGGGAGAGTCTGCTCAACTTTGATCAATTTCGCTTCACTCTTTTTCCGCGACGCGGAGGACGGGCGCCCGAGCTGGATGATCCTGAACACCTCTATCAACTGGGCGTGGCGTTAGGTCAAATCCACGCGGTGGGTGCGTCTAAATCGTTTAAAGAGAGGCCCAGGTTAGATGTCGATAGCTACGGCTGGCAGAGTCGCTCCTTGTTACTGTCGGAGCATATTCCAGAGAGCCTACGCGCGGCTTATGAGTCGATCTCACAGGAGGTGCTGCAAAGGGTCGAGCAGCGTTTCAAGGAGTATTCAGATCTGCAATTCATTCGCGTGCACGGAGATTGTCACAGTGGCAATGTGCTTTGGCGTGATGATAGACCACACTTTGTCGACTTTGATGACGCCCGCATGGCACCAGCAATTCAAGATATCTGGATGCTTTTGACCGGCGAACGACATCAGATGGAGATGCAACTGGGTGAAGTGATTGCCGGCTATGAGGAGTTCTTTGAGTTTAACCCACGTGAGCTGAACCTTGTAGAGCCACTTAGAACACTAAGAATGATGAATCATGCAGCGTGGATCGCAAAGCGCTGGGACGACCCCGCCTTTCCAAAAGCCTTCCCATGGTTTAATACTGAACGATACTGGGGCGAGCATCTGCTCGATCTGAAAGTGCAGCTATCAGCACTCGATGAGCCGGTACTGAAGTTGCTTTAGATTTTCCTTGCGCGAGCAGGTTTACCTTTAAGGGGACGTTGGCGCAGGATCTCAACTGCGCGATCAGCTAAGGTTCTTGGGACCGCTACGAAGCTATTGAAGTCCTGCACCGTAATGTTGCCGATCTGATCGCCTTTGATCTCTTTGGTCGCAGTGAGCGCACCGACAATATCCCCGGGACGAATCTTATTTTTTCGACCCATTGAGATCGCTATGGTGCGCAGATTCGATTGGAGTTTAATGACATTGTTAATCTGTGGGCGGGGCATTGGCTTAGCTTCTAGTGACAAGCCTGCCGCTGCATTGATCTTCTCCAAACGGAAACCATCTTTAGCTCCGACCAGTGAGATCGCTTGGCCCTTGCGACCGGCACGACCGGTTCGGCCACAGCGGTGAGTGTAGACGGCAGGATCACCTGGCAGGCTTGCATTGAGTACGAGATCAACCGAGTCGATATCCAATCCACGTGCTGCGACATCAGTGGCAATTAAGAATCTTAGTGTGCCGTTACTAAATCGAATCAACACCTGATCGCGTTCACGCTGCTCCATATCACCATGCAATACGCCTGCTTTTAGTCCGTAAGAGCGCAGCTCCTGCCCTAACTGATTACAGCTCTCTTTAGTGTTACAGAAGATGATCGAAGATTCAGGCATGATGGTGGTAAGTACTGCCAGTGTTCCTTGTCCCATCTGAGTTCGATCACACTGGTAGGCGCGGTGTTTAATCGTACTGATATCGGGATCTTGGGCTGCAATACGCACCTCTTTAGGGTTGCGCTGATACTCTTTACTCAGTGCTTGGATGTTCTCAGGGTAGGTGGCCGAAAACAGAAGCGTCTGGCGATCTCTCGGCATTTGGCCAAGGATACGATCTAGGTC
>JAAZVX010000014.1 GCA_018623095.1 Marinobacterium sp. | reverse complement strand
GTTGGTCGTTTGTACCGTGAATCAAACGTTGAAATTTCTGTTTTCGGCCAACTGTCTGTTCGTAAATCTGTGATCGATCTTCTTAAAGATCACCGTTATGTTCGTCAGGTTGAGGGTGAAGAGCTTTCAGTTGTTGATACTTTTCCAGTGCTTGAGAAAGTGTCTCAGATGGGAATTCGTAACGCGCACATTGATATTGGTAAATTGGCTGTTAACTTCCGTAAATCGGGTGCAGCGGATTTGAACGATTACCTAGAGTCAGAACTCGCTGGCGCATCAACAGAAGACACAGGCGAGCAAGATGTTGTTCTGTACGGCTTCGGTCGTATCGGTCGTCTACTAGCTCGTTTTATGTTGAACCGCTCTGGTGCAGGTCACACACTGCGTCTTCGCGCGATTGTTGTGCGCAAGGGTAAAGCCGATAACGACCTAGAGAAGCGTGCAAGTTTATTGCGTCGTGATTCAGTTCACGGTTCGTTCAAAGGGACTATCCAGGTAGATGAAGCAACGAACTCTTTGATCGTTAACGGCAATGCCATTAAGGTGATCTTTGCCGATGGCCCAGATCAAGTTGATTACACTCAGCACGGCATTAACAATGCACTTGTGATCGATAACACAGGTATCTGGCGTGATGACAAAGGTCTAGCTCTTCACCTGCAATCTAAGGGTGTTGACCGCGTTATCCTTACTGCACCAGGTAAAGGTATTAAAAACATCGTTATGGGTGTTAACCATGGCGATATCGATCCATCAGATAAAATCTTATCGGCTGCTTCCTGTACTACTAACGCTATTACGCCTGTGCTCAAAGCGATGGATGATAAGTACGGCGTTGCTAATGGTCACGTTGAGACGGTTCACTCATACACCAATGACCAGAACCTAATCGATAACTACCATAAAGGAGACCGCCGTGGTCGTGCCGCTGCATTGAACATGGTTATCTCAGAGACGGGTGCTGCTAAAGCGGTTTCTAAAGCGCTTCCACAATTGGAAGGTAAGCTAACGGGTAACGCGATTCGTGTTCCTACACCGAACGTCTCTATGGCGATTCTTAACTTGAACCTAGAGAAAGAGACTGAGCGCGAGTCATTGAATGAGTACCTTCGTGACGTAGCCCTTCATTCTGATCTTCAAAAGCAAGTTGATTACTCGAATTCACCAGAAGCGGTATCAAGTGACTTCGTCGGCTCACGTGCAGCCGGTGTTGTGGATGCATTGGCAACCATCTCTTCAGGCAATAGTTGTGTACTTTATGTTTGGTACGATAACGAGTACGGCTACAGCTGCCAGGTTATCCGTCTAGCACGTGAAATCACTAACTGTACGCTGAAGGCTTTCCCGCAAGGGTAATTTCTCTTCAAACAACCGAACCGGAGTCACCGAAAGGGGCTCCGGTTTTTTTGTCTCTGATTCATTCGTAATAAACAGGTATAATGCCCGCAACTTAAAGGCATAGGTCATTATGGAACGTATCAACTGGTTTCCCGGTCACATGCATAAAGCACGCAAAGAGATAGCGCAGCTTATGGATGAGGTCGACATTGTTATTGAAGTATTGGATGCACGCTTACCGCGCTCCAGCGAGAATCCGTTAGTAACCTCACTGCGTCGAGGAAAACCGGTTCTTAAAATACTCAACAAATCGGATCTGGCCGACCCTGATAAAACGCGGGCTTGGTTGCAGGAGTTTAATGCGCAAGAGAGCATTACGGCTATTGAGTTAACGACCAGCGATAAGAAGACCATTAAATCAATCCCTCAGATTTGTAAGGATGCTGTACCTTCGCGTGCCAATAAAGAGCGTCCCGTGCGTGCCATGATTATGGGTATTCCCAATGTCGGTAAATCCACCTTGATCAATGCCTTGTTAGGTCGGCGCATTGCTAAAGTAGGTAATGAACCTGCTGTGACTAAAGCCAACAAACGCTACAGCGTTTTTCAGGGGATGGCTCTGTCGGATACCCCAGGGATTTTATGGCCCAAAATTGAAGATCAAGATTCTGGTTATCGATTGGCTGTCAGTGGTGCTATTAAAGATACCGCGATCGATTATGATCAGGTGGCAGTCTATGGCGCTAACTTTATCCTGAATGCCTACCCTGACCGATTATTAGAGCGTTACAAGCTAAAAGAGTTGCCTGAGTTGGGCGAAGGCTTATTGGATCAAATTGGCCGTAAACGCGGCTGTTTGCGACCTGGTGGGGTGGTCGATATGCACAAGGCTGCTGAGATATTAATGAACGAGATGCGCGGTGGTAAGCTTGGGCGCATCAGTTTTGAAACTGTTGAAGAGTGGCAAGAGAAAGATCGAATTGCTGCCGAATTAGCTGCCCAAGAGGCCGAAGAAGCGGCTAAGGCAGAGGAGAGTTCTAAGTGACCCGTTTAAAAAAACAGAAACGCATGGCTAATAAGATTGTACTGGATAAAACCCCACGCAAGCAGGAGCGTCTTGCCGATCCAGACAGTTACGAAAGCCGCAAACAGCGTGCGCAAAAACAGAAGAAAAAACACGCTTCCGTTGAACAGAAACGAATCAATGCTAAACCGACTAAATCGGCTATTGAACGTGATACCGAGGCTGGTCGTCGCGGTGAGCGTAAAGGCGGCCGTTTAGCGGATAAGATTCGTCAGTACAATTCCGATAAAGCGCTTGCCGAAAAAGCTGATAACAATAGCGAACAAACCAGCGATAGCGAATGAGTGTTCGTGCGGTTGATGTTCTAATCATCGGTGCCGGGGCTTCCGGTCTGATGTGTGCGATAACGGCCGGTTATCGCGGTCGCTCTGTGCTTGTTTTGGAACATACGAAGAAGATCGGCCGAAAAATTTTAATGTCTGGAGGAGGGCGGTGTAACTTCACTCACCTCCACTCAACGCCGGCCAACTTTTTATCGAATAACCCTCACTTTTGTAAATCAGCACTGAGTCGCTACACACCGCAGGACTTTGTCGACATGGTCGATCGTCATGGAATTGAATACCATGAAAAGACTCCCGGCCAACTCTTCTGTAATGAATCGAGTAAAGAGATTCTAACCATGCTAACCACTGAGTGTGATTGGGCGGGTGTGAAGATTGAGACAGAGGTTAGTGTAAAGTCGCTCACTAAGATGGAGCAGGGGTTTGTCGTGGAAACGTCGGCTGGTTCACTTCAATGTGAGTCGCTGGTTATTGCAACGGGCGGGCTCTCCATCCCTAATGGCGGTGCAACCGGCTTTGCGTATGATGTGGCCGAGCAGTTTGGCCTTCCTGTTACCCATCGCCGTGCGGCACTTGTCCCGTTCACGCTGCAGCCGGATATTCTAACTCCCCTTAAAGAGCTCTCTGGAACTGCGCAAAATGCACGCGTCAGCTGCGCGGGTATGAGCTTTTTAGAACCCATTCTGTTTACCCATCGCGGTATTAGTGGGCCCGGTGTTCTTCAGATCTCTAGCTACTGGCAATCAGGCGAACCAGTAGAGATTGATCTATTGCCAAACTTCTCAATTGAGGATCGTTTGAAAGAGGCGCGCAGTAAGACACCCAAGCAGAGCATTGAGCGGGTACTTAGCGAGCAGATGAGTAAGCGTCTGGCGCAAGTGATCTGTTCACTGTGGGGCTTTTCTGGCGTGATAGGGGATTACTCTAACGAAAAGATTGAATCATTATCTAAGCAATTACATCACTGGCAGGTGAAACCCTCGGGTACCGAAGGTTATCGTACAGCCGAGGTGACGATTGGTGGGCTAGATACTCAGTCCATTTCACAGAAAACCATGGAGGTGAAAAGCGTTCCAGGACTCTATTTCATTGGTGAGTCACTGGATGTGACCGGTCACTTGGGTGGGCACAATTTCCAGTGGGCATGGGCATCAGGCAGTGCCGCGGGTGAAGTGGTTTAGTCGATTAATACCCCATTGTTAAAGCCATATCAGAGATGAGGCGATGATCGCGGCCTTGTTAAGACCGCGCCAACTCAAGAGCGGTTACTTACTTTTACAGCTGTTAATGCCAAACAGCGTATATGCACCACAAAATCCAAAAAGGCCTGTTAACAGAGGGATAACACCGATGTATCCCCAGCTGCCGACTGTTCCTGTAAAAGCCAGTCCCATTAGCACCAGACCAATAATAATTCGCAGTGCGCGATCCAATCCGCCAACATTACATTTCATCTTACACTCTCCTATTTACTCTGTTTGAGTTCTATTTTTATACGATATTAAGTGAAATTGAGCCCACACCCTCAACACTTCCTTCAATGCGGTCGCCTTTGACAACAGGGCCAACGCCTTCAGGGGTACCCGTATAGATCAGATCACCAGGCTTTAATGAGTAGTACTTAGAGAGGTGCATGACTAACTCTGCGGGTGGCCAGATCAGATCCGAGATGTCAGCCGACTGCTTAGTTTCACCATTAACGCGCAGCTCAATTTTGCCACTGGTAAGCTGACCTGTTTCCGATTTAGGAACTAGATCGCTAATGATGGCACCGCCCTCAAAGTTTTTACCGAGATCCCAAGGACGGCGTTTATCTTTACCTTTCTGTTGAAGGTCGCGTCGGGTCATATCTAAGCCACAGGCGTAGCCATAGATCATTGCTTCCGCTTTTGCTTCATCTACCTCAAAACCGTGCTGATCGATCGCAACCACCCACTCCATCTCATAGTGGAGATCCTCTGTGCCTGGAGGATAGGGTAGATCGGTTCCAGACGACTGAATGGCGTTAAGGTCTTTAATAAAGTAGAAGGGTTCTTGTGTAGATTTATCAATCTTATCGCCCATCTCTGCAGCGTGTGCTTGGTAACTGCGACCTACACAAAAGATACGGTTCACTGGGAATTGACGCTCGTCACCGCGAATCGTTAGAGCGGTGACTGGGCGAGGTGTAAATAGATAACTGTCCGGCATATCATAGACTCTGATTGGATTGGTCTATGGATTGTAATGCTTCCGTCAATTTTTCAACAGAGATAGGTTTTGCCAAAGCCACAGAGGCACCGGCCTCTATTAAACGATCACGCTCTTCACCGATTGTGGCTGCCGACACGCCGACTATAGGTCCAGTAAAACCGATCTCACGAAGAGCGGTTGCTAAGCCATATCCATCTAGGTTTGGCATGAATATATCAGTCACTACTAAATCAAAGTCGCTCGCTTTAGCGGCCTCAAGAGCTAATTGGCCATCCTCCTTGGCAACCACTTCGGCACCCAGCCCTTCGATCATTTTTTTAGTGAGCGTGCGTATCATCAAGTTATCTTCAGCAACCAGTACCCGCTTTCTGGAGAGGACCAATGATTGGGTGATCCTGTTGGTCTCCTCATTGGACATCGGCTTAGGTGCCTGAGTTGGCGAATATTCGTCGGTGCTGATCAGATCTAACGTCAATGAAAGCACAAAGGTTGCACCACCACCGGGGGTATCCTCATACTGCAGTGAGCCATCTAATTCATGGGCCAATTGTTGGCATAAATACAAACCTATACCGCTACCATCGGCTTCGGTGTCGCCCCGGTAATAGGCATTGAATAGATTGGAATGAAACTCCTCAGGGACGCCTCGACCGTCATCACTGATCTTGATCAAATAGTGAACGACATTAGTTTCTACAACGGGTTCTGACAGTTCAATGCAAACCCTGTCCGCGTGACTATGAATGAAAGCGTTGCGCAGAAGATTAATTAAAATCTGTTTGATAGCTGTTATATCAAAATAAGTCTCAGGATCGCTCCACACATGATTAGCTAGTGAAAGTGTTATATTGGCCTCTTTGGCGGAGCTTTGCATTGATCGATAGATCTCTTGCACGGCCTGAGTTACACGACCCGGTTTTCTCTGCCTTGAAGTTTGCTCTTCAGGTTTAACAACGTTTCGAAGATCATCAATTAACGTTAAAAGATGATTCACGTTTTGATTGATGGAATCTTTGTGGTCTTGGTCATCGTCGAGCATCATCTTGATGGCTGAAACAGGGGTCCTGATTTCATGTGCAATGATACCAAATAGCTGTTTTTCGCTATCATAACGTTCATGAAGTTTCAGGTACGACTGATTGGATTGTTGAACAAGGCCCTGCAACTCCTCAATCAATATTTGTCGTTCCGTTATTTCGATTAGGCTGCCAAGTATCTGTCTATCGACCGTTAGTAGCCCCTGGCTTGTTAATGTGATGTCAAAATAGCGTTTGCCGCTCTCATCGGTCAGCTTGATAGTAAACCGTTTGTGGCCGTTGAATGCCCCTAACTTCAAAAGAAAGTTATTGAACGCATCGTTATCATTACTATCAAAGAGTCCTAAAAACCCCCGTACCGAGATGTACTCGCTTGGCGGTAAGTTAAGTATCTCTCTAAGCGTTGGTGACGGACGAATTCTTTCAGTGATTGGGTCTATCTCAAAAATGGCAATGCCTGATGTGTCCGTCGCGATATTGAGTTTTCGAATGGCCAGTTCAGCATCAGTGCGCGATTCCTGTATCCTTTGTTGATTTTGTTTAGTCAGCGTGATGTCTTGAATAAACAAATTGATATTGTTGTTGAGATCACGACCGATATTGTCAATTCGCCACCAAATTGTTTCTGTTTTGGTTAAGTCTAAAGGCAGTTCACAGCTTTGGATTTTGCCTTGTAGAAGATAGCTTAGAGTTTGCTTATGTGATCCTTTGACTCGATTAATTAACTCATCCATCTCTATCTCTTTAGCCGGGAAATTTAGGCTCTTCCCACTAAAAAAGAAATGAAGAGTTTTTAAATGATCGTCAATCCTAACTACGTCAAAACGGGATTTTTTAGAGGCTTTACTCAGAGTGTCAAAAAGAGAATCACTGAGTTTTTCAAACTCTCCAGCTTCATTTTTTGCTTTAAGGACTGCATTTCCCCGATCAATTAATTCGGTCTGATCAACCAAAGACCCATAGATGTACCCTCGTTCATCAATACTGATTGTTAAAATCGCTTTTTTAGTCGTTATCGAATCGACATTGATGCTTACCATTGCTTTAAATGGTATACCACTCGTCTCTTTTAAATCGTCTGGTTGAATGGGTTGCCCATTGAGTGACAATCTTTCTAAAAGTTCTTGCAGAGTCAGTGCTGTCTCATTGTGAATATCTAATAAGCT
Source organism: Marinobacterium sp. (assembly GCA_018623095.1). GTDB lineage: Bacteria > Pseudomonadota > Gammaproteobacteria > Pseudomonadales > Balneatricaceae > Marinobacterium_E. Next base: position 16,218 of record JAAZVX010000014.1, on the reverse strand, counting down.
CCTTAGTTGAGCGTTGATCCACAGGGATCCAGAAGCATCTTGCTGTTCAAACAGGTAGATGTCTGAAACAGATGATATCTTTTCGAAGTGATTAACCGCTTCCTTAAACTCTGAACGGCTTTCAAGCTGAAGGGTATCAGCATCGCGACGCTTGCGGATGTTGACTGCGATGATAATGCAGACAATCGCAGTGAAAGCTAATATCAATATTGCCCAAATGATAAGGGTTGGCTGACTTAAGAAGTTGCTTAAATTTGATGTCATGGCTTGTCTATTAATAAGTGGTCAAGCGTTAAATAAAAATTCTAACCGTGCAAAATTCTTGCAAATAATGTGCCAAGCTGCAAGGCGACTGGCATTGCTTCTACATTATAGACCCGTTTTTAAAATTGGACTTAATTTCTCGTGATTCAACACACAGACGACGAAAAAAAACGCGCCCGAAGGCGCGTTTTGTTTGAACTGAGCTAGCGCTTAAACGTTAGCAAACTGGTTCATTGTATTGTCTTTACCACCTGCTTTTAGCGCAGCATCACCGGCGAAGTACTCTTTATGGTCGTCGCCAATATTAGAACCAGCCATATCCTGGTGCTTAACAGTCGCGATGCCCTGACGGATCTCTTTACGCTGAACGCCACCTGCGTATGCAAGCATGCCTTCGTCACCGAAGTAACCTTTTGCTAGGTTATCAGTTGATAGCGCCGCTGTGTGGTAAGTCGGTAGAGTGATTAGGTGGTGGAAGATGCCTGCTTCACGTGACGCGTCTGCCTGGAAGCTCTGGATCTTAGCATCCGCTTCTTTACCTAGATCGGTCTCATCGTAATCAGCACTCATTAGTTTAGCGCGATCGTACGCAGAAACATCTTTACCTTCAGCTGTCCAAGCATCAAACACTTGCTGACGGAAGTTAAGAGTCCAGTTGAACGAAGGTGAGTTGTTGTAAACAAGCTTCGCATTTGGAATCACTTCACGGATACGGTTGACCATGCCAGCAATTTGCTGAACGTGTGGTTTTTCAGTTTCGATCCATAGAAGGTCAGCACCGTTCTGGAGCGAGGTAATACAGTCAAGAACAACACGATCTTCGCCAGAACCTTGTTTGAACTGGAACAGACCAGACTGTAGACGCTTAGGCTTCATTAGTTGACCGTTTGCTTTAACAACAACGTCACCGTTGTTGATGTCTTCAGGACCGTTGATTACGTCGCCATCTAGGAAGCTGTTGTAAAGGTCACCTAGGTCGCCTGGTTCGTTAGTCACAGCGATCTGCTTAGTTAGGCCAGCACCTAATGAGTCAGTTCGAGCAACGATGACACCGTCGTCCACACCAAGCTCCAAGAATGCGTAACGTACCGCATTGATCTTAGCTAGGAAGTCAGAGTGAGGTACTGTTACTTTACCGTCTTGGTGACCACACTGTTTCTCATCTGATACTTGGTTCTCTAGCTGGATACAACATGCACCTGCTTCGATCATCTTCTTAGCTAGCAGGTAAGTCGCTTCAGCGTTACCGAAACCGGCATCGATGTCAGCTATGATAGGAACGATGTGAGTTTCGAAGCTATCGATCTTAGCGATGATCTCTTGCTCTTTAGTGTTGTTGCCAGCATCACGTGCAGCGTCTAGCTCACGGTAAAGGTGGTTAAGTTCCCACGCATCCGCTTGCTTAAGGAAGGTGTATAGCTCTTCGATAAGCATTGGCACAGACGTTTTCTCGTGCATTGACTGGTCAGGTAGTGGACCGAACTCAGAACGAAGTGCAGCAACCATCCAACCAGAAAGGTATAGGTAACGCTTATCAGTAGAGCCGAAATGCTTTTTGATAGAGATAAGTTTCTGTTGGCCAATGAAACCGTGCCAGCAGCCTAGAGATTGAGTGTACTTAGATGTGTCAGCATCGTAATCAGCCATATCTTTGCGCATGATCGCTGCAGTGTATTTAGCGATATCTAGACCAGTTTGGAAACGGTTCTGAAGTTTCATGCGAGCAGCAGATTCAGCGTTGATTGCTGACCAAGTGCCACCGTACTGGTTACAAGTAGCCTGTTGAGCTTCAATCTCTTGTTTGTATGTAGACATATCTCATCCTCAATAATGGGTAACAAAGCACCCGAATGTGTTAAATCTCTGTCGGTTCATAAAAATGAAATCTGACGGATGGCGACATCATGGAGAATGCTGCACCTGCTGTCAAAGCAGTTTTGTGCAGAGCAACAATTGGTGTGGGGTGGAAAGGTGGGGGCTGTCGTATGTCTTGTAGTTAAACTACAAAGAGACTTCTTGTGAAAATATATTTTTATATTTAAAAATCAATAACTTGTTATGATATATACTATTGGCTAGAGACTTAAGTTTAATAGTAAATGGTCGTAAATCGGCACTTTTTACAGAGATTAAAAGATCTTTTTATATGCAGAAATCTTCTATGATACCTTTGGTGAATAGCAGGGTGGTATGAAGTAAAATTAGTACTAAAGCGACATAAGCGGTCCTGTAGCGAACCGCTTTTAGGGTGTCATCTTCTTTAGGTTATTGAACGACACCGCCTAAAAAAAGCGCTTTTAGAAGGGGTGATTCATCTAGGTTAAACTCATCAGGCGATAGGTGGCCTTGATTGGCGAGTTGCTTGGCAAGCGCAACTTCAGCGACATCAACTTTGATCTGTTCGCCGTTACAAAACAGTTTGAATGGCTGTCCCACTACATAGAGAAGTCGATTATTGGGAGCAATCTCAATGCCATATTGTTCTGCTTCGTCTTTCCAATGTTCGAAGTCATCTAGATCACGAGCATCAACCTGGTCCGGATATTTGGCTTCAGATAATAGAGTGCCAATGGCTGTTTCTAACGCGCCTTGATCGGATAGCAGTTCTGACAGTCTCTGTGAGATCTGTTTGATGGAGGCTTGTTCAATTTCGCCGGGAGATTGGCAAAAGGGACGTTTGGCGTCGCTGAATCGCTGTTCAGAAGTCAGTGATTCACCAATGTGGTCCGAAACAGCTCTCAGTATCTCGGCATCGGACGGGGCTCTAAACCCTGCAGAGTAGGTGATGCAATTCTCACTGGTGGCAATGCCGTTATGAGCGACCTGTGGTGGGAGATAGAGCATGTCGCCCGGTTCAAGCTCAAAGCTCTCTCGTTTTTCAAACTCGCTCAGGATCATAACGGGTGCGTCGGGTAGGCGAGGTGATTGGCTTGATTCGATATCACCAAGCTCCCAGCGGCGTGTTCCTTCTGCTTGAATCAGAAATACGTCGTAGTTATCGTAGTGTGGTCCTACGCCGCCGCCCGGTGTTGCGTAGCTAATCATCAGATCATCAATGCGCCAGTTAGGGACGAATTTAAAAGCATTTAACAGCGCTTTTGCTTCCGGGGAGTAGTGATCAACCGCTTGTACTAGTATCGTCCAGTGCGACTCAGGAAGCTTCGCAAAGGTCTCCTCGTTTAGAGGGCCACACTCCAACTGGTATTCAGAGCTGTCCGGTTTAAATTGAATCAGTCTCGATTCAACTTCTTCCTCTAGGGATAAACCTGCTAACTCATCAGCGGTTATAACCGGATCAAGATTTGGAAATGCATTGCGGATTAACAGTGGTTTCTGTTGCCAATAGTCACTTAGAAACGTCTCAACCGTTAAATCACCCCAGTTAATTGTGTACATAGCCAGTCCTTAAAAAATAATGGCTTAATTTTAGATTAAAGGTAGGGCAGGTGATAGTTGTTGTAGGCCAGTCACTGATGGATGAATTAGATAGACCGATCTTAGGTGAACTACTATGATTCGGTCATGAATGAATTAAAGATTACGCACGTTGATTATTTAGACCCACAACAGGGTGAAGATTTAGTCGCGCTATTAAATGCTTATGCGCTTGATCCTTTGGGTGGCAATTCACCACTTAGTGACGAGGTGAAGCAGTCGCTTCCATCTAAGTTGGCTGAGGTTCAGGGTGCAAATAGCTTCATTGCCTATATAAATGATCAGCCTGTGGGGCTGCTAAACGCTTTTATGGGTTTTAGTACCTTTAATGCGGCGCCCTTGATCAATATTCACGATGTCTTTGTGGCACCTGAGGCGAGAGGTAAGGGAGTTGTTGATGCCCTGTTTGCAGCCATTGAGGCTCTGGCTAACGATTTGAGCTGCTGCAAAATCACTTTGGAAGTTTTAGAGGAGAACGGCGTAGCGCGCTCTGCCTACAATCGCCTAGGGTACAAAGGTTATGATCTCGGTGAGGTGGGCGGTGAAGCGCTCTTTTGGCAGAAAAAACTTTCGTGAAAATTCCAGGGTTTATCATTCCAAAAATCTCGTAGAACGTTAAGAGTGCTGTGAAGTGATTGGGGGAAGTATGTTTGAAACGGTTCGTTCTTTAACAATGGAAGCGGCACTTGAGCTGGCTAAAACAGTTCAAGCCGAAGCAGATGCCCAGGGGTTTGCTATGAACGTGGTTGTCGTGGATCGTTCAGGCCTTCCTCTTGTTGTGCTCAGAAACCCTAAGGCACCGGATGCCTCTTTAGAGTTTGCTGAGCGCAAAGCTTACACCGCGGCCAGCTATGGTTGGCCCACCGCTAAATGGCAGGAGATTGTCGGTGAGCGACCATTGGTAATGCAGGGTCTAGCTCATAATCCTAAGATAAGTCTCATAGCGGGCGGTCTGCCCGTCAAAGTCGATGATGAAACGATTGGCGGGTTAGGCGTGGCGGGTGCTAAAGCGCCAGAAGATCATGCTGTCGCAATCGCCGGTTTAGAGGCTTTTTTAGCTAAGCCTTAACGGGTTGGTCACAGGTTATTAGTCTGTCTGCCACTCTTTATCGCGACCTCCATGAGATCGCTCCAACAGGCTATTGCCCCTTGTTTTCGCGATCTAGGGTCTCTTCGACGGCGTTTAGGATGCCGCGTAGCATGCCCATCTCTGTCTTCTCAGGTCGAGTTCGATTGAAGTAGCGTTTCAGTTTATCCAGTACACGGCCTTCGTGTTGAGGGATGATAAAGCTGACTCGACGAAGTACGCGTTCAAGGTGTTCAAAGAATAGAACCATCTCTTGTTGGCGCGGGTAGGGTGCTTCTACAACTGTTTCAGGTGCTAGACGGTTAGCGCGTCGTAACTCATAACAGACCAGCTGAATCGCTTGCGATACGTTCAGTACAGGGTATTCTGGGTTGGCGTCGATAAACAGATGGCGATTACACATCAGCATCTCTTTGTTGTTGAGCCCCATGGTTTCACGACCAAAAATGATCGCTACTTCACCAGAGTGTGACTCTGTATTAATTTGATGTGCGGCGCTCTCTAGATCCAGCAGAGGCAGGTCGAAGGTTCTTTCACGGGCACTGGTACCCACCACTAACTGGCAGTCTGCGATCGCCTCTTCCAGTGTTTCAACAACCTTGGCACCCTCTAACAGGTCCTTTGCACCAGCAGCACGCGAGGTGGCCTCCTCACTGGGAAATTCCCGAGGGTTAACCAGCCAGAGTTGGCCAAGCCCCATGTTCTTCAGGGCGCGTGCCGCCGCTCCGATGTTTCCAGGGTGAAAAGTCTCAACTAAAACGATACGAATGTTGTTCAGCATGATGGGTTATCTGTTGTGTTAAACAATAAAAACGCCCCTTCAGGAGCGTTTTAGTCTAGCGCTGCTTCGATTAAATGCGAGACGCTTGGTCTGCCGCATTACCGACGTAAGTGCCGGGTGTCAGTGTACGAAGCTCAGCTTTGGCAGTTTCTGGGATCTCAAGAGTTTCAATGAAATCGAGCATCACCTCTTTGGTCATACCCTTACCGCGAGTCAGCGCTTTGAGTTTCTCGTAGGGCTCTTCGATCGCGTAGCGACGCATGACAGTCTGGATTGGCTCGGCAAGCACTTCCCAGCTGTTGTCCAGATCTTCATCTAGGCGTGCAGCGTTAACTTCCAGTTTGCTAATCCCTTTCAGCGTTGATGCGTAGGCAATTAGGCTGTGGCCAAAACCGACACCTAGGTTTCGCAGTACCGTTGAATCGGTCAGGTCGCGCTGCCAGCGAGAGATCGGTAGTTTCATGGTTAGGTGGCCCATGACTGCATTTGCGATGCCCAAGTTACCCTCTGAATTTTCAAAGTCAATTGGGTTAACTTTGTGCGGCATGGTCGATGAACCAACTTCCCCAGCGATGGTTTTCTGCTTGAAATAGCCCCATGCGATGTAACCCCAAACATCACGGTCAAAATCGATCAGGATTGTATTGTAGCGACACACTAGATCGAACAGCTCTGCAATGTAGTCGTGTGGCTCAATCTGAGTAGTGTAAGGGTTGAAGTTCAGGCCGAGTCCTTCAATGAAGTTCTTGGCATTCGCTTCCCAATCAATTTCAGGGTAAGCGCTGAGGTGTGCATTGTAGTTACCTACAGCACCGTTGATTTTGCCAAGGTACTCGATGCTATCCAGTTGTTTAATTTGGCGGCGCAGACGGTAGGCAACGTTTGCCATCTCTTTACCCAGTGTCGATGGTGAAGCCGTCTGGCCGTGGGTGCGAGAGAGGATAGGCTGAGTGGCAAAATCTTGACCAATTTTAGCGATAGCCTGCTCGATCGCTTCCATCTCAGTGCGCATAACGGCAACGCCATTTTTAAGCATGAGTGCATGAGATAGGTTGTTAATGTCTTCGCTGGTACATGCGAAGTGCACGAATTCACTGATCGCATTGAGCTCGGCGTTCGATGAGATTTGCTCTTTGATGAAATACTCAACCGCTTTTACATCGTGGTTGGTCGTGCGCTCAATCTCTTTGATGCGCTCAGCGTGCTCTAAAGAGAATCCTGCTACCAGATTGTCTAACTGCTCATTCGCTTCGCTGCTCAATGCTGGGACTTCAGTGATCTGCGGATGTGAAGCCAGTTGCTGTAGCCAGCGAATTTCAACTTCCACTCTAAAGCGGATTAATCCGAATTCGCTAAAGATAGAACGAAGGGTAGAGGTTTTGCTTCCGTATCGGCCATCAACAGGCGATACAGCAGTTAGAGCTGTGAGTTCCATGGATAGGGTCTCTTGAATTGCGTGAATTTAAGGGTCGTAATTATATAGAAAAATGGTGAGGTCTGACACCTTCTCTAGATACGCTTCAGCTCTTTCATTGCATCCCCGATTCGCGACCTAAAGAAGATCAGGTGCCAGCGTTGCCCGCCAACCTGTCTCCAAAGAATCGCTGCACGTATGCCAGCTAATAGAAGGGCACGAATTCGAGCTGCGTTTTCGCTGTTTTGCAGGTTGCGGGGGTCGCCTTGTACCTGAATCCTGAAATTGAAATTGCTGATTGTCTCTTGGTAGAGGGCATCAATTCCTGCCACAACTGAGCTATGAGTAAACCGACTTGAATCGGCTGGTTCATCATCACTGTGGTTGTTCAGCCAGAAGTAATCCGCTTTTTTTGCTAGCTCGTCTAAGCGTTCTGAAATGGTATTAAGGTAGTCTCTGTTTTTGGCCAGCTTGCGCTCTAATGTAATTAAGCTTAGTGCATAGCGCATGACCATGGGTGAATAAGCATTCTCTTTCTTATCAATGATTTGCTGTATTGAGTTAAAGCCATCATTTAGGTTGACTTTAAGATGTTGCCGACCGCCAAAGATATCTTCAGTTGTCTCTGGATTCATTTCGAAAAGTGATGCGATAGAGATTTCAAAGCTGCTGCTTGAACAGCTGCCTTGGCGTGCGATCTGATCAACGAGGTGGGCTGCTTGAAAGATGGCAGCCATTGCGATCGCCTGTTCTTGCTTTGCTCTGGACATTATCGTTCCCCCCAAGTTAGATCACGTGAGCTATGCTCAATCACACCACCGCCTAAGCAGAGGTCACCTTGGTAGATGACCAGTGATTGACCCGGGGTCACGGCGCGTTGGGGTTGATCAAATGATACCTTGTAGCCATTGCCATGTTGTTCAATACGACAGGCTTGATCAGCTTGGCGGTAACGGACTTTTGCAGTGCAGTTCATGGGTAATTGAGGCTCTTCACCGCTGATCCAAAAGATCTCAGATGCATAGAGCCACTCGCTGTAGAGCAGTTCGTTATCAATCCCTTGGACAGCGATCAGTTCATTAGCGTTCAGATCTTTACCGGCCACAAACCAGGGATCTTCTGAGTAGTTGGCGAGACCGCCAATGCCTAACCCCTGACGCTGACCGAGTGTGTAATACATTAAGCCTTGGTGTTTACCGATCACATCCCCACTGGGCGTGACGATCTTACCCGGTTGAGCAGGAATGTACTGTTTCAAGAAGTCAGTAAATCGACGCTCACCGATGAAACAGATACCGGTGCTGTCCTTTTTCTTAGCGGTAATTAGATCGAGTTTTTCAGCAATTTCTCGAACCTTTGGTTTCTCCAACTCACCGACTGGAAACAGTGTCATCGCCAACTCTTGGTGGCCCACCTGATGTAAGAAGTAGCTCTGGTCTTTATTGGGATCTAGCCCTTTTAACAGTTCGCCTTTTTTACCTTGCATACGTCGACGGGTGTAGTGACCAGTCGCGATCATGTCAGCGCCTAAAAGTTGCGCGTATTCTAGGAATGCTTTGAACTTGATTTCACGGTTGCAGAGAATGTCTGGATTAGGGGTTCTTCCCGCTTTGTACTCTTCCAAAAAGTGCTCGAAGACATTATCCCAATACTCAGCTGCAAAGTTGGCGGTATGCAGCTTGATATCAAGTTTGTCACACACTGCCTGCGCGTCGGCCAGATCCTCCAGAGCGGTACAGTATTCAGTACCGTCATCCTCTTCCCAGTTCTTCATGAACAGGCCTTCAACTTGGTAACCCTGTTCTTTTAGAAGATAGGCTGAAACGGAGGAGTCAACGCCGCCAGACATGCCGACAATAACTTTTGTTTCGGTGATCGATTTTGTGCTCATGAAGTTAGTCTAATTGATCGTATATAAAGTTAAGTGGGTAACGTTTGCCCGCTAAATAGTCATCGATGCAGTCCAATACAAGGTGGCTACGTAAACGGTGGTGGTTTTCGGCCACCTCATCGCGCGTCATCCATACCGCTTGGAGGATCCCTTCATCTAACGCTTGTTCAGTATTGTGCGACAGCGTGTTTGCAATAAACGTCACCCGATGGAACGTAAGATCCAAGTCAGGAACTCGATAAACATAGAGCCCTAATAGGGCATCCAGTTCTACGCTCCAGCCGGTCTCCTCTTGCGTTTCACGTCGTGCTGCTTGGAATAGAGTCTCACCATTTTCAACATGACCTGCCGGTTGGTTAAGGACCTTTTTGGTTCCGTTGATGATCTCTTCAACCAGCAAAAAGCGATTCTCTTTTTCAACAATGGTTGCAACGGTCGCATGCGGATACCAGCGGTTTGATTTGGAGTCGTGCATCGTTTATCTATCTGCAATAAAATAGGTGAATATCATATCAGATTTTAATCCGTTGCTAGGCGGTGTTTCTTATTTTTGAGGTCAGAATGCAGGATCGCATCGAAGTCGTTACGCAGCCAATTGATAGTTCAGATGGATTGGCTTGGTTAAAAGAGTCACCAGAAGGGGTGGGGGCGCTTGTCTCGTTCACCGGTATGGTGCGTGAGTTACCCGATGCTGACTTGGAATACATGGAGCTTGAGCACTACCCAGGCATGACCGAAAAAGCGCTCGCGCAGATTGCGACCCAGGCGCGTGATCGCTGGCCGTTAAAGCGGATCTTCATTGTTCATAGGGTTGGCGCTATGGGTCTATCTGAAGAGGTGGTACAGGTGGCCGTCAGTTCGGCTCACCGCAATGCGGCGTTTGAGGCAGCCAGTTTTATTATGGATTATCTGAAACGCGATGCTCCATTTTGGAAGCGTGAAGTGAGTGATAAAGGGTCAGTCTGGGTCGAACAAAAGACTAGCGACGTCGAGGCCGCGAAAAGTTGGAGCGAGCGCTAGTTCGCTTAGGCCTAGCGCTATGGGGCGACTTTTTGGGGAGCGGGGCAAGGTTCACCTCCTCCTCCCGCCATTCGCCAGGCGCTAGTGTGTCAATAGACCACTCACCAACCGCATAACGAATCAATCGTAACGTTGGAAACCCAACAGCCGCCGTCATACGTCTGACTTGGCGATTTCGCCCTTCAGTGATAATCAGTTCAATCCAGCTGGTTGGAATGTTCTTTCGTTCACGAATCGGTGGGGTTCTCGGCCAGGGCTCATCGATATAAATGTCTTTGGCTTTGGCAGGGCGGGTCAAGCCATCTTTGAGCTCTACCCCTTTTCTGAGCTGCTCAAGCGCCTCTTCAGTGATCGCTCCTTCAACTTGTACCCAATAGGTTTTTGGCAGTTTGAACTTAGGGTGCGCTAGACGATGTTGTAACTCCCCATCACTGGTGAGTACTAGTAGGCCCTCTGAATCGTAATCCAGTCGGCCTGCGGCATAAATTTTGGGTATATCTATGAACCGGGCAAGGGTGTCTCTACCTTGATCATCAGTAAAGGTTGGTAGCACATTAAAGGGTTTGTTCAGTAGGTAGAGAGTAGACATTGGAATTTATTTTTAAAAACGTTCTGCTCAGTGTACGCGATAATTAGGAGTGTCCCAACTATGCAATCCGCTCTGTTACATCAGCATGTAAACTGGTTAAATGAAGCAATCGTAATGAGTATGACAAAATTGTTAACTGTTACACTCAAGAGTCGTTGGAGTGCGCTGAGTGACCAAGCGCTTTTCATAAACAAAGAAACTCTAATACGGTATTGATTTATATTCTTATTAAATTGGTGAAAATGCGTATTACTAACCGTCCATTACAAATTGAAATGTCCGATCATGACGATGATCAACAACACCCACCGGGCATAGCCGCTGCGGAGGCTAAGCCAGAGCTAAAACAGCCTTCTCTCTATCGTGTGGTACTAATGAATGATGACTACACTCCGATGGAGTTTGTGGTGCAGGTGTTGATGGGGTTCTTCAACATGAGTGAAGAGAAAGCTACTCAGGTAATGTTGGCTGTTCATACACAAGGCAAAGGTGTGTGTGGCGTCTATACTAAAGACGTTGCTGAGACTAAAGCGGCACAAGTTAACCAGTATTCACGTGACAATAAACACCCGCTACTCTGTGAAGTGGAGCAGGTATAAGGAGATTCTATATGTTGAATCGAGAGTTAGAAGACACCTTGAGTCAAGCCTTTCAATCGGCTAGCTCATCTCGACACGAGTTCTTAACGGTCGAGCATCTGCTGTTGGCCTTGATCGACAATCGTCATGCTTTTGAAGTGTTGGCAGCCTGTGGTGCGGACTTTGATGCACTGGTTAATCAACTGCACAACTTCATTAAAGAGACGACGCCAGAGCTTCCGGAGAATGTCGAAGCGTCTGAAACTCAACCAACCCTTGGTTTTCAGCGAGTACTTCAGCGTGCTGTTTTTCATGTACAGTCATCAGGTAAAACGGAAGTGACCGGAGCCAATGTGTTGGTGGCTATTTTCAGTGAACAAGAGAGCCAAGCCGTCTACTTCCTTAAGATGCAGAACATAGAGCGGTTAGATGTTGTTAACTTCCTCTCTCATGGTGTGTCAGAAGGTGAGTCCCAAAGCGAGCAGCAGGGCGCTACTTCTGATAGTAAAGATGAGCAGAAGCAGGAGAGTGCACTCTCTAAATACGCCATCAATCTGAATCAACAGGCTGCGGTTGGCCAAATCGACCCACTCGTTGGCCGTGACTCAGAAGTTGAACGCGTCGTTCAAATCCTATCGCGCCGTCGCAAGAATAATCCGCTCCTAGTGGGCGAGGCTGGCGTTGGTAAGACAGCCATTGCAGAGGGCTTGGCAAAGTTGATCATCGAAGAGCAGGTGCCCGATGTGATTGCCAACTCGGTTGTTTACTCACTGGATTTGGGTGCACTGGTTGCAGGTACTAAGTATCGAGGTGACTTTGAGAAGCGTCTTAAATCATTGCTCAATGAGATAAAAGATCAGCGTGAAGCGATTCTGTTCATCGATGAGATTCATACAATTATCGGGGCGGGTGCTACCTCGGGCGGCTCAATGGATGCCAGCAACCTGCTTAAACCGCTACTGAGTTCTGGTCAGTTGCGTTGCATCGGGTCGACCACCTTCCAAGAGTTTCGTGGCATTTTTGAGAAAGACCGTGCGTTGGCACGTCGGTTCCAGAAAGTCGATGTATTGGAGCCAAGTGCTGAAGATACCTACCAAATCTTGAAAGGTCTTCGATCGCGTTTTGAAGAGCACCATGAGATTCGTTATACCGATGCCGCATTAAAATCAGCCGCCGAGATGGCCGATCGTTACATCAATGAGAAGCATCTTCCTGATAAGGCGATTGATGTAATTGATGAGGCTGGTGCTTATCAGCGACTCATTCCTGAAGAGGATCGAGTTGAAGTGATTGATGTGCCAGAAATCGAAAACATTGTCGCTAAGATCGCTAGGATCCCACCCAAGTCTGTCTCGGCTTCTGATAAACAGCAGTTGGCTAAGCTTGATACCAACCTAAAAATGGTGGTGTTGGGTCAAGATGATGCGATCGATAACCTATCTGCAGCGATTAAGCTCTCGCGTGCGGGTCTTAAAGAGCCAAACAAACCTGTCGGTAGCTTTCTGTTTGCTGGCCCTACTGGGGTGGGTAAAACTGAGGTGACCTCGCAACTGGCGCGTATTTTGGGCATTGAGTTGATTCGCTTTGATATGTCCGAGTACATGGAGCGTCACACCGTCTCCCGCTTAATAGGTGCACCCCCAGGTTACGTTGGCTTTGATCAGGGTGGTTTGTTGACCGAAGCGGTCACTAAATCACCGCATGCCGTCGTCCTACTTGATGAGATAGAGAAGGCGCATCCAGAAGTCTTTAACCTACTGTTGCAGGTCATGGATAACGGCACGTTGACCGATAATAATGGTCGAAAAGCTGACTTCCGTAACGTGATCCTGATCATGACAACCAACGCCGGTGCGGAGGATATGGGGCGTGCGAGCTACGGTTTTGCGAAGCAAGATCACAGCAGTGACGGTATGGAAGCGATCAAACGCCTCTTTACCCCTGAGTTCCGTAACCGTTTGGACTCTATTGTTCAGTTTAAAGCACTCACTAGAGAGATCGTTCGTGGCGTGGTTGATAAATTCCTGATGGAGCTTCAGGTTCAGCTGGACGATAAGAAGGTCAGTATTCATGCCAGTGATGAGGCCTGTGATTGGTTGGCTGAGCATGGTTACGACGAGAAGATGGGCGCGCGTCCTATGCGTCGTCTGATTCAAGAGAAGATCAAAAAACCGCTGGCCGAGAAAATCCTCTTTGGCGAATTGTCAGAAGAGGGTGGATCTGTTGAGGTTGTGGTGAATCAAGAGGGTGAGCTTGATCTTGAAATCAGCGTAGAAACAAAAATGGCCACTGTATAGTGGCCATTTTTTTCGGTGTCGATTAACGAGCTCGGTAGGTGATACGGCCCTTATTCAAATCATAAGGAGTCAGTTCAACTTTCACCTTGTCACCCGTAAGGATACGGATGTAGTTTTTACGCATTTTGCCAGAGATGTGTGCAATTACCACGTGTCCATTCTCTAGTTCTACACGGAACATCGTGTTTGGAAGGGTATCTATTACCGTTCCTTCCATTTCAAAAGCGTCTTCTTTAGCCATTAATACCTACCTTTGGGATTCTTTACCAAGTATCGTTAAGCGTGCATTGGGTCGCTTTTTATCGTTACTTGACCTGAAGGTCGCGTATTCTGCACTAAATTGTCTTAAAAGTGAAATGTTTTAGGGGGAGGCCTATGTGTGACTTGCCAATCACTTGATCATATCGTCAGATGCATCAACCCAAACGTCATCCAACAAGATTTCAATCGGTTGGTACTGTGTTTTATAGGCCATCTTTTGGCAGTTTTTCACCCAATAACCCAAATAGTTGTAGCGAAGATCAATCTGCTTCAGATACTCTATCTGCCAGAGAACGGCAAAGACCCCAAGGCTGCGCTGATCATGGTCAGGGCTAAAGAAACTGTACACCGCTGACAGTCCGTCTATGAGCTGATCGGTTACAGCAACTGCAAGCAGTTCGCCATCCATATCCCGGAAAAGATGAAACTGAGTGTTTTGGTTGCTCTCGACAAGAAAGCTGATGAACTGCTCTTCTGAAGGGGGGTACATATCACCATCATCATGGCGCGCATTGATATAACGTGCGTAGAGATCGTAAATTTCTGTATCGAAGCGAGGCGCAACGGTTTCAACCAAGATATCGTCGTTCTTGTTCCAAATGCGTCGCTGTGATTTTGATCGTTTGAATCGTTCAACGGGAACGCGGGCCGAGATGCAGGCTGCACAGCCATCGCAATGAGGTCTGTAAACATGGGTGCCGCTGCGTCGGAAACCATGTTGTGTGAGTTGAGAGTAGGTCGATTTATCAAGGGGTGCTTCTGGATCGACAAACAGTGTTTTTGCTGTGGCTTTTTCTATGTAGCTGCAGTCGTGATCCGGTGTGACAAAAAACTTAAGCGTTTGAAGATTCGACATTGGGATACCAGTTCCGCTTTGCCCAAGGGTTATGGCTAGGCGTCTTTTTGCAATGTGTTAGCAGTCGCTCAAACTCGCTCCGTTCGATCTCAACTGCACCCAGTGAGGCCAAATGTGAATTGTATATCTGGCAATCAATTACAGCATAGTTCGCTTTTTCCAATTCTGCACAAAGAATTTTAGTGGCCAGTTTTGAGGCGTCAGTCACTCGTGAAAACATCGACTCACCAAAAAAGAGCTGCCCAATCGCTAGGCCATATAATCCACCCACCAATTTGTCGTCCTGGTAAACCTCGACAGAGTGGGCTACCCCCTGGTGGTGCAGATCGGTATAGGCAGCTATGATCTGATCGCTTATCCAGGTTCCATCTTCGCCCCTGGGTGCGGCACATTGTCTGATTACCTCTTCGAACTGTGTGTCGATCTTGACGGTTAGGTCTGTTTTTCTGAGGCGTTTTTTCAGAGATTTGGATTCATGAAATCGAGCGGGGTATAGCACACAGCGAGGGGAGGGTGACCACCATAAGATCGGATCATCTTCACTGAACCAAGGGAAGATTCCTAAGGGATAGGCGGTTTTTAACCACTCTGCTGTCAGCTCCCCACCAGCAGCCAACAACCCGTTTGGGTCGTCGAGTGCATGGTGGGTATCAGGAAAGTAGGGCTCTCCCGGAGTGAGCCAAGGGATCATTGCGTTACTTAGCTAGGTCATCAAGGTAGCGTTCAGCGTCCAGTGCTGCCATACAGCCAAAGCCCGCTGATGTGATCGCTTGACGGTAGGAGTGATCAGCAACATCGCCTGCTGCAAAAACGCCTTCGATGCTGGTTTGAGTAGCGTTACCCTCTAGACCCGTTTTGATTTTCAGGTAGCCATGTTCCATATCCAGCTGACCATCGAACAGATCCGTGTTGGGTTTATGGCCGATCGCAATGAAGACACCCTGGGCTTCGATCTCTTGAGTTTCACCAGTTTCGGTGCTTTTAACCCGAATACCGGTCACACCCATATCATCACCTAGCACTTCATCAAGTTGGTTGTTCCACATCAGAGTGATGTTGCCATTTTCGGCACGTTCAAAAATCTTATCCTGTAGGATCTTCTCTGAGCGCAGGGTATCTCGTCGGTGAACAAGGATCACTTCCTTAGCGATGTTTGAAAGATACAGCGCCTCTTCCACTGCGGTATTACCACCACCCACAACGACCACTGTCTGGTTGCGGTAGAAGAAACCGTCACACGTGGCACAAGCACTGACTCCTTTTCCTTTGAAGGCCTCTTCAGACTCTAACCCTAGGTATTGAGCTGATGCCCCTGTTGAGATGATCAGAGCATCACAAGTGTATACACCGGTATCACCGGTCAGACGGAATGGGCGCTCGGTCAATTCAGCTTTATTGATGTGGTCATAGATCACTTCGGTGTTGAAACGCTCAGCGTGGGCTTGCATGCGCTGCATCAATTCAGGACCTTGAACACCTTCAGCATCGCCTGGCCAGTTGTCGACGTCAGTTGTTGTCGTTAGCTGTCCGCCTGCTTGCATTCCTGTAATGACAACAGGGTTAAGATTAGCGCGAGCTGCATATACAGCGGCAGTATATCCGGCAGGTCCTGAACCAAGAATGATAAGGCTGTGGTGTTTAACGTCACTCATAAAAATAATTTCCAAATAAGATGTCTTAGAATCGATTTGAACATTTAATGGGGGTGAATCCCTTTTTTTCAATCACAAGACCTAACCTACCAC
>JAAZVX010000013.1 GCA_018623095.1 Marinobacterium sp. | reverse complement strand
TAGGGTTTACGCAGCAGGTTATCGCCAATGGCAATTCGAACCGTGTCCATTCCAGCATGGTAGAGCATCCAGTTAACGAAGGCTGGATCCATTGCGATGTCGCGGTGATTTGATACAAACAGATAAGCATCCTCTTTATCGAGCTTATCCAAGCCACTACAGCTTAACTTGGTCGTTGATCGTTTAATCATCTTGTTCATGTAACTTTCAACAAGTTGCTGAAACTCACGAACAGTATCAACATCGCCCATGCGCGCAGCTAGATACTGCTTCACGATCGGTCTTAAAAACCATCCAGCCCACCGCGAGGCCTTTGGAAACTGATACTTCGTAATGGCATCCACAAACTCGTTATTGTGGAGTAGATCGAACAAAACCTGCCCTACTTCTTCATCTCGGTAGGGGCGAATCTCTTTGTAGGGGTCGTCGTTGTTGACAGCAGAGTGACTCATAGATATCCAGTGTTATAGCAATAGCCGCCTATTTTAGAACGTTAAGCGATAATTAGCACCTTCCATCTACCAAACAAAAACGGGGAGGGTTCATAGAACCATCCCCGCTTACATAGTGTGTTAAATGAGTGACTATTTGGTCACTAATTCAGGGCCCATGATGCTGTATGGCAACCAGGTTGAAATGGCTGGTATGTAGGTCACAAGAATCAAGAAGACAAACAGCACCGCGACAAACGGCGCCGCTGCTTTCACAACGCGTGACAAACTCATGCCAGTTATCCCCGAGGTTACGAACAAGTTCAAACCAATCGGTGGTGTGATCATACCGATCTCCATATTCACTACCATTATGATACCTAGGTGAATCGGGTCGATACCCAGCTCCATTGCAATTGGGAACACCACTGGCGCGACAATAACTAGAAGGCCTGATGGCTCCATGAACTGACCACCAATCAACAGCAGAATGTTGACGGCGATTAAGAATGACCACCAGGTGAAACCGACGTCGAGCATCCACTCAGTCACGTGCTGAGGAATACGCTCTGCCGATAGTGTGTGCGCGAACAACAGTGCATTGGCGATAATGAACATCAACATCACTGTGGTTTTTGTACCCTCAAGCATGGTTTTACGACTCTCTTCACCAAATAGTGAAGGGAAGAAAGCGGTTACTAGGGTGACTAAGTTACGCTTCCAGATGCCTAAACCTGCCAAGAAGCAGTGAGCAAAGCTCTTATTCATCGCATGACTGCGTTTAACCGTGTAGAAGATGGTCAGCGCAATACTCAACGCCACACCCCAGATCGCACGTTCGCCAGCGGTTACCGTGCTATCAGGGTCTGACGTTGCAAAGAATGACAGAATCATCCACACCAAGAAGAGTGAGACACCATACACCGATCCATTGAAACCAACTTTTGCGTGTGGTGCATCTGACTCAAGTACCCAGGGTGTGTTTTTCAACGGTCCCATATCACGGTAGATAAAGAGCGCGACAATGATTGAGTAGACAGCAGCTACTACCGCAGCTTCCGTCGGCGTAAACGCGCCTCCGTAGATGCCACCCATGATGATAACGATCAGGAAAAGCCCCCAAAACGCATCTTTACCACCACGAACAAGGGTACCGAAACCTTTCCACTCTTCTGCCGGAAGGTTTTTAATGCGTGCAACCACGTAGATCGCAAGCATCAACATACCGCCGGCAATTAGACCTGGAATAACACCCGCTAAGAACATACGGCCAACCGACACATCCGTCGAGGCTGCGTAAACCACCATAACGATAGAGGGTGGAATCAAGATACCCAAAGTACCGGCGTTCGCGATAACACCTGAGGCAAACTCTTTTGAGTAGCCCACTTGGCGCATACCGGCTATAGCAATCGTACCAATGGCCACAACCGTTGCCGGCGATGATCCAGAGAGCGCGGCAAACATCATACAAGCCAGTACCGATGCCATCGCTAAACCGCCACGGAAATGCCCCACTGAGGCAATGGCAAAGTTAATCAAACGTTTCGCAACACCACCGGTCGACATGAATGACGACGCAACGATGAAGAATGGGATCGCTAGAAGGGTGTAGTGTGTACCAACACCAAACAGCGAAATCGCTACAGACGATAGTGAATCTGTAGAGAAGAAGGTAATAAATAGAATAGAGGATAGGCCCAGTGCCACACCCACAGGTAGACCGATAAAGAGAAGACCCAATACCAGTGCAAATAGAATTAATGCTTCCATCAGTTCAGGCCCTTAATCTTTCAGTGCATCTTTGTGCTCATCAACAAGGTCTTCTGCCTCGTGACCCGCAATGAGGTGATGACGCGCACCGGTCCAAATACCGACAAACGCCTGCAATGAGCGATACGCTAGCAGAGCCAAACTGATGGGTAGAATAACCAATACCAACCAACGTTGAACACGCTCTTTAACGCCAAACCACTCCATAATGAAGTCAGGCCAACGCATCTCTTCGACACCGATGTTAATTTTGTACATCTTAGCCCAGTACTCAATGGCACCCCCGCGAACATCAACACCTAAGGCAGCCAACCAAGCACTATCAAGAAGAATTAGGGCGTACATCAGCGTTGCAAATGCCCCAAACAGTGACAACCATTTACCTACCCTGCTTGGTACTGCATTAAGAACGATATCGACACCCAAGTGGGTTCCGTTCTTAATCCCGTAGCTCATTCCCATCAAAATCAGCCAAGAGAACATCACCATGCTGAATTCAAGCGCCGCTGACCACCCCGTTCCGAAGGCATAGCGAGCGACAACCTGCCCAAAAGAGACGGCCATGATTGAGAAGATAATTAGAACAAGGAAATTCTCTTCCAGTTTTTCCATGAATCGTGGGAAACGCTTTTCTAAGCCCCAGATCACCAGAATGAGAATTAAGAGGTAAAGATGCGGCCACTCCACGTCAGTACTCCAATAAGTTGAGCGAAAGACGCTCGAAAAAAAGAAAGGACGGGCTCTTAACGAGCCCGTCGATCATCAACTTAGGTTGATTAAGAGTTTGCAGCCGCTTCGATTAGATCAGCACCGATCTGATCTTCGAACTGCTTCCAAACAGGTTTCATAGCGTCAACCCACTCTTTACGCGCTGCGTCGTCAAGTGTATTGATCTTACCGCCAGACTTAAGGATGTTCTCACGGTTACCCTGCTCTTTCTCTTTAACGGCTAGGTTAGCTTCATTCGTTACGTCTTTAGCGATCGCAATGAACTGCTCACGAGCATCTTTAGGCATAGAGTCAAGGAACTCTTGAGATGTCATGAATAGGTAAGCTAGAAGCTGGTGGCTAGTTTCAGTCGTTGAATCTTGCACTTCAAAGAATTTCTTAGTGTAGATGTTTGACCAAGTGTTCTCCTGACCGTCTACAACGCCAGTCTGAAGTGCGCCATAAACCTCTTTGAATGCCATTGGCTGTGGTGAACCACCCATTGCAGCAATCATCGCTTTAGCAACGTCAGAGTTCTGTACACGGAACTTAAGGCCTTCAGCATCGGTAGGTTTTAGAAGTGGCTTGTTGGCAGAGAAGTACTTCATACCAGACATCCAGTAACCCAAACCTACAAAACCAACATCTTCCATTGCAAGAAGAAGATCCTGACCTGCGTCAGAGTTAGTGAAACGCATTGCAGCATCCATATCTTTAAAGATGAATGGAAGGTCAAATACGCCAAACTTAGAAGTGTATGAACCGAACTTAGATAGTGAAGGCGCTAGGATTTGTACGTCGCCTAGTAGAAGCGCTTCAAGCTCTTTTGAGTCACCGAATAGTGTTGAGTTTGGGTAAACTTCGATACACATAGTGCCGTTCATTTCAGCGTTTACACGCTCAGCAAGTTTGTTAGCAGCAACCACTTTAGGGTGAGTAGTACCACCGGTTACGTGCGAAAGTTTCGCAACGATTTCGCCAGAATCACAGTTAGCCTGTGCAGTCGCAGCAGAAACAGATAGAGCCAAGGCAGAAAGGCCAAGAGTTAGTTTTTTCATTATTTACACTCCAGTTTGTATTAGGTCAAAACGACCCTTAAAAAGCACTACGATTTAGCATGAAACGTGCCAAAAAACAAAAAGTGCATTTATTATCAATAAGTTATATAAATCAGATATAGAACAAAAGAGTTAAGAATGGCGTGAATGGCGGATGATCGCCGAGACTAAACAAACAAAAGTGGCGGATAACCGCCAATTAACAAGAGGTTTGCCGATCATTGATTGTCGATGTACTTGGCCGCGTCAAATGTCCGTATCCAGTCGGGATGAAACACCATAACGGCGGTCATAAGAATCCCGTTGATGAGTCCTTCTGGAAACATGATCAACGGCAGGAAAGAGATGTATTCATGATAGATGGTTTGCCAGCTGTGGATACCCGACAGCCCCAGAACCAGAGAGAGCGTCAAACCTGAGCTAGCAACTGCGAAACCACCACCGATAAACGCTGCTAAAAATAGATAGGCGAAAAAGTTAGGCGGATATCGTCTCTCAATGTACCTAAGAAAAGTGATAGTCAGTGTCGCTGGCACTACGACAATGGCTATGAAATTAATGGCCAACATATCAAAGCGCTCAACCCCCACAAGCGTGATGCCAAGCATCGCAATGGCGCCAGCCAAGATGGCGAGGTCCCAGCCAAACATCAGTGTCAGCGCGGTCATTCCCAAGAAATGAACACTCAGCCCTTCAGACAGACCCGCTCTGAAGGTCCACGTCAGCATCAGAAGGACCATAGCGCCGAACAACAGATGCTGAAGTCGAGGCTCAGCCCAAAGCGCTTGAAATGGCACTCGCTTGAGGGCACTCCAGATAGAAGTTACCGCCAGTGACAGTGCCACTAGGTGCCAAACTACATTAATGTCAAAAATAGAGTTGTCCATTTACACCACTCGAGACATAAGAACCGCATCCTCTCTACCCGCTTGATCAATCAACGGGTAGTAGTTTTTACGCACGCCCTCTCTAATAAAACCGGTCGACTCATAGAGGTGGATCGCCGCCTCATTAGAGACACGCACTTCCAACATGACACGAGTGACCCCTTCGCTGGCAAACTGCGTCAAATGTGCAGAGAGCAACTGAGAAGCCCAACCTTGTCCACGCTGTTCAGGGACTACACCAATACGTAGTAGCTCTACCTCATCTAATAATCTTTGGTAGAGCGCAAAGCCGATCAACTGATCACCGTTAAGCAGAGTAAAGCAGGGGTAGCGATCGCTCTTTAAAAGATACGTCTGCCATTGAGATTTTGACCAGTGGTCTGGAAAACACTGCTGATCTAGTGCAAACAGTTGATCGATCTTGAGCGCATCAGACATTGTAGATTTTAAACACTAAACCAGTGGCTGAAGATCGAACCAGATCTGCTGCTTGGCACCCGGCATAGTGAGCGCCTGTGAGAGCGATTGCGTGGCTAGATAGTGTAAACCGGTCTCCTGGAGGGGCAGCAATTGCCCATGAGTTTCCGCCACTGCCTCTCCGACAACCCAGTTAGCCAGCCCTTCACCGAACAGTACAACGGTCTCTAACCCCGGCTCTCTCTGCATAAAACTCAGTTGTCGTTGCACATGCTTTCTCGCCTCATGCGGCCCCTGATCCAGAGTCTTACCAGCAAGCATGGGCCACTCAAGTGTGATGGGCAGTGTAATCGATTGTGGCGACTCGCCCAGCGCTTGAACAATGCCAGCCAAAAGACGCTTGTGTTTATTAGAAAACCCCTCACGCGCTCGGATGGGCAGATTATCAACAAGCAGAAGGCGTCCCGCTCGCGCCATGA
Source organism: Marinobacterium sp. (assembly GCA_018623095.1). Classification (GTDB taxonomy): domain Bacteria; phylum Pseudomonadota; class Gammaproteobacteria; order Pseudomonadales; family Balneatricaceae; genus Marinobacterium_E. Next base: position 17,999 of record JAAZVX010000013.1, on the reverse strand, counting down.
CAATTTTATACCGCGGGGCCGGTTCAATGTTACGTTTAATAGAACTGGCTGATGTTGGCTGAATCTCTTTAGAATTCTCTTCGGTCGTCAGTTCAGCAACCACTGCACTTCTAGACTTGGGTGTGTGAAGTTCAGCCCCCGCTTCATCCGGTGCAGAAACGTCTAAGGCCTCACCAATCTGAGCAATTGCTCGACGTTCAGCATGCGGCTCAACCGCTTTGTGCGCCTTTGGAGCCAACGCCTGCATAACCTCTTCGTCTTCACCAAGAAGATCCGCAGGGTGAGCAAAGCGGTAGACCCATTCAGGTGAAGGCTTTGCCGCTGACAAGATTTGACGAGGCATCCACTGCTGGATGCCAAGCTGTTCTAAATAAGCGGCTTGGATTCGAGCCTGCTGAACTGACATGATTAAACCTGTGGGTGCGCTTTTTCTGGGTTAGTATCCAGTAGATTGAGCGCGTGGATGTAGGCCTTAGCCGACGCAATAATCACATCGGTGTCGGCGCCTAGACCGTTAACGATTCGACCGCCTTTCTCCAATCGCACCGTCACCTCACCCTGAGAATCTGTTCCCTCTGTGACCGCGTTCACCGAGTAAATTAACAAGGTAGAGCCTGAATTAGCTTTAGACTCAATCGCCTTGAAAATCGCATCGACGGGTCCACTACCCTCGGAGCTGCAAGAGTGCTCTTGCCCATTAATGCTCAGCACCAGCTCGGCCAATGGTGTTTCACCGGTTTGAGACGTAACCGATAGGTTAACCATCTGGTAACGCTCACTAGACGCCTCTGCACGACTATTACTAACCAGGGCCATTAGATCTTCATCAAAAATCTCATGCTTTTTGTCAGCAAGCACTTTAAACGCTTGGAACGCATTATTGAGTTCTGTGTCGCTATTGAATGTTGTGCCCAGCTCTTCAAGACGTGATTTAAATGCTGCACGGCCTGAGTGCTTACCCAGAACCATCTTATTGGTGGTCCAGCCAACACTTTCAGCCGTCATAATTTCGTAAGTTTCACGATGTTTCAGTACACCATCTTGGTGGATACCCGATTCGTGTGCAAAGGCGTTAGCGCCAACAATCGCTTTGTTAGGCTGTACTGGGAAACCGGTCACGCTAGAGACCAATTTTGAGGCACCGACGATGTGTTGAGTATCGATGTTGGTCTCGAGCCCCATCACATCTTGACGCGTTTTTAGCGCCATAACGATCTCTTCTAACGCGGCGTTACCCGCACGTTCACCCAAACCATTGATCGTACACTCAACCTGACGTGCTCCCGCGCCGACAGCAGCAAGCGAGTTAGCGACCGCAAGGCCTAGATCGTTATGACAGTGGACAGAGAAGATCGCTTTGTCCGAGTTTGGAATACGCTGAATCAACTCGCCGATCACTTCGGCGAACTGATGTGGAACGGCATAACCTACTGTGTCTGGAATATTAATAGTACGTGCACCAGCATCGATCACCTTTTCGATAATATGGCACATGAAATCCATCTCAGAGCGGCTTGCATCCTCCAGCGAGAATTCGACGTCATCAATCAAATTGCGTGCGCGTTTCACGGCATGCACCGCCTGCTCAACGACACGATCGGGCTCCATCTGAAGTTTATACTTCATGTGGATTGGCGAGGTTGCAATAAAGGTGTGGATTCGACCCTGAACAGCGTTTTTAAGCGCCTCACCAGCACGATCAATATCTGCATCCAGAGCACGTGACAGTGAGCAGACGCGGCTATCTTTGATGTTGTCGGCAATGTTTTTCACTGCCTCAAAGTCACCTGGGCTCGCGATCGCAAAGCCCGCCTCAATCACGTCGACTTTCATACGCTCTAGCTGGCGAGCAATTCGCAATTTCTCTTCACCGGTCATTGACGCACCGGGACTCTGTTCACCATCACGCAAAGTAGTATCAAAAATAATAACGCGATCGTTGCTCATAACGGTCTCCACGATTGTTGGCCGAGGAGTTTTTCTCTCACGGCTCGCTATAAAGAGTGATGCACCTATGATAGCTTGATGATCGAGCAGTAGAAAGGGAAGAGTAGTGGCTTTGCTTATGAATGACTTCGATTTTGATCACCTAATTGACCGCCAAGGAACCTCAAGTGATAAGTGGCTGAAATACGCCGGCACAAACACTCTGCCGATGTGGGTTGCTGATACCGATTTCCGATCCCCTCAGGCGGTTATTAATGCCTTGAAAGAGCGTATCGATCATGGCGTATTCGGCTACACCCGCACACCGGACACACTCAATCAGGTGTTTACTGATCGCATGCAGAATCTATATGACTGGACGGTCACCGCTGAAGATTTAGTCTGGTTGCCCGGCTTAGTCTGTGGACTCAATTTGGCAACACGATCACTGAGTACGTCCGAGCAAACGGTGATCACGGCTCAACCGATCTACCCGCCGTTCATGTCAGCCCCCGCTCTGTCGTCCAGAGTGTTAACCACTATTCCCATGAACGATCGTGTTATCGACTTTGACGCGCTAAAGAAGGCGATTACAGCAGAGACCAAGCTGTTACTGTTCTGCAACCCCCACAACCCAGGAGGGGGCGTCTATCGCCGTGAAGAGCTTGAGCGACTCGCGCAGATCATTATTGATCACGACCTTCTGATCTGCAGCGATGAGATTCATTGCGATCTCATACTACAACCTGAGTGTCATCACATACCGATCGCGAGTTTGAGTGAAGAGATCGCCTCCCGCACGGTCACACTTATGGCACCGAGTAAAACCTGGAACATTGCAGGGTTAGCTTGTTCGGTTGCGATCATACAAAGCCCTCAATTAAGAGAACGTTTCAAAAAAGTTCGCAAAGGGATCGTACCCGACGTAAACCTACTCGGCTATACAGCCGCCGAAGCAGCCTACTCACATGGGGATGAGTGGAATCGCGCACAGTGCGACTACCTCAAACGCAACCGCGATTATTTGAAAAGCGAGATAGATAAGATTTCAGGCTTAAGTATGCACCCGAACGAGGCGACCTACCTAGCTTGGATCGATGCTAGTCAGTTAGGTGTCCATAACCCACAACGTCTTTTTGAATCCTTTGGAGTCGGCCTTTCAGACGGGAGTGATTTTGGTGCCCCTGGGTTCGTGAGGTTCAACTTCGGATGCCCAAGATCCCGCGTTGAAGAAGCGGTTCATCGAATCAAACAGGCGGTTGACTCGCTCTAACAGCGCTCAAATCCAAAGGGGATGACCTCTTTAATACTGCTCGCACCCACTTTGATCATCAGCAACCGATCAAAGCCAAGCGCCACGCCGGCACAGGCTGGAATACCGGACTCTAGGGCAGAGACAAGTCGTGTCTCCAGAGGCCGCCTAGGCAACCCTAAAGAGTCGCGCATTTGATCGTCGGCCTCGAGCCGCTCAGCCTGTTCAGCTGGGTCTCGTAGCTCCTGATAACCATTTGCCAGCTCCATTCCCCCGGCGTACAACTCAAAACGGGCGGCCACCTGGACACCCTGAGCATCCTCTACTAGCTCTGCAAGACCTGCTTGGGAAGCGGGAAAATCAAACACCAACGTCGGCTCTATGAGTTTAGGCTCAATCAGGTGCGACATAACCAACTCGAGCCAAGTATCCTTTCGATCATCGGTGAAAGAGCACTCAAAATGCGGTTCGATTAACGACTTAAGCTGTTCGATGGTTGCTTGATGAGGGTCAACGCCAACAAACCGTTTAAACAGATCACGATAGCTCAACCGCTCCCAATGCTGAGCGCCTAATACGACAGAAACCAGCGCCTGCACCTCATCCATGAGCTGTTGCGCACTGAAGCGAGGACGATACCACTCAAGCATGGTGAATTCAGGGTTGTGTAGCCGCCCAACCTCGCCATTTCTGAAAACTTTCGCCAGCTGGTAGATTGGACCTGAGTCTGCCGCCAATAGGCGCTTCATGGCGTACTCAGGTGAACTCTGCAGGTAATAAGAGTGCTTATCACCACCGGGGTGATCAGAGTAAATGACCTCTAATGAATCGATAAAGGGGTCACTCACGGCCGCATGTGACAAGCAATGAGTATCCACTTCCATTACACCACGCTCAGCGAAAAAAGCACGGACTTCAGCCAGCATTTTGGCTCGCTCACGCAGTGTCAAAATCTCTGCAGTTGGTTGCCAGTGGTTTCGATTCATGAGGACCCCAAATGTAGAACCAAAAACGGCAGCCGAAGCTGCCGTCTCGTTTACGAACCCGTGTTAGGCACGGCTAACGTATTCACCGGTACGGGTGTCGATTTTAAGCACTTCACCCTGGTTAATGAACAGAGGAACGCGAACCACTGCACCTGTGCTTAGTGTCGCAGGTTTAGAGCCGCCCTGTGCTGTATCACCTTTAAGGCCAGGATCAGTTTCGGTCACTTCAAGCTCAACAAAGTTAGGAGGTGTCACGGCAATTGGGTTGTCGTTAAATAGAGTGATCATTACTTTGTCACCCTCTTTCAACCACTGTGCAGATTCAGCAACCGCGTTCTCATCAGCAGCGTACTGTTCAAACGTGCTAGGTTCCATGAAGTGCCACATCTCACCATCACTGTAGAGATACTCCATGTCACGGTCCATAACATCGGCCGTTTCAGCTGATTCGTTTGATTTGAAAGTACGCTCCCAAATGCGACCAGTCATAAGGTTACGAAGACGAACGCGCGTGAACGCCTGACCTTTACCCGGTTTAACAAATTCAACTTCAACCATGTTACATGGATCGCCGTCGATCATAACTTTCATGCCAGTCTTAAACTGACCACTTGAAACGTTTCCCATCTCTTTTTCCAAATCATTGATTGAATGTTTGACGAGCATTCTACTTCAAAGGAGAATCGGCTCCAACAGGTCGTTTACATTCTTAGGGATTTTGGTCAATCAGATGATGCAAGTGTTGGATATTACGCCAAAGCGTTGGCAAGACTCACTGAAGCAAGCCATCACTGACCCTCAAGAATTGTTAGATCGATTGTCGCTCCCAAACGAGTTACTCGATCAGGCCAAAGCCGCCAGCCAGCTCTTTCCATTGCGCGTCCCTAATGAGTTCCTAAATCGCATGGAGGCAGGCAACCCTAATGACCCGCTGCTCAAACAGATTCTGCCTATCGGTGACGAATTCATTCAAACACCTGGATTTACCGAGGACCCCCTCAATGAGAGCGAGGCGCGCCCAACTCCCGGTGTGGTCCATAAGTATCAAGATCGTGCTCTTTTGATTTTAAGCGGAGCCTGCGCCATCAACTGCCGCTACTGCTTTCGCAGACACTTCCCCTACTCTGAAAACCAGCTCAGTGGCGAGCATTGGCAAACCGCTCTCGCCTATTTAAAAGGGCACAAAGAGCTGCGTGAGGTGATCTTCTCAGGTGGCGATCCACTGGTCACACCCGATGGTCGTTTTTCAAACATGGTGGCCGATCTTGAAGAGATCCCTCACTTAGAACGGTTAAGAATCCACACTCGTTTGCCTGTCGTCATCCCATCACGCGTCACTGAACAATTCATTGATACGCTGCAACATTCCAGGTTCGATAGCGTGGTTGTGCTGCACATTAATCACGCGAATGAGATTGATGATAGCCTTCGCCATGCCGTCACCAACCTCAAAAAAAGCGGTGCAACGATTCTTAATCAGGCGGTGTTGTTAAAAGGGGTTAATGATTGTGCTGATGAACAGATAAAGCTCTCACGAGCGCTCTTTAGTGCTGGCATCCTGCCTTACTACCTCTTTCTGTTTGATCCTGTCGCCGGCGCCAGCCACTTTGACATACCGATAGAACAGGGCAAAAAAATCTTTGCTCAAATGCAGAAATCGCTACCGGGATACCTTGTCCCTCGACTCGCAAAAGAAATTTCAGGCAAAACGTCAAAAACCTTGTTAATATCCAGTTAAGGTTTTTGGAGATTACGATGTGATTACAAAAATAATAACAATGCAAAACGCTTTAAAACTAACCCTACCAGCACTCCTTTTAAGTGGCTGTATTAGTTTGCCTGAAACGACTGAAAGGCTCGCCACTGAGGAGTCCACAGCTGCGATTCAACCACAGAAAAAGTTGGTGATTCACCATCTTCAATCGGCATTCATTGCCGATAAAAATGTTGCCGCCATTATCGACTTCAGCAATCAGACTGATCGTGGCTTAGACTATGTGATGTTTAAGACGATCGCGTTCGACTCCGACGGTCGGGTAATACCGGCAATGTTGAGTGGCGATGATCATGCCTATTTAAGAATTGCCGGGCCACTGTCACCCAATCACAGAACAGGTGACCAGCTATGGGATAAGGTGTGGGCTGACAGTGCCATTAGCTGCTTCAGAATTGAGGGCGCAGAACTGATCTTTTCTGATTCAAGTGTAGAGGACTTCGCGTACGATCAGATCGAGATGCAATTGCCGACTCTACAACCTGCGGTTTGTCAGCACGATCAAGGGGCTTTAGCGAGTAACTGATTATTTGCTACGCGAGGGCATCACTGGAAAAGCGGTGACCGTTCCCTCTGCATCCGTGATACGTGCTTTACCTCGCTTTTCCACTTCGTCGATTTGAATAATCGCCTGCATTGGAACGAAAGAGCGTTTCACGCCCGCAAACTCCTGCTGTAAACGATCTTCTGCAGGGTCAATTAGCATCTCAGTATGACTCCCAAAAACAAACCCCTCGAGCGCGATAAATCCCCACATATCGGCACTGTAAACCTGTTCAACATAAAGCTCGTAAACTTTATCTTTGTTGATGTAAGTGACGCGATAAAGGCGTTTGGCATCGACCATTGAGTATCTCCAATAGGTGTTAACGCAAGTCTTGATGACTCTGTTTATCCGGTTTATGGGGCCGCTCTAAACAATTACAAGTTCGTTAGCGCCTAAGTGTGCGCTGAGGTATACTTCACCGCCCTAAATGTTAGGGCAAAGATTCAACGTAACGACAGGTGAAACATGACTAAAAAGCTCTTTATCAAGACACACGGATGTCAGATGAATGAGTACGACTCCGCTCGAATGGCTGATCTGCTTGGCGACAGTCACAAACTGGAGCTGACCGACAATCCAGAGGAGGCTGACGTCCTGCTTCTAAACACCTGTTCAATTCGTGAAAAGGCGCAAGAGAAGGTCTTCCATCAACTAGGCCGCTGGCGTCTTTTGAAAGAGCAAAAACCAGGTCTAATGATCGGCGTTGGTGGTTGTGTTGCCAGCCAAGAGGGTGAGGCGATCCGTGATCGCGCCCCATTTGTCGATATGATTTTTGGCCCACAAACCCTGCACCGTCTTCCAGAGATGATTGAAGACACCAAAGGCGGCAAGGTAGGCATTGTGGATGTCAGCTTCCCAGAGATCGAAAAATTTGACCACCTACCAGCCCCAAAGGTTGAGGGTGCAGAAGCCTTTGTGTCAGTCATGGAAGGGTGCAGCAAGTACTGCACCTTCTGTGTTGTGCCCTACACTCGTGGTGAAGAGGTCAGCCGGCCCTTAGATGATGTCATTGCTGAGTGTGCTGAGCTGGCGGAGCAAGGCGTGCGTGAAGTAAACCTGTTAGGCCAAAACGTTAACGCTTACCTAGGCGCAACACATGACGGTGATACCGCCGATCTAGCCGAGTTGATTCGAACCATCGCCGCGATTGACGGAATCGATCGAATTCGTTTCACAACCTCACACCCTGTCGAGTTTAGCGACAGTCTGATTGAGGTCTATGACGAAGTGCCAGAGTTGGTCAGCCACCTGCACCTCCCTGTTCAGAGTGGGTCAGATCGCATTCTGATGGCGATGAAACGCGGTCACACTGCCATTGAGTACAAATCCAAACTTCGCCGCATCAAGGCGAAACGCCCAGATATCAGTTTCTCGTCAGACTTCATCATCGGCTTCCCCGGTGAGACAGATGCCGATTTTGAAGCAACCATGAAGCTCATTGAAGATATTGGTTTCGACACCTCTTTCAGTTTCATCTACAGCCGTCGCCCGGGTACCCCAGCTTCGGACCTACCTGACGACGTATCGGAAGAGACTAAGAAACAGCGTCTGCACATTTTGCAGAGTCGTATCACTCAAAACGCCTTACAGATCAGCCGTCGCATGGTAGGGACGACTCAGCGTATTCTGGTTAATGGTTACTCGCGCAAAGACCCAGGACAACTATCTGGCCGTACCGAAAATAACCGCGTTGTTAACTTCCGTTGCGACAATCCAGATCTCATTGGCCATTTCGCCGATGTACGCATTGCAGAAGCGCTTCCAAATTCATTGATCGGTGAACTGATCAGTTCCGAGCTGGATCAATAATGAGCGAGACACACGCTTTACACATCAACTTACAGCCAGAAGATGGCGCAGCGCTGGCTAATCTAGTGGGTCAGTTTGATGAGCACTTGCGTCTGATTGAAGAGCGAACCGGAGTTCAAATAGGTAACCGTGGATTCCAGTTCAAAGTTGAAGGCGCTATTCAGGCCGTTCGCCCAGTCTGCACGCTTATTGAAGCACTGTATAAAGAGTCCTTGAACGGGAAACCTCTTGCCCCATCAGATATTCATCTATCGCTACAACACTCAGGTATTTCACAAGCTGATGTGAAATCAAATGCGACTGATGATGTCACTATTCGCACCCGAAAAATGACGATTCGACCTCGCGGAGAGAATCAGCAAAAGTACGTCCAGTCGATTCGTTATCATGATATCAACTTTGGTATCGGACCTGCAGGCACCGGCAAAACCTACCTTGCGGTAGCCTGTGCCGTTGAGGCATTAGAGCGAGAAGAGGTCAGCCGCATACTTCTGGTTCGTCCTGCCGTTGAAGCGGGTGAAAAACTCGGTTTTCTTCCGGGCGACCTGACACAGAAAGTAGACCCCTACTTACGCCCTCTCTACGACGCTCTCTATGAGATGATGGGCTTTGAGAAGGTAGCTCGTTTAATCGAGAAAAATGTCATTGAAATAGCCCCCCTTGCTTACATGCGCGGGCGCACACTGAATGGCTCATTTGTTATTCTGGATGAGTCACAAAACACCACGCGTGAACAGATGAAAATGTTTCTCACCCGCATAGGTTTTGGCTCAACGGCCGTTATTACCGGCGATAAAACCCAGGTCGACCTGCCTCGCGGCGCCAGCTCGGGTCTACTTCACGCAATGCAAGTACTGGATGGGGTGAAAGGGATTGGATTCACTCACTTCGAAGCGAAAGATGTCGTGCGTCATCCTATCGTGCAGCACATTGTACGTGCTTATGAAGCTTACGAGGCAAAACATTCAGACGAGCGTAAATCGTGATTCATTTAGAGGTCATTCGCGCAGTAGATAGCCCCTCACTCCCAAGTGATGATCAATTTCAAGCCTGGGCAGAGTTAGCGGCATCACAACTATCGGGTGAAGCAGAGCTATGCATTCGCATCGTCGATGAAACCGAGAGCCAGACACTGAATCGCGAATATCGCGGTAAGGATAAGTCGACCAACGTGCTCTCTTTTCCGTTTGAAGCACCACCTGGATTCCCCGGCAATGTATTAGGGGACCTTGCGATTTGTGCCGCCGTTGTGGAGCGCGAAGCCACCGAGCAAAACAAACAGATTCATCACCATTGGGCACACATGGTGATTCATGGGGTATTGCATCTACTTGGATTCGATCATATAAATGATGAAGAAGCCGAGGAGATGGAGTCACTTGAACGAGAATTGCTTGCTCAACTCCATATCCCAGATCCCTACAATTGAGGCAAACACACACCATGAGTGAAGACCGATCGAGCGGCTCATCCAAAAGCTTTTTTAGCAAACTTGCTTCAGCTTTTTCGGATGAGCCAAAAACCCGAGAAGATCTATTTGAGGTTCTATGTGAGGCCAATGAAGTTGGCCTGCTAGATCAAGATGCGCTAACCATTGTTGAAGGCGCCATTCAGGTGACCGACATGCAAGTGCGTGATGTCATGATCCCACGATCACAAATGGTCTCGGTACAGATCGATCAATCTGCTCACGAATTCATGCCGCTGGTCATAGACAGTGCGCACTCTCGCTTCCCTGTAGCAGGCGAAAATCCAGATGAAATCGTCGGCATTCTGCTAGCGAAGGATCTTCTTCCCTATGCTCTAGACGGCCGCCTAGAGCAGTTCAGCCTTGCTGAACACCTTCGTAAAGCAACGTTCATTCCTGAGAGTAAACGACTGAACGTTCTGCTGCGCGAATTCCGTGTCACACGAAACCACATGGCCATCGTCGTTGACGAATACGGCGGTATTGCGGGTCTAATTACCATCGAAGATGTGCTCGAGCAGATCGTTGGCGATATCGAAGATGAACATGACGAAGACGAAGATGAAGGCAATATCAAAGCCTTTGAAGATGATGGTTTCATCGTCAAAGCATTGACGCCCATTGAGGATTTCAACGAGTATTTCGATGTCGGTCTTCCCGATGATGAGTTTGACACGATCGGCGGACTGGTCACCCGTCAATTTGGCCACCTACCCGATAAAGGGGAGACGATTCGTCTCGATGACTTTACCTTTACCGTGCTAGCGTCTGAAAACCGCAGAATCCGACTGCTACAGGTTAAACACCATAAGGAGTAGTGATGCTACTCCACCCTCACATTCATAAATTTTTGGCGATTGCTGCAGGGGCAATAGCGACGCTCGCCTTTGCACCTTTCAGCTATCCGCTACTGGCACTGGTGTCGGTTGCCGCTCTCTACCTGCTGACACTCAAATCCGATTCAGCACCCCTAACAGGCTGGCTCTATGGCTTAGGATACTTCACCACTGGTGTCTCTTGGGTCTATGTGAGTATTCACGAACATGGAGGCATGAGCGCTTTCGCAGCCGCACTGATGACGTTGACCTTCACAGGAGCACTAGCGACACTGTTTGCTGCTCAGATTTGGCTCAACAAACGTCTATTTAAGAACGGGTCAGCACCCGGGTTTATCGCACTCTGGATTCTCTTTGAATGGCTTCGTAGCTGGCTATTTACCGGCTTTCCATGGCTACTCATCGGCTATGCGTTCATCGATACCCCACTGGTTTCGCTCGCTCCAGTAGGTGGCGTATGGCTAGTATCAGCCATGGCTGTAATCATAGCGGTCTCGGCCGCGCAGATGATTCACAGCAGAAAACCGGCTCCGCTTTTAATGATACTAGCGATATTGGGCGTCTCTTACCTTCTTCCGTCACAGTGGACTGAAAGCACAGAAAATAAAGTCTCGATCACTTTAATCCAACCGAATTTAGCTCAGGATTCTAAGTGGCAAATTGAGCAGGTCGATCGACACATACAGAACATTATTAATCTGAGTGTTCAGGCCCCATCGACGGATCTACTAATTTGGCCAGAGACTGCCGTACCTAAACTGATAGGCCGCGCCATCAATCAGATCAGTCCGTTGGTAGAGATTCTTGACCAGCAACGTACCACGTTAATATCTGGCTTCCCCAGAAAGGAGTGGAGCGACAATCAACAGCGCAATCTGTACCACAATTCGGTGGGCACTTTGACAGGTGATATCAGCCTATATGACAAGCAGCGTCTTGTGCCTTTTGGGGAGTACATACCATTTGAGTCGCAGCTACGCGGGCTGATCGCTTTTTTTGATCTTCCTATGTCTAGCTTCAGCTTGCCGGAGCAGCCAACCTATCAGTTAGAGACACCTTTCGGCTCACTCGCCGGTGCAATCTGTTATGAGATCGCCTATCCAGAGCTGGTCAGAGAGAATGCAAAGCAAAGCGACATGATCCTTACGCTCTCGAATGACACTTGGTTTGGTGGGTCTCACGGCCCCGATCAGCACTTTGAAATCGCCAGAATGCGCGCTATCGAAAACGGAAGGCCCGTCATAAGAGCAACCAATAACGGCATCTCCGGTTTCATTGATGCCAGGGGACAAGTTTTGGCGACAGCACCTAGATTCGAAACGGCAATTTTAACTTATGAGGTCGCCCCGAGCATCGGCCAAACCCCTTATCAAACGTTTGGATTGTGGCCAGCTCTAATTCTTGCTGCAGTGCTGTTCTTAATGGCGCTATTTAGAGGTCGCCCGTTCAAACAGAACCGCTGAACAGTCACGACAAGGTTGAAGCTTTTGACTCTCACTCAGCGTCTGCTTTGATCCACACTGTGTACAAACAAACATCCCAGGTAGCGCGATTTCACCGGCGGCATAGTGCGCCTCATCGTGACTCAACTGTTCGCGGAGCAACTCTTGCTCGATACGGGTTCTATCGGCCACCCTCATCAAACGATCGACAATCCCCTTCTCCAACACGGCGAGATCTAACTCTAACCATTCAGCCAGCGCACCGCCTACCTTTTGAACACCGATTGAGAACTGTTTCAGATCACGCATTAAGTAGGCTTTTAGCAAGGCCGCTTCATCTGCAGACATATCTAGCGCTGTCTGCTCTAACTCAACCGTTTCATTAACTGCTGAGGTGAGCTTCTCAAGCGTCACCTCACTGGCATCATCCAGTGAATCCATCACTTGATCGACCAATTGATCATAACGCCCAGAATCAAGCTTATCTTTGTTTGTATCACTCATAAGTAAACTCCTTTTAAGAGCGGATAATTCAGCCGCCAAACCTGTCGGCGCGACCGCATCTGATGTATCCTATGCAGTATTGAACAGTATTAATGAAATAACCATTGAGCGGTGTCATTTCTTAGCAAAGTAATTTGCTCCAAGAACAATGATGCCGTTTTTATGTTTGCAGAATATAGAGACCGATGAACGAACAGTACCAACCCCAGGATATTGAATCTAAAGTCCAGCAGCAGTGGGAAGAATCCGGCGCATTCAACGTGAAAGAGGATTCCAGCAAAGAGAAGTTTTACTGCCTCTCGATGTTCCCTTACCCAAGTGGTCGTCTGCACATGGGCCACGTACGTAACTACACCATCGGTGATGTCGTCTCTCGATACCAGCGCATGCAGGGTAAAAACGTGCTTCAGCCAATGGGTTGGGATGCCTTTGGTCTGCCCGCTGAAAATGCAGCGCTTAAGAACAACGTGCCGCCTGCAAACTGGACCTACAGCAACATCGATTACATGCGCAATCAGTTGAAGCAAATGGGCTTTGGCTACGATTGGGATCGCGAGCTAGCGACCTGCCACCCAGAGTACTACCGTTGGGAGCAGTGGTTCTTTACTCGCCTTCTTGAAAAAGGCCTAGTCTACAAAAAAGAGTCCGAGGTGAACTGGGATCCAGTGGACCAAACGGTTCTGGCCAACGAGCAGGTGATCGATGGTCGCGGTTGGCGCTCTGGTGCTATCGTGGAGCGTAAGAAAATTCCTCAATGGTTCCTAAAGATTACTGACTACGCGGACCAGCTTCTGGAAGATCTTGAAAAACTGGATCACTGGCCTGAACAGGTTCGCACCATGCAGCGCAACTGGATTGGCCGCTCTAAAGGGGTTGAACTTAAGTTCGCAGTACCAGGCAAGGGCGACCTGGAAGTATTCACCACTCGTCCGGATACACTGATGGGCGTTACTTACGTAGCAGTCGCACCACAGCACCCTCTAGCGCTTGAAGCCGCCGAGAACAATCCAGAAATTGCTAGCTTTATTGAAGAGTGTCGTCACCAGAAAGTCGCTGAAGCAGACATGGCGATGATGGAGAAGCGCGGCATGTCACTGGGCATTGAAGCGACTCACCCTCTGACAGGTGAAATGGTTCCCGTTTGGACGGCTAACTTTGTCCTTATGGATTATGGTTCGGGTGCTGTCATGGCCGTTCCGGGACACGATCAACGTGACTGGGAGTTTGCTACCAAATACGGTCTCAACATCAAACAGGTTATCAAGCCTCTATCTAACGATGTTACAGTCGACCTGACCCAAGAAGCGTTTACTGAGAAAGGGGTGCTTTGCAACTCGGGTGACTTTGATGATCTAGAGTTCGAGATGGCGTTCAAAGCCATTGCGACCGAGCTGAACAATAAAGGTCGCGGCCACACTACCATTAACTTCCGTCTTCGTGACTGGGGTGTTTCACGCCAACGTTACTGGGGTGCTCCTATCCCGGTTGTTAACTGTAACAGCTGTGGCTCTGTGCCAGTTCCTGAAGATCAACTGCCTGTCCTTCTTCCAGAAGAGGTCACATTCGACGGCGTGGGTTCACCCATCAAGAAAATGGAGAGTTTCATTAAGACAAGCTGTCCAAAATGTGGAGCTGATGCCGAGCGTGAAACTGACACCTTCGATACCTTTATGGAATCAAGCTGGTACTTTGCACGCTACGCAAGCCGTTACTCAGACAACGCAATGCTGGACCCTCAAGCAGCCAACTACTGGTTGCCAGTCGACCAATACATCGGTGGCATTGAACATGCCATCCTGCACTTACTCTACTCTCGCTTCTACCACAAACTGTTGCGTGATGAAGGCCTAGTAAACTCCGATGAGCCATTTACTCGCCTACTCTGCCAGGGCATGGTTTTGGCCGATGGTTACTACTACGAAGATGAGCAGGGCGGAAAAGTTTGGGTCTCACCAGTCGATGTAGAGACTGAGACAGATGAAAAAGGCCGTGTTACCAAAGCGACTCAAAAAGAGAGTGGCAAAGCGTTGATCTACGACGGCATGTCTAAGATGTCTAAATCGAAAAACAACGGCATCGATCCTCAGGTTATGATTGACCGCTACGGTGCCGATACCGTTCGTCTGTTCATGATGTTTGCTGCACCACCAGAGCAGTCACTGGAGTGGTCTGATTCGGGCGTCGAGGGTGCACACCGCTTTATCAAACGTCTTTGGAAACAGGTGCACGACCATATCGCAGCGGGTACCGCCTCCGCGTTGGACGCTGGTAATCTGAATGACGGGCAGAAAGAACTTCGCCGGAAAACTCATGAAACCATTCAGAAAGTGACCGATGATATTGAGCGTCGCCAGACATTCAATACAGCCATTGCTGCGGTGATGGAGCTTTCAAACAGCATTGGTCGATTTAACGACGATTCAGAACAGGGCCGCGCGTGTAAGCAAGAGGCACTGGCTGCTGCTGTACAACTGCTGTCGCCGATCATTCCACACGCTGCCGATCAGTTGCTGACTGAACTGACAGGTGCAAGTCAGAGTGATAGCTGGCCAAGCGTTGATGAATCCGCTCTGGTGCGTGACAACATCGAGATGATCGTACAGGTGAATGGCAAGCTTCGTGCTCGCATCAAGGTGGCCGCCGATGCTGACAAGGACACGATTTTGCAACTTGCTCTGGCTGAAGCCAATGTTCAGAAACACATGGAAGGCCTAACGCTACGCAAAGAGATTGTTGTACCAGGTAAACTGGTTAACATCGTTGTTAGCTAGGAGTTAAATATGAAGTTGTCACGTACGTTCGTTGCTGGTTTTGCCCTGCTGTTTCTAACAGCTTGCGGGTTTCACTTGAAAGGGCTTTACGAGGTTCCACAGGCGTTACAACGATTAACGCTCGTCGAGAACACCACACAGCCTACCTCTTTAGGCAGGGAGCTGATTGCTCAACTGCAACGCAACGGCGTGACATTAACATCCAAAGCCAACCTAAAACTGGTCATTGAGTCGGCTCGTTACAATCGCCGTGCTGTGATCCTAGATGCCAATGCCGATGCACAAGAGTACGAGCTAAGCGGTGAAGCACAATTTGCCATCTATCAAGGTGATAGCACAGCGCCAGCCCTTGAGCGCCGAGTGAACGTTCAGCGCAGTGTTACAGAAACTTCTGAAACCTTGGCACAAGAGACTCTTGAAGCTCGCTACCGCACAGAGATCAACCGTGCGCTGGCTGAGCAAATTATTCGCCAATATCTAAGCTTTGTTCCGCGCTAACCGATGAAAGTAAGAGTTGATCAGCTACCTCAGCAGCTCAACAAGCTAAACACTGCGCTACCTGTCTATTTGGTAACCGGAGACGAAACACTTCAACATGACGAGAGCTGTGATGCCATTCGCAGTCATCTTCGCGAGTTAGAGTTCACTGAACGAGAGCTTTATCACATCGATACCAGTTTTAATTGGGACAGTGTGATGGAGGCGGCCAATAGTCTCTCTCTGTTTGCAGAGCGAAAAATCATTGAGCTGCGACTCGGCTCTCAAAAGATCAAAAAAGCCGAATCGGATCTACTGCAGCGCTATCTAGAGAATCCAGCTCCAGATACCGTCCTATTCATTTTGGCTGACCGCCTTGATGCCAGCGCGAAAAAGAGTGCTTGGTTCAAACTGGTCGAAAAAGTTGGGCTGGTTGTTGAAATCTGGCCAATCGAAGTCGACCAACTTCCACGCTGGCTAGCCACGCGCCTGCAATCATTTCCAATCACAATGGATCAAGAGGCGATCGGCGTGCTGGCAGATCGAGTAGAGGGCAATCTTCTTGCGGCGCAACAGGAGTTAGAGAAGCTTTCGTTACTCTTTCCCAACCAAACCCTGGACGCTAATCAGGTATCTGAAGCCGTTGGCGACATGTCGCGCTTTGATGCCTTTGCTCTTGTCGATGCCGCCGTTCAAAAACAACCGGCCAGAGTGCAACACATTCTGCAGGTATTAAAGCAAGAGGGGGTAGAACCCACCTTCATACTCTGGGCGATCTCACGTGAGTTACGGACCCTGAGCAGCGTTATTACCGATGTTTCAGAGGGGAAGAATTACGATACCATTGCCACCAAATTGAGACTGTTTGGCAAACGCAAAACGGTGATTCGCAACGCCAGTCGACAGATTAGAGTCTCTGAGATCGAACAGCTGTTGCGTCTTTGCGGGCAAGCCGATCAGGCGGTTAAAGGTCAACTACCAACCGACCCTTGGCTGATTATAGGACAGGTTTGCCTTCGCCTATCAGGAGTGGAGATGGCGTCACTTCACACTCAGCACACTAATCCTTAACACTCGTTCACCGCTGTTAACTACTTTGCCCCAGTGAAAGAGAGTTGTCTCCACGCCTCGTAGACAACAATGGCACAGGCATTGGATAAATTAAGACTGCGAGAGTCAGGGCACATCGGTAAAGTAATTGCGTCCGTCGAATCGATAACGCTCTGAGGCAGTCCCCGAGTCTCCGGACCCAGCAGAATCATGTCGCCCGATGCAAAATCGGCATCAGTATAAGCACGATCTGTTTTGGTCGTCATCGACCACACTTTTCTTGGTGAGACTGATTGAATACAGGCGTCTAATGACTCATGAACCTGCATTGAAGCAAATTCTGCATAATCAAGGCCCGCTCTGCGCAGGCGTTTATCATCCAATTCAAAGCCGAGTGGCTCAATTAGATGAAGAGAAAAACCAGTGTTAGCACAGAGGCGAATGATATTGCCCGTATTGGGTGGAATCTCGGGTTCGTAAAGAGCAACGTGAAGCATATAGGCACCTAAACAATTAGATGCCGATTGTATCACTAAGCGACTCTAATCCGCTTCAATACCCAACTCTTTTAACTTACGGGTAAGAGTATTTCGTCCCCAACCCAACAGTTCAGAGGCATCACGCTTTCGACCACCGGTATGCTTTAGTGCGGTCTCTATCAACACCTGTTCAAACTGACGCTCAGCCTCCTTGAGGATACCCCTCTCCCCTTCAAACAGTCGCTGATCAGCCCAACCACGCAGCGCTTGCTCCCAATTACCATGGACAACAGGTCGATCACTGGAGGACTCTAGAAGCTCTGGCGGCAGATCAGAGACTAGCACCTCTCGACCAGAAGCCATCACGGTAATCCAACGACAGGTATTCTCGAGCTGTCGCACATTACCCGGCCATGTCAGATCACGCAGAAAACGCTCGGTTTCAGGCTTAAGAACCTTGGTTTCTACACCCAACTCATTGGCCGAACGTGATAAAAAATGGCGCGCCAAGCGCGGGATATCCTCTTGGCGCTCATTCAATGACGGTATGTGAACTCGAATCACGTTTAAGCGGTGAAATAGATCCTCACGGAACTTACCCTCTTTAACGAGATGTTCGAGGTTCTGATGGGTTGCCGCAATGATTCGCACATCAACCTTGACAGGTGTATGGCCACC
>JAAZVX010000068.1 GCA_018623095.1 Marinobacterium sp. | reverse complement strand
ATCTGTCTTGGCAGCTATAGCCTCGGGCTCTATGCCTCGCAAAAATACTTGGATCAATACGGTGTGCCTGGCTCAATTGAGGCGTTATCTGAGCATCGGTTAATAGGTTATGTAGAGGATCTTTTATATTCCGATAGATTGAATACCTCTCGGTCCGTTTGGTCGCAATGGCAGTCTCAAGCTGCTATCTACTCACCCATTGGTCAAGTGGAAGCCGTTCGTGCAGGGTTGGGAATTGGGGTTTTACACCGATTTCTATTATCAGAAAACGATCATCTGGTTAGGTTAATGCCCGAGATTCGAGTGCAAAGAGAGTTTTACCTTGTCTATCATCACAGTACCGAGAAGGTCCCTCGAATCGGTGCTACTATCGAATTCATGAAAGGTCTGAATATAGAGTAGCATATGAATGATGTCATGATTTTAGGGGCTGGTGCACTGGGTGCGTTTGTTGGTGGCCTTATTGCTAAAGCGGGTTATAGCGTTCAACTGGTCAATCGATCGAGTAGTAACGCTGAAGTCATCAAAGCCCAAGGGCTCACCATCGAAACCAGTGATGAGACCTTTACGGTTCACCCCGATGCGGTACGGTTAGAGCAAGCGAGTGATGCTCGGTTTGTGCTGCTGTTCACTAAAACCTACCAGAGTGAAAAAGCCATTAAGGCGATTCAGACAAAGTTATCGGCATCTTCCGTAATAGTGACCCTGCAAAATGGGTTAGGTAATGGCCAGCGTATCGCTGATCAGGTTGAACACTCCGTCATTCATGGCGTTACCATGATTCCTGCTACTCAGGTTAAGCCAGGTTTTGTTCGCTCACACGGTTTTAGTGATACCTGGTTTGGGCCACTTAATCCAAGCGATCAAACTGCGCTTTCAGCTGCGATTGAATTAGAGAAAATACTGACAGCGGCCGGTATTACCGCGTCCAATGTTGATCAGCCACTTAACAAAATCTGGCAGAAGGCCTGTTTTAATGTCGCTATGAACGGGGTTTGCGCTTTAACTGATGCCGGTCCCGGAATTGTCTATGATACGGAGTCGTTGAAACAGGAAGCGCACGCTTTGGCGGATGAGGCGGTGAGTGTCGCGGACGCGATGAATGCAACGGTGGATAAAGAGGCGCTGCATAGTCTGATCAACTTTGCCTGTGCCGAGCATCGCTTTCATCAACCCTCTATGTTGCAAGATGTGCGGGCTGGGCGCTTAACGGAGGTTGATTCGTTGAACGGGTTTGTTGTGGATCAGGCAAAGCGCTTAGGCGTGGCGGTTCCCAAAAACGAGTTAATGGCGGCGCTGATTCTTGGTCGTCAGGCCTCTCCGGAGTTTTGGTCAGGCATGAGCCATTGAATCGGTTAAATTTCCTTAGGGAAGGTGTGTATTAATCGCCAGTAGGTGTACCCAAACAGACCAGTGGCGAGTATTGACCAGAAGGGGGCTGCACCCCAAAAGAACCATTCAGCTCCGGCCCAAAGCCCTGTAAATATGACAGTGCCATATCGGCGAGCTTTGGGTTTGAAAAACGCTAAATCATCGTCACGTATCACGATTTGTATCCTCTGGTGGATTGCATATAAAAATTAAGCGTTTATTCTAAACGACTATTAGATATTCGGGCTAATTTAGTTCGATCAGTACTATTGGGAAACAGCTTGTCTACGTCACATCACTACACACTCAAGGTTGAGTGTCCTGGCCGGACTGGATTGGTCGCGGCGATTACCACTTTTTTAGCTAATCGTGATTTTTTTATCGTTGAAATGAAGCAGTTCGATGACGAAGTCTCGGGTCGCTTTTTCAGTCGTTTAGAGTTTACATCGCCTACCTCACTCGATTTGAATCAGCTAGCTGAGGAGTTTGATCAAGAGGTGGCTTCTGCCCTCGATATGCAGGCTCAGTGGCGCAGCGCTAAAGCGCCTATGAAGACGCTGATATTGGTTTCACAGCATGATCACTGTTTGATGGAGCTGCTCTATCAGCAGAAACGTGGTGAACTTAATATTGAGGTGACAGGCATTCTCTCTAACCACCCAGATCTGAAGCCAGTGGCCGATTTTTATGGCTTGGATTTTGAGTTGCTTCCTACTTTGGAGACAAAGCTAGAGACTAAAGCGGCTCGTGAAAAGCGTATCCTTCAAGCCTTTAAAGAGACCGGTTCTGAGCTGGTTATACTTGCTCGTTACATGCAGATTCTCTCGCCTGAACTCTGTTCAGCGTTGGCGGGGCAGTGCATCAACATTCATCACTCTTTCTTGCCAGGCTTCAAGGGTGCAAGACCCTATTTCCAAGCCTACGATCGGGGGGTTAAACAGATTGGCGCGACTGCTCACTACGTTACATCTGATCTAGATGAGGGCCCGATTATCGAACAAGAGGTTGGGCGTGTTGATCACAGTTTTGGCCCGGATGACCTGAGAGATATGGGCCGTAACATGGAGAACCTAGCGTTATCCAAGGCCGTACGCGCTCACATCGAGCAGCGCGTTTTTGTGAATGGCCTTAAGACGGTCGTTCTCTCATAGTTACAGCTCATTAAGGTTCTGCAAATAGTGCTCAGCTGTTTGCAGAATCTCCGCTTTCTCCTCTTCCGGCTTTTTGTCCCAGTTTCGATAGACCATGGCCGTGCGGGGGTTGTTGCTGAAGCGGTTGGCATGGCGATCTTGGAAGTGCCAATAGAGACTGTTAAATGGACAGCTGTCGTCACCGGATCGTTTTTTCACATCATAGTGACACCCTTTGCAGTAGTCGCTCATTCGATTGATGTACTGACCCGATCCAGAGTAAGGCTTGGAAGCGAGTAAGCCACCGTCAGCAAACTGGCTCATGCCACGAGTGTTCGGCATCTCTACCCACTCAATGGCATCGATGTAGATGCCAAGATACCAGGCATCGACCTGTTTGGGATCAATGCCGGCCATTAAGCAGAAGTTCCCTACCACCATCAGGCGCTGAATATGGTGTGCGTAGGCGTACTCCAGTGACTGATCAATGCACTGCTGCATGCAGTTCATTTTGGTCTTACCATCCCAAAAGAAATCGGGCAGGTTCCGCTCTGCATTCAGCGCATTCATGCTGGGGTATTCCGGTAGGTTGATCCAGTAGATGCCTCGGACAAACTCTCGCCATCCCAGTATCTGTCTGACAAACCCTTCTATCTGTGCAAGATCGATACGCTCAGGCTGTTCGCGATAAGCCTGAATCGCTCGTTCAATGACCAGCGCCGGTGAGATCATTTTGCAGTTCAATGCAAAGGAGATTCGCGAATGGTAGAGGCTCCACTTGTGCTCTGAGTTAGCCGTCATGGCGTCCTGGAATTTGCCGAACAAAGGAAGACAGTGAGTGCAGAAAAACTCCAGCAACTCCAGTGCTTCACTTCGAGTGATTGGCCAGACAAGTTGTTCGCCCATCTCACCAAAGTAGTTGATGCCGTGTCGATCTAATCGTTTACGTATCTCCTCTGTATTGTGAGTAAACACAAGAGGTTCGGGTATGTCCGCAAGATCTGCTTTTTTAAACGTTTTTTGGTTCTCGGTATCGTAATTCCAACGACCGCCTTCGGGCTCGTTGCCCTGCATTAGATAACCATGTTTAACCCGCATACGACGGTAGAAGGCTTCCATACGGTGGCCAGTATTGGGTTTGAACTCTTTACTGATCGCCTCAAAGGGAAGCAGGAAATGCTCGGTGTCGAACTCTCGTAAACCGATACCTTCAGGGAGCGTGAGGTTTCGACACTGTTCGAGTAGGCGTATCTCATCGGGTCGCTGATATTCAACCTGAGTGAAACGATGTTGTTGAACCAAGTGGTTGATCAGAGCCTCTAGGGATTCAAAGTCGGCCGTCTCATCAAGCGTTAAGTGAATGACCTGATGCCCGGCGTTTTGAAGCGCTTCGGCAAAGCGCTGCATCGCCATAAAAAAAGCGGTGATCTTTTGTAGGTGATGTTTTACGTAGTACTGCTCTTGGTGCAGTTCAGTTATCAGGTAGGTGACGTCATCTGATTGATCGCGAAACCAGCTGTGTTTGGCGTTGAGTTGGTCTCCGAGTATCAGTCTAAGGGTACTCATCGTTGTTGCTTAGCCTCGCGTCGACAGCGCTCTGAGCAGTACTTTACCTGCTCCCAATCACGTTCCCACTTTTTGCGCCAGTTGAAGGGCTTCTGGCACTGCTCACAGATTTTGCTGGGTAAATTTAACTTGTGGTGCATTATTTCATCTCGATGGGCCAGTCGTGGTAGTCGACACGATTGATCGGCAGCATCATCTCTTCACCTCCCCAGCGCTTTATAAATAGCCCTTCAGGATCGTAAGTCTGTGTCTGTTTGGCCAGATTGAATTGACGATGACCGCGCGGATCTGCACCGACGCCACCTAAATACTGCCAATTACCCCAGTTACTGGCCAGGTCGAAATCGATCAGAGCTTCTTCAAAGTAGGCCGCACCATAACGCCAGTCGATTCCTAGCTCATGTACTAAACAGCTAGCGACTAGCTGTCTGGCGCGGTTGGATTGGTAGCCCGTTGCTTTTAGCTGTCGCATGGCCGCGTTAATGATCGGGTAGGGGGTTGTCCCTTCAATCCAAGATTTCATTCGATCCGGGTAGAATGAGGTCAATGGTTTACGATCAAAGGGCCCTGTTTGGTGGTAGATCTTGTTACCCCATTTGTGGGCATACCATTGAAAATAGTCGCGCCAGAGCAATTCAAAGTAGATCCAGTAGGTCGAATCATTTGCAACGACCTCATCCTCGTACCGGTTTAATCGTTGAATTATGCGCTTGGGTGACAGGATCCCCAGCGCTAACCAGGGACTGAATTTGGTAGAACACTCCCACTCATCTAACCCATTTCGGGTCTCTTTATAGGTAGAGGGAAGGTCACCTGAGAAATAGTGTTCGAGGTGCGCTAGAGCGCTCTGCTCTGAGCCATTGAACGCGTTGTCGGTTGGCTCGCCTGTCGCCGGTTTGGCTTGGTAATCCTGTTTGCGCGGTGGCAGTCTGCTTGGCATTGACGCAGGTGCATCGATCTTGATCCCCTCTACCTTTTTTCTAAAGGGGGTGAAGCTATCAGGCAGCTCCGAAAGCGCAAAGGGCAGTTGCCTCTCTCTGAATAGCGTGTGTGTTTCTAGCACGGTGATTACCAGGTGCGGAAAGCGGGATGCGATCTCTTTTAGAGCGTCTTGCTCGTAACTTCCTGTATGTCGCGAGGTAACCAGGTGTTCGATCTGGTCGCGCAAAATGATCTGGCTTAGCGCATCCACATAGCCATTTTCGACACACTCTAATGATTGATTCATGGTGTGAAGATGGCTGTCTAAGCTGACTAAGGCTTGGTTTAAAAACGACTGCCGGTGTCTCCCTATCCCTTTAAAGCCAAAACGATTGGTTCGATTCTCTCTTGGGTGCTGAATAAATAGGCAGGTTAGATGTTCGCTATTACTAGCGTGCTCAAAAACAGGGTTGTCATCAACGCGAAGATTGTTGGTAAACCATAACAGTGTGTGTCGGTACATGGGATATCCTATTGTTGTCTTTGTACTACGCACTGCTATGGGCTTTAGAGCATGCTGGCTCCGAATCAATCGGGTTGGAAAATAGACCCTTTAATGGCAGCTTTAACCGTTTTAACAATCAAAACTGATAACAGAATTGAAACCAGCGTCAGCATCAGATGGCTTAGCGTCTGGAAGAAGAGGGTTTGGGTCTGTTCAAACATAATGATAGTCCCAATAGTAAAGGCTGCAATCGGGAATGAGTAAGCCCACCAAGAGACGAAGAAGGGGATTCTTGCAAAACGCGGTAGTTGCGATACCAGAAGCAGCACTAAGAACATTGCTGCGTAGTAGAGGATGTGCGCAAAGTTATCGATCACGTCCTGATTAAGTTTCAAATATGCGATAAAGCCAACGGCAGGTGGCGCAATCATGATGAATAGAGTCGGAAGCAGCTTCTCTGGAAGGGGTTCATGAAAAATGATGCGGTTAAATACCAGTACCTTGAGAACAATCCAGTAGATGATGCCGATGGCAAAGAAGAACCAGCTGACCTCGGTAAAACCAAGCGTTACGCCGCCTATGGGGGCGATGATGTTGCCAACAATTGGAATGAACCAGGCTGGTGTGGTGTGTTGAACCTGCCAACGAGCGTGATGAATCCACTGATTCATTAAATAGAGCGTCAGGACGAGTTGGATCGATGCTCCCATCCACCAAATGGCTGATGCCAGAGGGGGCATGATTTCGGCTAGCGCGACCGCGATCAGCATTAAGCCAATGGAGAAGGCTGGAAAGAAACTGATTTTAATAGGGTGGTTAAACTCGTCTATAACCTGTTGAGAGTGACGGCGCATCTTTAACAGATAACTGATCGCAAGTGTTGCCAGCAGTACGGCCGTAATGATCAGCAGCACCTGCCAAACGAGAGGTGTAATCGCTAAAACCTCAGATGCTTTTTTCCATGCGAGGGTTAAACCACCCATGCCCATAACCGTTGCGAACAGAGCCACCGGCATATGTGCTAGACGAGATGTCACATCATTCATTCTGTTATCCTGTGAAATTAGATGGGTCTAATATAAGGGTTAACCTTAATGGCAACATTAAGGTTGATCAATCGCTATTACCTCGATGGCATCGGGGCTAATCGAAAACTTGATGTTGAACTGCTCTAAGCTGATGCCATAAATACGCGTCTTATCGGAGTGAAACGCGGGTCTTGGGTCCTGCTGTAGTACCTCCTCAATCAGTGCCTTAAGCTTTGGCTCTCTTAATAGAACCTCTTGTGCTTGCCCGGAAAAATGAATGGGCTGTTGCAGCGGCTCTGGTTGTTCCATGCCTGGATAGTGGGCATGGGGTATGGAGTCTGAATAAGGGATGTAGGGTTTGATATCAAAGATCGGAGTTCCATCCACCAGATCGATTCCCGATAGATTAAGGCGAACTCCTTTGGTCGTGTTGATCGAATCGAGTTTTACGACCGACAACCCCATTGCGTTAGGGCGATGTGTGCTGCGAGTGGCAAACACGCCCAGCTTCTCGTTACCGCCTAAGCGGGGTGGTCGAGTCAATGGCTTCCAGCCCGATTTCAGATTTTCACTGAACTGAAAGATCAGCCAGACGTGAGAACAGTGCTCTAATCCTCTGACGGCATCAGGGTCGTTGTAGGGTGTGACGAGTTCCAACTCAGCTTGTGCAGAGGGGGCTAGGCCCGGCTGGCGCGGCGCACCAAACTTCTCTTTAAAGGGGGTTTTGATGAAGCCGATCGGTTCAATGCTCTTCAGCGCTACTTTTTCATCAACACGGTTCATCAAACGGTCCTACTCTGACTTTGAGAACACCATACTGTTAAGTGATCTCTATGAGAAGCCCTATTGTCCCGGTGTTCTGCACAAGCTAATCGCTTCAATATAACGAGTTCCGGCTGCTTTCAACGCTTCAGATGCTCGGTCAAAGGT
>JAAZVX010000067.1 GCA_018623095.1 Marinobacterium sp. | reverse complement strand
GTCAGTCACAAGGAAGGAACATGAACGAATGTGGTCGGCAATAACACGCAATGATTTGTTATCTCGATCTTTGGTACCAATAACCTCTGCTGTCGCTGCAAGTAGATTTTGGAATAGATCAATTTCATAGTTAGAGTGAACGCCCTGCATAACAGCTGCAATACGTTCAAGACCCATACCAGTGTCAATTGAAGGATGCTCAAGTGGAGTCATTTCACCGTCAGCAGAACGGTTGTACTGCATAAAGACGACATTCCAAATCTCGATGTAACGATCTCCATCCTCCTCTGGGCTACCTGGAGGACCGCCCCACACTTCTGGGCCATGATCGAAGAATATCTCTGTGCAAGGACCACATGGGCCAGTATCACCCATTGCCCAGAAGTTATCTTCATCAAGCTTTGAGAAGCGCTCTGGATCGATCCCCATGGTCTCTTTCCAAATGCGTTCTGCTTCATCGTCACTGTGATGAACGGTTACCCAAAGTCGCTCTTTTGGAAGACCCAAGGTTTCTGTCAGGAAGGTCCAAGCAAAACGAATTGCATCTTCTTTGAAGTAATCGCCAAAACTGAAGTTACCCAACATTTCAAAAAAAGTGTGGTGACGAGCAGTGTAGCCTACGTTCTCAAGATCGTTGTGTTTACCACCCGCACGCACACAGCGTTGTGACGTCGTGGCACGAGAGTAATTACGCTTATCGCTACCTAGGAAAACGTCTTTAAACTGAACCATACCTGCATTGGTAA
This sequence comes from Marinobacterium sp., assembly GCA_018623095.1. GTDB lineage: Bacteria > Pseudomonadota > Gammaproteobacteria > Pseudomonadales > Balneatricaceae > Marinobacterium_E. Next base: position 6,728 of record JAAZVX010000067.1, on the reverse strand, counting down.
ATAGGAGTGTTGCATCATTACCAGGAATCAATGGACTTGAGGAAACGACCTCATGTCCTTGGCTAGCAAAGTAGTCCAGAAACGCGTTTCGAATTTCAGCACTGGTCATCTTTTTCATAGAATCAGCCGAGTCTCTATCATCTTAAATTGACGCCAATTTGGCTGACCCTAAATTCTTACAGGTACAACCTTGGCAAAATAGCGCATAAGTATATACAAACTCGAGTTAAACTCGTAGGGGGTACCGCGGAGGAATTGAGCAAAATAGAGACGATTAATCGTAGTCAGGTTCGCTATTTTGATAACGAAAGGCGAATTCGATTTCACCAAAATCGAAACCGCGACCGGCCATGTGTCTAAACCACTTGGCTTTCTCTTTCATATCTCGGGGAGGATTGTCACCAAACTTACGCTTAAGGTAGTTGAGAGCGATCTGCTTTGAATCATCTTGACGACTCTCCAAAAGCTCAGCGATCAAAGGTTTTGATATCCCTTTTCGACTTAAATCAAAAGCGATCTTTTTTGCGCCCTGACCCTGATCAGATTTGACTCGAATGTAACTCTCTGCAAATCGGCTATCAGATTGGTACCCCTCTTCTGTGAGGTAAGCTAGCACCCTTTCTATCAGATCAGGCTCATCGCATCGTTTGGAAAGACGTTCACGCAATTGACTGCGTGAATACTCCTGCCTAGCTAAATAGCTAAAGGCTAGTGATCTAAGCTCTGACTCGGTTTCTACCAGTCTCTTTGTTTGCTTTTGCATAGAGATAAAAAAAGGGGCCAAGGCCCCTTTAATCAGTCATTAAAACTCTAATTCAGCATTAGTTTCCGATCCCTCATCACCTTTTTCAGGCTTAGCTGGTACGGAAAGTAACTCTTTACGAATTTGTGACTCAATTTCGTTAGCGATCTCTGGATTCTCTTCCAGGTACTTGGCTGCATTAGCCTTACCCTGTCCGATTTTATCGCCATTGTAGGCGTACCACGCACCACTTTTATCAATCAGTTTTTGCTGCACACCTAGATCGATCACTTCGCCCATGTGATAGATGCCTTTGCCGTACATAATCTGGAATTCTGCTTGGCGAAATGGCGGAGCCACTTTGTTTTTAACGACTTTAACACGCGTCTCGTTACCGATGATCTCATCACCCTGCTTCACCGCACCTGTACGGCGAATATCCAGACGAACAGAGGAGTAGAACTTAAGCGCATTACCACCCGTGGTTGTCTCAGGGTTACCAAACATCACACCAATCTTCATTCGAATCTGGTTAATGAAGACCAGCAAACAACCTGACTGTTTAACCGTACCCGTCAGTTTACGTAGTGCTTGTGACATCAAACGAGCTTGAAGGCCGACGTGCGAGTCACCCATGTCACCTTCGATTTCTGCTTTAGGAGTTAGCGCGGCAACCGAATCGACAATAATCACATCAACTGCACCAGAGCGAGTTAGCATGTCAGTAATCTCAAGCGCCTGCTCACCAGTATCTGGTTGAGATACGAGCAACGAATCGACGTCTACACCTAACTTCTCGGCATAAATTGGATCCAAAGCGTGCTCAGCATCAACGAATGCACAGGTTTTACCTTGGCGTTGAGCCTCCGCGATGACTTGTAGAGTCAATGTCGTTTTACCAGAAGATTCAGGACCATAGATCTCAACAACACGACCGTAAGGAAGGCCACCTATACCCAAAGCGATATCCAAACCCAATGAACCTGTTGAAACCGCAGGGATCGCCTCACGAGGCTGCTCACCCATGCGCATCACTGCGCCTTTACCGAACTGACGCTCAATTTGTGAGAGCGCTGCGTCTAATGCTTTCTTACGATTTTGATCCATGAGAAATTCCTTGAGCTATCTACTGGCCAACTACTGTATTAATAACCAGTATTAAAGCACAGGTGAAAAATATGTCAAACAGGAATACTAAAAATATTTCACAAACGCTCTAAAAGCCCCGTAATAGCGGCTTCTATCGTTGCCTGTCTTATCGCTTGGCGATCGCCATCGAACGTGAAACAGCGAGCGACAGATCTATTATTTGGTAAACACCAAGCTATCCATACAGTGCCGACCGGCTTCTCTGCAGTACCACCAGTTGGACCCGCTATACCGGTTACAGCGACTGCCACATCGACACCCTCTTGCTGTGCCGCGCCTTCAGCCATTGCAATAGCAACGGACTCACTAACAGCACCACACGTTTCAATTAACCGGCTTGGCACACCCAACAATCGTTGCTTGGCTTCGTTTGAATAGGTAACAACACCACTATCAAACCACTGCGAGGAACCCGATATCTCGGTAAGTGTCTGAGCAATACCGCCTCCTGTGCAGGACTCGGCAGTCGCCATCATTAATTTAGCATCGATTAGCTTTTTAGCTAGACGTTCAATTTGATTATCCATCGCTCCTCACTGGGACAGGGTGCATTAAAATTTATTGATCTCGTCACTCGATAATCAAACAGATTCAAGTAAAATCTGATGCTTAGCTCGTTTCAATGATTGTAAATTTTATGCCTAATAGTCCACAAGATCTTTCCCAGCACACCCCCATGATGCAACAGTATTTACGCATCAAGGCTGAACACCCGCATGAGTTTTTATTCTATCGCATGGGGGATTTTTATGAGCTTTTTTACGATGATGCGAAACGTGCAGCTGAACTTTTAGACATCTCCCTGACAGCACGTGGCAAATCGGGTGGAGAACCGATCCCGATGGCCGGCGTTCCATTCCATTCTGCCGAGGGCTACGTCGCAAGACTGGTACGACTGGGCGAGTCTGTTGTCATTTGTGAACAAGTAGGTGACCCAGCAACCAGCAAGGGACCGGTTGAGCGTCAAGTTGCTCGAATCATTACGCCAGGCACGCTTACAGATGAAGCTTTTCTGGAGGAGCGTCGAGACAACCTGTTAGCCGCTATCTTTGGGCATAAAGGTCGTTACGGACTGGCTGTATTAGACATTAGCACAGGACGCTTTCATGTGTCTGAACTCGATAATTCCATTTTTGCTCACTCTGAAATTGAACGCCTTAGACCCGCCGAGCTTCTTGTACCGGATGAACTTGCTGAGGAGGATTGGATCCAATCACTTAGAGGCCTTGGCCTAAGGCGCCAGCCTCCTTGGGCGTTTGAGATAGACGTTGCACATCGCATTTTAAACGAACAGTTTAAGACTCGAGATCTCGTTGGGTTTGGCTGTGAGGGAATGTCGCTCGCCATTGCAGCGGCCGGCTGTTTAATGCAATACGCTAAAGATACTCAGCGAAGCGCTCTACCTCATATCAACAGCTTAATTGTCGACAAAAGTAACGAGGCAGTTCACATCGATGCTGCCACGCGAAAGAATCTTGAGATCGATTTCAACCTTAATGGCGGTAACGAGCAGACGTTGGTCTCTGTTCTGGACAGAACCAAAACACCAATGGCAGCCAGAATGCTGCGTCGCTGGCTACACAGACCTCTTCGCAGCATTGCTGTTTTACAAGAGCGCCAGCAAGCCATTCAATGGATGCTAGATCAGTATCGATTTGAGACCTTTAATGAGGTGATGCGTTCAATTGGTGATATTGAGCGCATCTTATCCCGTGTTGCTCTGCGTTCAGCTCGACCACGGGATTTGGAGCGTCTTAAACTGGCGCTTAACTCACTACCTGAGATCCAATCGTTATTGACCAACTGCGAAGGTGCTCGGTTAAACCAGCTTAAACAAGCGACCTCCACTTTTCCCGATCTAGCGTCGCTTTTGAGCCGCGCGATTAAAGAGAATCCACCGGTTGTCATTAGAGAAGGCGGCGTGATAGCCAGCGGCTACGACGCGGAGCTGGATGAACTTCAGGGCTTGAGTGAAAATGCGGGCAGCTATCTCATTGACCTTGAGGAGCGTGAGCGTGTTCGCACTGGCATCGCCACCCTAAAAGTGGGTTACAACCGTGTGCACGGCTACTTTATCGAGGTAGGTAAAGCACAACAGTTCGAGCCCCCTGTCGAGTATCAACGTCGCCAGACCCTGAAAAACGCTGAGCGTTTTATCACGCCTGAGCTGAAGGAGTTTGAAGATAAAGCACTAAGCGCCAAAAGCCGAGCATTGGCACGTGAAAAAGCGCTATACGACGAACTATTAGATCTGTTAGCCGATCAACTGATACCCCTGAGAGAATCAGCCGACGCACTTGCGGAGCTGGATCTGTTGCGTAATCTTGCAGAACGTGCTTCTACACTGGAGTACAGCTGTCCTGCATTGATTGATTCAGCAACTTTAAAGATCATTGAGGGTCGTCACCCTGTTGTTGAGCAGGTATTGGACACTCCATTTGTTGCCAACAGCGCAGAACTCAATTCAGAACGACAGATGCTTATGGTTACCGGTCCTAATATGGGGGGTAAATCCACTTATATGCGACAGATAGCCATCATCACCTTAATGGCGCAGATTGGCTCTTATGTGCCGGCTACCCATGCGGAGATTGGCATAGTCGATCAAATATTTACTCGTATGGGTAGCTCTGATGATCTAGCGGGTGGTCGTTCAACCTTCATGGTTGAGATGACCGAAACCGCCAATATATTGCACAACGCAACCGATCGCTCACTGGTTCTTATGGATGAAGTAGGACGGGGCACGAGTACCTTTGACGGCCTGTCACTTGCGTGGTCTGCAGCAGAGTATTTAGCCAAAGAGAGTCAGGCGCTAACACTGTTTGCAACTCACTACTTTGAACTTACCCAACTCTCAGATCTAATCGATGGGGTTGTTAACGTGCACTTGACGGCTGTGGAACATAACGACCACATAGTCTTTATGCATGAGGTCCAAGAGGGTCCAGCCAACCAAAGTTACGGTCTGCAGGTTGCACAACTGGCTGGCGTCCCTCGCTCTGTGATTCAAAGCGCACGTTCGAAACTGGTTCAGCTAGAGGAAGGTAACCAATCCCAAACCCTCAACCCATCCAAAGCAATATCTGAACAGTCAGAATCACCACAACAAAATGATCTGTTTATCGCTCCAATCCCATCTGAGAGCGATTTGAAACTCAAGGCACTGAACCCTGACAACATATCCCCTAGAGAAGCACTGGATCTGATCTATGAGCTTAAACAGCTAGTTGAGAAATACTGAGCGCCTTAATCTATACTGATTAATATATTGCTGGGAGGTAACCGATGACATTTATCGTGACTGAGAACTGTATAAAGTGTAAGTACACCGATTGCGTCGATGTATGTCCCGTGGACTGTTTTTATGAGGGACCTAATTTTCTAGTGATACATCCTGATGAATGTATTGATTGTGCCCTGTGCGAACCTGAATGCCCTGCTCAAGCGATAAAACATGAGGATGACCTTCTTCCAGAGGAAGATCGTTTCTACAAATTAAATGCAGAACTCAGTGAACACTGGCCTAACATTCGTCATCGCAAAGCACCGCTTGCTGATGCAGAAGAGTGGAATGGTAAAAGCGATAAGCTAACATTGCTTGAGCGTTAATCAGAATCTAAACAACGATTCCACGTTAAGACCATTCTCTAAACATATGGCTCTTAGCTTTTTAAGGCCCTCGACCTGAATTTGACGCACTCGTTCACGAGTAAGGCCGATCTCATGGCCCACTACTTCCAACGTCTGTGCATCATACCCACGCATACCGAAGCGTCGGGAGATAACCTCACAATGTTTTTCCGGTAGCATCCCGATCCAAAACTCTAAATTTTTATTGAGATCCTCATCGGCATTATGGTCATCCGGGGCTTTCATATTCTCATCAGAAATCACTTCCGTTAATGAGCGACCATCTTCTGCAGCGACAATATCTAAAGACCCAACTCGTTGGTTCAAACGCATAATCTTTTCAACATTAGCCAGTGGCTCATCTAAGTGACGTGCGACATCTTCAGGGGTTGGCTCTCGATCTAGGGTTAGGGAGAGCTCACGAGCAACCCGAAGATAGTTGTTAAGCTCTTTCAAGATGTGAATAGGCAGGCGTATAGTGCGAGTCTGGTTCATTACCCCACGCTCTACGGCCTGACGAATCCACCAGGTTGCATAGGTGGAAAAGCGAAAACCTTTCTCAGGATCAAATTTTTCAACCGCACGAATCAGTCCAAGATTTCCCTCTTCCACAAGATCCATCAGTGACAGACCTCGATTCTGATAACGACGCGCAATATTGACCACCAATCTCAGGTTGGCTTCAATCATGCGTGCCCGAGATTTCATGCACCCCTCTTGTTGAATCGCTCTACCCAATGACTTCTCTTCATCGGGCGTTAAAAGCGAGGCAACTCCAATTTCATTCAGGTAGAGTTGAGTTGAATCTAGCTGACCTGCGGATATCAAATCTTCATGAGCGACCCCGTCCTTACCACGACGAGAGTCGATAACAGGCTCATTCTCATTTTTATTCTCATTTTGCTCGTCTTCTAAAAGATCAAGATCTTCCATCGACGACTCATTGAACTCAATCTTGCTGTCTGAATTCATATCATACCCACTCAATCAAACCATTAGATGAGGGTTTGTGAAACGTTCGAGCTATCGTTTAGGTAGATAGCGCAACGGATCAACCGGCTTACCGTCTTTTCGAATCTCAAAGTGAAGCATTGGAACGGTTGCTCCACTGCTGCCAAGCTCAGCAATTGTTTGCCCCGCTTTCACCTGTTGATTCTCTTTAACCAGAATTTTGCTGTTGTGCGCATAGGCACTCAAAAACTCT
>JAAZVX010000066.1 GCA_018623095.1 Marinobacterium sp. | reverse complement strand
AGTGCCAACATCCTAACCTATGCGGATGCCTTCTGGACGCTTCAGATGTCAGCATCCACCATTGGCTTCGGCGATTTCTATCCAGTGACGCTCGGAGGTAGAACATTGGTCGCGTTAGTCTTTTACTTCGGGGTCGGCTTGGTCGGCTTTATCGGTGCGATTTTAGCCAATGGTTTCTTTGGATTTGCCGAGACCAGCGTAAAGAACCGCGAGCTGCGTCGCCAGAATCAGGATATCCTCGAGCACAACCGGGCATTGGAGCGCAAACTCGACCAGATCATTCAGCGTCTTGAGCCTTAACATTAAACGCGATGACGTTGTTCGATCACTGCTTGATCTCAGCTCATGGCAGACCTGATAATGTCCGAATTAAACATTGCCATGGTTAGTTGTAATCAACATGTCTGATAAAGGTGAAAAGATCAGTGATTTCGCTTCCCTGAAGGAGCTTTTCAAGGATGTGACGCCGATTGAGCATAATCGCGCGGATATTCAACGCCCCGTTAACAAACCAGATGAGGGCTCGATTGAATATCGTCGTCTGGCGGCCGCTGAAAAAGAGGAACTCATTGTTGATGGCCTCAACTCTACTCATCATGAGCTACTCAGTGCTGAAGAGAGCATTCTTTTCTCAGTGCCAGGCGTTCAGCTCAAGCTGATCAAAAGGATGCAATCGGGCCACTTAGGTTGGGATGCTGGTCTTGATCTACACGGATTTACAGTCGATCAGGCTCGCGACGAGTTACAACTGTTCATAAGAGATTGTCGCAAGCAGGGTCTGAAGTCGATTTTGGTTGTGCACGGCAAGTCCTATACAGACCCTAATAAACCCGCCCTGCTGAAAACATACGTTAGTGAATGGCTGCAACAAACCGAGGGGGTATTGGCATTCTCTTCGGCTCAGCCAAAAGATGGCGGTACCGGAGCGCTTTACGTCCTTTTAAAATCTGATGAGCGTCATAAATCCAACCGGTAAACCTTTACCCAAGCGCAACATTGGCGTATGTTTGCCCGCTTAATTATTAACAGGTGTCAACGAGCCTGAGCAAGGAATAGAGTCATGGAAAAAGCCTACGAAACCATCATTGAAGCGATTGGCGAAGATTTAAACCGCGAAGGCTTGTTGGACACGCCAAAGCGCGCTGCCAAGGCGATGAAGTTTCTCACTAAAGGCTACGAGCAATCGCTTGAAGACGTTGTAAATGGTGCGCTTTTTCCATCAGACAACTCTGAGATGGTGCTGGTTAAAAATATTGAGATCTACTCAATGTGTGAACACCACCTACTCCCTTTCATCGGCAAAGCCCACGTTGCCTACATTCCTCAGGGTAAGGTAATTGGTCTCTCTAAAATAGCGCGCATTGTTGATATGTACGCGCGCCGTCTTCAGATCCAAGAGAACATGACGAAAGAGATTGCTGAAGCACTGCAAGAGGTAACGGGTGCATTGGGTGTTGGTGTGGTTATTGAAGCGCAACACATGTGCATGATGATGCGCGGCGTCGAAAAACAGAATGCCATGATGAAGACATCGATGATGTTGGGCAGCTTTCGATCAAACCCAGCGACTCGCGCTGAGTTTCTATCTTTGGTTAACTGATCTACTTGACGATAACAACCACAGCGAACTGATCAGCACCCAGCACACTGGGTGCTAACGCGCCAACTCCATGCGTCTCATACTGATCAGAGCTCACATTCTGCTGCTCCATAAACGCCGCTACCTGATCAACTAAACGAATAGACTTCTGTTTAGCAATTCCCTGATCGTTGCCTTGTTGATGACCTACTAAACGAATCGACAAGTCATTGTTTTGCAGATAATTTGCAAGCTGTTTAAGGATCGGCTCCTCAATACTGGGCAGCTTCGCCCATCCCCTATCTTCTAGCAGTACTAACCAAGGGGCCGCTTGTTGGGCTTCTGTGATCTGATCGAGGTGAAGATATACGCGTCGATTACCTCGCCTAACGGCGTATGCGGCTAAAAATTGATCATCCAGTTTGGCAGCGAAGTAGCGCTGAAAGTCATCACGACCATACAGATCGGCATTGTTGAATAGATCATTGGCCCAGATGTTACTGGTGCCGCAATCTCGCCCATCACACTCAAACAGGATATCGCCTCTTTGTGTCACGACCTGATCACGCAGCGCTTGCAGAAGCTGGCTAGGGTCAAAAGACTTTGGCATCTCCCATGTGGTGCGGGTCAGCTGCCCAGATAGCTGTTGCTCTCTATCGATGCGGACCTCTCGATTAATCTTAACCACGGCGCCTAACGGAAAGCGGTAATCGCGCACGGTTTGGGTTGACTGACTAACGAGTTCAGCGGATCGATCAATGGTGATGCCGCTGGGTAAGGGGGCCGCTTCGTTCGCGTACGCCATGGAAGAGATCAGCACCAGCGGTAACACTTGTTGCAAAACCTGCTTAATCATTCAACACACTCATCAACCAAAAAATTCATTAAATGCCGCTGCCATCTCTGGTACGACGTCATCTTCTAAGTGTAGATGATGCCCACCAGGCATCCATCTGAACTCTATGTTTTTTACGAAAGCTAAGCGGGCTTGGGTCAGCTCTTGGCTCAAACCTGATTTACCGGCAATCACCAGCACTGGCGACGCTATCCTCTTTAAAGTACTGCGAACCTGATCCTCTGTTAAACGCACAGATGAGCGCAATTTAAGTCTTGGATCAACCCGTATTTTTAGCTCATCATTGGGCAGTTGCTCGCTACTGCGAACCACTAAACGCTCCGCGGCATCCAAAGGGACAGGAAAGCGACCTGTCGCTCGTAACTTAGTCAGTAACGCCTTGGGTTTATTGGTCGCGAGTTTGTGACGCGATAGATTATCCGTAATCGACTGGCTCAAATGCTCAGCAAATTGATCAGGTTGATTCGTAAACGGCGCCAGATTTTCAATCAAGCCAAGCCGCTTCACCTGATCTGGAAACGTACCTGCATAGAGCGAAGCGACACCGGCGCCAAGAGAGTGTGCCAGTATAGCGATCGGTCCCTCAGGTTGAAGCTGGCATTTGACGGCATGAAGATCCTCAACATACCCCCAGATCGGATAACCCGAATCAGCACTGCGCCAATCCGATTGCCCATGCCCTGCCATATCGATTGCAATGACACGAAACTTACTCAGTTGTGGCGCCAATTTATAATAGCTCTCGGCATTATCTAACCAACCGTGCAGTGCCAATATCAACGGTTGATCGTCTTCACCCCACTGCAGTGCGGTGATAATTCGATTGTGAACAGTAAAACGAACCTCTTTAGGATGAATCATACAGACGTCTATCCAATAAAACGCTTTGATTACGCTGAATGAGTGAAATGGGCCTTATGAGTACCCAAACCAGCTACAGGCAGCTCACAATCGATTACCTCAATCTGAGCCGGCATAAATCCAACACCAAAACGACGCTCCCCTTCCACCAGTGTACTGAACAGACGCCCGACCAGAGGCATATGCGTCACCAACAGAACCGTGCTCTTTTCAGGCAGAGTTTGTAGATAGTCCAACACTGTCTGAGGCTCACCCTCGGGTGTAATCAGATCAAGAGTTGTAAAGGCTTGGTTGGGCAGCAGATAAGCTAAGGTTTGCTGGGTGCGCTGATAGGGGCTGACAAAGCAGTGCGTCACTTCATCTAAAAAGGGCTGAAGACCTTCAGGGCGCTGAGTCAGTGACGCAATGCCATTAGGAGTTAACTGACGTGATTCATCTGGGAAGCCTGGTGCAGCCTCTGCATGACGCATCAATAGAATTCGCACAGTTAAGAACCCGACAATGTAAACTCTACATCAGCACTGTGAGCGCCTTCCATCATCTTACCGATGACCACTTTAACAGGGGCTTCGTTGAAAACCACCTCGTAAAGACCACGAACCAGCGGCATGTAGACCTCTTGTTGTTCGGCGTGTTCACTGACCAATTTTAGGGTGTTAACACCCTCGGCCACTTCGCCAAGCTCAGCGACCGCTTGATTTAACGACTTACCCTGCCCCAACGCATAACCCACTCGATAGTTACGAGAGAGTGGGGATAGACAGGTCACGACCAGATCGCCAACGCCAGCCAAACCTAGGAAGGTTAAAGGATTTGCCCCCATACTGACCGCAAGACGGCTCATTTCAGCCAGAGAGCGAGTAATCAACATGCTTTTGGTGTTTTCACCCATACCCAATGCAGCACTCATGCCTGAAGCAATGGCATAGATGTTCTTCAACGTTCCACCGAGTTCAACACCAAAGGTATCTGCACTGGCATAGACACGAAAATAGCTCGATTGCAGTAATTCTTGAACCGTAAGTCGAAGCTGCTCATCGGCACTGGCAATGACAGTGGCGGTAAGCTCGCGCTTGGCAATCTCTTTTGCCAGATTAGGGCCGCTAATGACACCTGAGCAGTGTTCTGGACACTCCTGCTCCATAATCTGGCTCATCAAGCTAAAGCTTTCGGCCTCAATACCCTTAGTGGTGCTAACGATCATTTGATCGTCATTAAGATAGGGTTTGGCCTGATTCAAAACAGCGCGAAAGCCACTACTTGGAATAGCGATAAAGACGACCTGTGCATCTTTCAACGCCGATTCGATATCATCAGTGGCAATCAACGCGTCGGCCAACGAATAGTTGGGGACATAACGGTCGTTGCAACGTTGACGATTAATATCATCGGCCAATTCAGAACGACGCACCCACAATGAAGTCTGAATCCCTTTTTCAGCCGCCATATTGGCAATGACGGTACCGAAGCTTCCACCGCCTAAAACGGCAACCTTAGTAACTGTTTGCATTACCTATACCTAACCTAAGGAGTCTAAAACTCGTTCAACCAGTTTGAACAACAGGGCAATCACATACCAAGAGATGATCGCAGCTACGAGAAATAGGATCAGCTGAACTGGATCTCCGCTGTTGCTAAAGCCCAGCAGGCCAACCACTGCCAGAAAAGCACTGACAATCATGGCCACTATTTTTTGAATACCCGCTAAGCCGTGACGATCATCACTCATTAACTGCGAGACTCCTTGTCAGCGCTCTCTTCAGCAATATCCAGATCTAACTGCTCTTCGTTGGGTGTAGTGCTCTCTTCAATTGGAAGCAGATCAATCTCACCGGCCGTCTCTTCTGATGAGACACCCTTCAGATCGACGGACTCCTCAGTCACAACCGCGTCATCAACCGTAACTGACTCTGTTTCTGTTTCACTAGCCACCTCAGGAGTAGGTGCATCAAACGTCTCTTCAGTTTGAACTGTATCCGTCTCAGGAGCCGCCGTTTCAACGACCTCTGAAGCAGTTGCTGTGTTTGGATCAACCAATAGTTCTGCGTCAGGGTGGATACAGTCCAATTTAACACCCGTCATCGATTCGATATCAGGGATCAGGAACGAATCGTCTTCACATGCAAAACAGATGGATTCACCAGAGGCACCAGCTCGACCGGTTCGACCAATACGGTGAACGTAGTCATCAGCATCTTCCGGCAGCTGATAGTTCACCACGTGGCTGACACCATCAATGTGAATGCCTCGACCCGCAACATCGGTTGCTACTAGGACTTCGATCTTACCGCTTCGGAAACCCTCTAGCGTTTTGATGCGTTTATTCTGTGGAATCTCACCCGACATCATGGCGGCCTTCACACCATCTTTTTCCAGACGCTCAGCCAGCTTACGCGTTTCATGACGACGGTTACAAAAAACGATCGCCTTCTCAACGCCATTGATTCGCAGATAGTTGCGAAGCAAGTTGTACTTCTCATCACTTGAAACTAGAAATACTGTCTGGGAGACGTTATCCGTTGTCTGATGTTCGGATTCGATCTCAATTGTGACGGGGTCACGCGTCCACTGCGCGGCTAGGCGCATAATCTCATCAGTAAAGGTCGCACTGTAGAGTAGCGTTTGTCGCTCTGCACCCTTACGGGGTGTTGAACGGATAATGGTGCGGACATCAGGAATAAAGCCCATGCTCAACATACGGTCCGCTTCATCCAACACCAACACCTCAACGTTGTAGAGATCAATATCTTGGTTTCTGACGAAATCGATCAAACGACCGGGTGTCGCAACCAAAATATCAACAGGTGCTTTAGCCAGTGCAGCACGCTGAACATCGTAATCCATACCACCGACTAGCGAGACGATGCTTAACCCTGTGTATTTACAAAGACCTTCAGCATCGGCTGCAATCTGCAAAGCCAACTCACGAGTAGGTGCAATGATAAGCGCTCGCGGCTCACGTTTGCGCGGCTCAACATCCAATTTAAAGTCAAGAAGATCGGTAATGATCCCGATCAAAAATGCCGCTGTTTTACCAGTACCCGTCTGAGCTTTACCAATAATGTCCCGGCCCTGAAGTGCAGGTTTGATCGTTGCGGCCTGAATCGGCGTCGCGTACTCAAAGCCAAGCTCATGAATACCGCGCATCAAAGAATCGGGTAGATAGAAGTCGTGAAAACGATCTTTACCCTCTTGAGGCTCAACTGCAAATTGATCCAGGCTCCACGCTTGCGTTTGACGAGGCTTTCTATCGCGCGATTTACGCGGGCGGCGACGCTGATTGCGACGGCCCTTATCGTTAGATTCTTGCGTCTCTTGTTGCTGTTCTGGGTTGGTATCTGTAGTCAAAATCGGGATCTCTCAATCATTAGATCATTCAAAATGTCGCGCGAACGGAGGAAGCGCATCGATCAACTGCTGTCCGTAACGACGTGTCACAACACGTCTATCTAGAAGAACAACACGACCGGAATCATTCTCCGTGCGCAGTAATCTGCCTGCCGCTTGAGTTAGTTTAATAGAGGCTGCTGGCACGCTTATCTCCATGAAAGGGTTACCACCGCGGGCTTCTATCCACTCAGCCAAGGTCGCATCCACAGGATCATCTGGAACGCTAAAAGGCAACTTGGTAATGATAACATCTTTTAGGTAGTGACCGGGTAGATCTACCCCCTCTGCAAAGGAAGCCAATCCAAAAATAACGCTCGGCTCGTCGCGATCGATTCTCGCCTTATGCTCAATTAACATTGCTTGCTTGCTCAGTTCGCCTTGAACCGTCAGCCGAGAGAGCAGTTTCGTATCGATTAACTCTTCCACACGACGCATCTGTCGCCATGAGGTAAAGAGCACCAAAACAGAGGTTAATTTAGGCAACTCGTGGTTAAGCCACGCGGCGATCTCTTCGGTATGAAGATCCGCCTTCGAGGGGTCAAATTCCATTTTAGGGACATGCAAAACGGCTTTATTGGCGTAATCAAAGGGGCTGGGCATTTGCAAAGCAGGTGTATCTAACGGCAGACCCAATTGGGTAAAAAGCGAGTCAAATCGTCCCAAAGCGGTCAGTGTAGCCGAGGTTAGTACGGCACCATAGCACTGCCCCCAGAGCAGGTCTTGAAGATGGTGTTGAGCAGACACAGGGGCACTGTGCAATTCAATATCACGACCTGCCTCAGACTCATGACGAACCAACCACCTAGCCACCTTATCTTCTTCATT
>JAAZVX010000065.1 GCA_018623095.1 Marinobacterium sp. | reverse complement strand
TATACCATCACGAATAGGGTAAGCTAAACCGCTGGTGCGACAGACTAACTCATTACTCTCCTTGTCCCACTCCAAAGGAGCTTTGCTGACAGGACAAACAAGGATATCGAGTAATTTAGGATCCATTTTATTCTCCGTTACGGTTCACAATTCGTTTCAACAATCGGGCTAAATGCTCCGTCTCTTCAGGTGCAAATTCCGCTTCTACTGAAAGCGCCCAACAGTTATCTGGGGCTATAGCATGACATTTTACTGCATCTTTATCCGTCATCACCAATGGCAACGAACGGTATTGATTGAGTAACTCTTTAGAAATCTCTGCGTGATCCCTCAAAGGGATCGTTTTAAGCTCTAAACCAAGGGCCGTTAGGGTATCAAAGAAGCGCGCTGGGTTACCGATACCAGCCAGTGCATAGACGGTTTTACTCCCTATCTCATCAACAGTAAGCGACTTTTTAACACCAGAGGCCAGATGCCTAAACGCGATGGGGCGTAGACGATAGGTGAGAGCACCGGGGTAACGGAAAGGCCCCTCCCCGTTCAACACAACCAGATCAACCTCATTCAAACGTGAACACTCTTCTCTTAGCGGCCCTTCTGGCATTAACTGCTGGTTGCCCAGTCCTCTGACAGAGTCAATCACAGCGATCTCAAACTGGCGTCCCATTTGATAATGCTGCAGACCATCGTCACTGAAAATGATATTGACTGAATGCTTCTCTATTAGATATTCGCACGCGGAGACTCTATTAGGATCAACGACAACAGGCACCCCTGTTTTTTCGAAGATCATCTGCGGTTCATCTCCAACCGTTTCAGGGGACGTCAGGTTCGTGACCTCCACAGGATAATGAGCTGCTTGCCCCCCGTATCCACGACTCACCACACCCGGGTTGAATCCCAACGACTTAGCTAAGGTCACTAAATAGATTAATAGAGGGGTTTTTCCCGAACCGCCGACACTGATATTTCCCACTACAACCACGGGCACATCAAATGTAACAGCCTGCTCGGCCAAACGAATGCGGCGACGTTTAGCAACAAACCGATACAGCAGAGACAAAGGGCGCAGTAAACGTAACCAACCCGAGCACTGATACCAAGCTTTCTCAATCAATTTAATCGATCTCTCGGGTCGTAAGGCTCAATTGAGAAAAACCTAGGTTGGCTGCGACATCCATGGCTGTGATGACCGCTTGATGAGGCGTTGCAGCATCCGCAGAAATCTTAAGGGGCGTAGTAAGATCTCCACTGCTCTCTTTTAGAAGGGCAGCTCTAACTGTTTTGGGCTGCGCATTCACCAACGTTTTATCGTTAATCGCGAAGCTACCGTCGGCGTTGATAGTAATCTCAAGCATCTCGACCTGAGCAACCTGATCTGTCGTTGCTTGGGGTAGATCCACTTTAAGCTGAGTCTCTTTTGTGAAGGTGGTCGAGACCATAAAAAAGATCAGTAACAAAAACACCACATCAATCAACGGCGTAAGATTGATGGTGATCTCTTCCGATTGAGGTCTAGGAAAGTTCACTGGGCGTCCTATTTCAAATCCACTTTACGATCACCGTGGATGATATCGACTAGCTTGATCGACTCTTGCTCCATGGCCAATACCAGCGATGACACTCGACGTTGTAAAAAGCGATGTGCCACTAACGCCGGAATAGCAACTGTCAAACCCGCTGCCGTTGTAATCAGTGCTTCCGATATTCCACCAGCAAGGAGGTTGGCATTACCCGTTCCGGAAATCATGATCTGGGAGAAGACTTTAATCATACCGATGACCGTACCTAGCAGCCCTAACAGAGGCGTTATAACGGCCACAGTACCCAAAGCATTTAAAAATCGTTCCATCTGATGTATGGCATCACTGGCTGCATCGGTAATCGACTCTTTCATCACGTCTCGACCCGAGCCCGCGTTACTCAACCCCGCCACAATAAGAGAGCCCAGTGCACTGGCCTGTCTGATCTCTTTAAGACGTTCGTTTGTGAGTTGCCCACCTTTATAGAGCCCCCAAACATCGGCCAGAAGACCCGGTGGTAAAATTCGGTCAGCCCTCAGGGCGATCAAACGCTCAACCGTGATAGCAAGTGCAATGATTGAACAGGCTAAAATCGGCATCATTAGCCAACCGCCAGCGGAAATTAACTCTAACAACGAACAACCCCTAAAAGACAGATCCTGCAGCCAACTAGGCCAAAAACCCATAGTATCGCAGCATTAATGAGTTCGCCAATAACGGGGATACAAGTTTGCAAATGAGTCTGTCTGGCACTGATCTTTGGTCGCCGTTAATACAATCTCGCCAAGCTCTGCTGTATCAAAAAGGGTTATGTCTCGATCGAATAAACGCTGCTTCACCGAGTCATTGGGATGCCCAAAACGATTGTGTTTACCACTTGATGCGATCGCCGCCTCAGGCTGAAGTTGATCAAGCCAGACGCCTGACGTGGAGCTATGACTTCCATGATGGGATAGTACCAACCAAGTGACGGGGCTTAACCTGTTTTGCTCAAGTAACTCTATCTCTGCAAGACTCGACATATCGCCCGACACCAACATCGAGCATTGGCCATTGTCGACCAACAGAGCACAACTTTGATCGTTATCCGATGACTGGTTCTGCAGCGCGTAAAGCTGAAAACTCACCTCACCTTGTTTCCAGCTTTGTGATGCACAGACCGAGCCGCCCGTAAGATCAGGCTGCCCTGAATAGAAGCGCTTGACTGAGAACCGTTCCAACGTCTCATCTAACCCTCCACTGTGATCAACGTCTGAGTGACTTACAATAAGATCTAATAGTCTATAGCCTTGGGCCCTAAGCGTCGGAAACAAGGTAGCTTGGGCAGCAACCCAACCGCTTCGACTTTTCGCTGCCACATCATAAACAGTAACCCCTTCAACCGTCTCAACCAATATTGAGAGCCCCTGACCTACATCAAGCACGCGAACCACATACTCGCTGGGTCTGGGGCGATCCTGTTGAGGAATGAGCAACGGTAATAGCAGTATCAGACTCATTACTTTCATGCGACCCGGTAAAAACAGGAGAACTAGGGCTGCTAAGCTGACTGACAAACCTAAAATAGTGGGAGATTGCCAGGGAGCATGAAGGTCGATCACCGAATGAAACGAGAGCCCAAGCCAAAACCCGTCCGCCCAGAGTTCAAAAAGCCCCAATAAAGGTTCAAACAACCCAACAAGTGCCAAAGTAATCGGCAGCAGGGCAACAAAGAGGGATACATAGGGAATCGCCCACAAGTTAGAGAGCGCACCGCCTAAGTTAAACTGCCCCAATCCAAACAGTAAGATGGGCAGCATCGATAGAGTTAAAAAGAGTTGAACTGATATTAGCTGAAAAAGTCTTGGAAGCTGGTTACGCCAATTAGCCAACTGCATCAACAACCATACCAAACTGAACGAGAGCCAACACCCTATCTCTAAAATCGACAGAGGCTCGTAAATCAGAACCAAAAACAGTGCGATTTTAAGTCGTTTCAATGAGTGAATACGTCGTGCAAATAGCTGTGGCATCAATAGACAGAACGCCATAATCCAGGCTCTCTGAAGGGGTACACCAAACCCTCCAAACCAGAGATAAAAAGAGGCTAAACTGATCGCACATAAAACCGGGATTGAGTGTATCAGCGGTGCAGACCTTAAACCTAAAGAGTGGGTCATCACTACCAACACCCTTCCAAACACTAGACCGGTGAGGCACATCACCCCCAAATGTAAACCACTTACCACCGCTAGATGGACGGTACCGCTGACTTTGAGAAGCTCCCACTGAGAGTTACTAAGCCCCCCTCTATAGCCCAACACAAGTGCTGACATCAAAGAGGCTGTAGGCTGGCTCATATTATGATGCAGCCAATCATGTACCCGTTGCCGAAGCGCGCTTGCACGTTCATACTCTATTAGCTGTTTGATATAACCCGATCCGCCGATACCCTCTGCCAAATCTTTTCGACGCCTATCCTGACTGAACTCATTTTGGTAAGCGTTAAGTGGTCCGACTTTAGCGATCACTCTGATACGATCACCGGCCTCGAGTCTCACCTCAGAGTCATAAAGACCGAGTCGCAAACGGTCGATATTCATCAGCTTGCCAGGGGCTCTCTCCACATCCACTAGCAGTGATTGATAACCCTTTGGATCTAGGGACTGTAGGTTGATGATTCTCCCTTCAAGCTCCAACACATCTGGTACAAAACTTTTGGGTAAAGTCTTTGAAAGTCCATCAACTGCGTGCCACTGAGCCACCGTAAAACCCAGCAGTGCAAATAACAGATGAGACCTAGATTTGGGATATGCCCAACCTAAGACGAGCGTTCCCAGCACTAGAGAAATTAAAAGTTGAGCCCCCCAATGAATAGAGGGGAGATAAGTGTGCCCAAGCACGGCCGAAAGAAAACTGATCATCCTTGATCCAAGCCAAATTATTTATTCAATCTAGCAGAAGTTTCGGTAATAGCAGGTTGGTTTATTAATAATCGGAGGGCATAATCACTCTTCCAAATAATTTGAAAGGTCTTTTAGGGATGCCACGTAAGCTTTTAAAGCGTTACATGCCAAAACAGGATGCTCTAAAAAGTCATAAGCATCTAAAGTGGCTTGGTGAGCATCTTCACAATCCAGACCTCTTCCATCTCACTCGAAAATCAGCCGCTAAAGCCTTTCTAGTAGGCATTTTCTGTGCCTTTCTACCAATTCCTGGACAGATGTTGGTCGCTGCTTTCTTGGCCATTTGGATTGGCTCAAACCTGCCCATTTCAGTTGGACTCGTCTGGTTAACTAACCCGATTACCATGCCACCGATTTTTTACACCACCTATAAAGTTGGGTCGTGGATTTTAGGCACACCTCCAGTCAATATCAGTTGGGAGTTGCAGACTATCCACTCAGAACTCGCCACCATTTGGTGGCCCCTTCTGACCGGTTCACTGCTGTGTGGTGTGATCTTTTCTGGGATCAGTTATTTAGCGATAAACCGCATATGGATTTGGCAGGTAAGACGTCGTTGGCAAAAACGTTTATTAAAGGCTCGAGCTAGCAAACACTAGTTAACCTCGACCAGTCGCCCCTCTTTTAGCTCAAGCACACGATCCATACGCTTTGCCAACGCATGATCGTGAGTGACGACAATCTGTGCCACTCCCTGCTCTTGATTGAGTTTTAGCAAATAGTGTTCAACCTCTTGAGCCGTATGAGGATCGAGGTTACCGGTTGGCTCATCCATCAGGACACAGGCTGGAGTGTTTGCCAAAGCACGTGCAATCGCAACACGTTGGCGCTCCCCTCCACTCAGCTTAGCGGGTTTATGGTCAGCACGTAATGACAAACCGACTTGTTCAAGAAGGAGAGCCGCACGCTGCTGCGCGGCATCAACCGATACTCCGGCCAACAGCTGGGGAATGGCGATGTTCTCTAATGCCGAAAACTCCGGTAGAAGATGGTGAAACTGAAAAACGAAGCCGAGTTGCGAGTTACGCAGTTCAGCGCGGCGATTCTCGGAAAGCTGACTTATCGACTCACCGGCGATCAGAACTTCACCGTTGGTAGGTGTATCAAGGCCCGCCAATAAATTAAGCAGTGTGCTCTTGCCGCTTCCTGACGAGCCAATAATCGCCAGACGCTCTCCGGCAGCGACTGATAGGTTAAGGTCATTGATGATGACGAGTCGACGCTCGGCCTCATCAAAAGATCGGCAAAGCTGGTTGGCAACCAGTACGCTACTCATAACGAAGTGCCTCCGCCGGTTCAACCTTTGCGGCTCTCCATGCAGGATAGAGCGTTGCTAAAAAGCTCATTGCCAACGTGACACCGATCACCAGCGAGACATCTCCGAACTGAAGCTCAGACGGTAAATAACTGATGAAATAGACATCCGAAGATAGAAATTGAATCCCTAAAACCGATTCAACCCAGGCAACTAGTTCAGAGACAGTCAATGCTAGGCTTATGCCTAAAATAGCCCCAAGCAGTGTCCCAAGCAGACCAATCAGAGAACCTTGAATCATAAAGATCCTCAAGATCATGCCAGGCTTAGCACCTAAGGTTCTCAGAATAGCGATGTCTGAGCGCTTATCGGTCACTACCATGACTAAGGTAGAGACGATATTAAAACCAGCAACAAACACGATCAGGAATAGAAGCAGACCGATCATACGCTTCTCTAGCTGTATCGCTTGAAAGAGATTGCCATGAGTTCGAGTCCAGTCAGAGGTATAAACGGGATGATTTAGCTCTCTCGCCAGCTCATAGACGCGTGTAGGTGCACTGAACAGATCATTGAATTTAATCCTTAACCCCTCTACAGCATCGCCTTTAATACGTTTCAAACGGGATGCATCCTGCAGGTGAACATAGGCTAAATTAGCATCCAGCTCAGCCCCGACAGAAAAAATACCGGTCACAGTAAATCGCTTAAGGCGAGGAATGACACCGGCCACACTGACTGAGGCCTCCGGCAGAACCAGGTTGACCTTGTCACCGATAGAGACGCCTAAAAAGTTCGCTAACAACTCACCCAACACAATGTGATACTCACCTGCTTGAAGAGCACTCAGATCACCCTGCGTCATTTGACCGGCCGCTATCGACACGCTCTCTTCTAGCTTGGGGTCGATACCGGATACCAAAACAGGTTGAACACGGCCAGACGCGGTTAACATACCCTGAGCTTGAACAAAGGGTGCCACGCCTTCAACGTCAGGTGCAGTCAGAAGCGTATCGCGCAGGGGTTGCCAATCATCTAAAGGGGCGTTGTAACCATTGATAGTGGCCTGAGGAACCATGCCCAAGATCCGCTCCTTCAGTTCACGATCGAAGCCATTCATGACGCTCAAAACAAGAATTAACGCGGCAACACCCAGCATCAAGCCAAGCGTTGATACCAAACTAATAAATGAAATGAAGTGGTTTGAGCGGTTTGCTCGGGTATAGCGCCAGCCAACAAACAGTGAAAAGGGATTAAACATCGACTGGCGATTTCCTAAAAATTATATAGGGTATAAGTTAACAATTCTGACCGCGTGAGTGAACCTAAACATGGCAGTAATTCGCGATTAAGATTCAAAATTAACGATGAAACCACTATGCTCAGCACGGCATAACGTTAGGGTTAATTAAAACATGCTCGACAATAAAACAGTTCACCACATTGGAATCGCGGTAGGCCTAGTTGGGCTCGGCTGCTGGTACCTGCTAGCCGAGAGGTTAGCACTCTTTAGCCTGATCACAGAGCTATTCCCAGAGTCACATAGAGGAGCCGGCTTAATGGTCGCGATTATGGTGGTGATGACGCCTGGATTCTTTATCTGGAAGCACTACAACCGTTGGCTAGAAAAGCGCTTGAACATAAAAGGCAAATATTACGAGGAGGGTTTCTTCAAAGAGAAAGGAGAGAAGTAAGTCATTGAGGTAAGCTCAACGTTAGCTGACCAGAACTCTGCTGAAGCTCTAAGTGTTTAAGAAAGCTCATTCCCAGCAACACTATCCGACTGTCCAAGTCAGGTACGATCATTGCAGGTACAT
>JAAZVX010000064.1 GCA_018623095.1 Marinobacterium sp. | reverse complement strand
CGTTCAACAGAAAGGTTCACTCTGTAATGACGAGCGTCTCCGTTTCGATTTCTCTCATTTCGATGCAGTCACAGATGAAGAGCTCAAAATCGTTGAACAGATCGTCAATGAGCAGATTCGTGCCAATACGCCAGTAGAGACTGAGATCATGGCCATTGATGCGGCGAAAGAGCGCGGAGCGCAAGCCCTGTTTGGTGAGAAGTACGATGATGAAGTGCGTGTTCTCTCTATGGGAGGTGACTTCTCTGTAGAGCTCTGTGGTGGCACGCATGCTTCTCGTACCGGTGATATCGGTATGATGAAGATCGTTTCCGAGTCGGGTATTGCCTCCGGGGTGCGTCGTATCGAAGCAATTACTGGTCTTTCTGCTCTTAATTGGTTTGAAGAGAGTGAGTCGCTACTCGGTGAGCTAGGCTCTATGGTGAAAGGTTCTCGTGATTCGCTTTTAGAAAAATTCCAAGCCTTGAACGAGCGCAGTCGTTCTCTTGAGAAAGAGGTTGAACGATTGAATGCAAAACTGGCTGCGGCGCAAAGCGGTGAGCTTCTCTCATCCGCGACTGACGTTGGTGGTGTTAAAGTTTTGGCAACCGAGGTGCAGGGCGTTGATCCTAAATCACTGCGTGACATGTTGGATCAGCTAAAGAATAAGCTAGGCAGTGGTGTAGTGGTTCTTGCAGCACACGATGGTGAGAAAGTGAGCCTCGTAGCGGGTGTGACTAAAGATCTTATAAATCAAGTGAAAGCGGGCGATCTGATTCGAGAGCTTGCAACTCAACTCGGTGGTAAAGGTGGTGGTCGACCAGATATGGCTCAGGGCGGCGGCACTGATGTAGCTGCGCTGCCACAAGCGATCAAAGCGGTACCCGAATTAGTTAGAGCCGCACTTTAAACGTGCAGCATTAATTGGAAATAGTGATAAATGGCTTTATTTGTACAAAAGTACGGCGGTACATCGGTAGGCTCGGTAGAGCGTATTGAAGCGGTCGCTGACAAAGTAAAACGATTTAAGGATCAGGGTCACGATATTGTCGTGGTTGTTTCTGCAATGAGCGGTGAGACTAACCGTCTTATCGGTTTGGCTAACGACATTACTGATACTCCTGATCCACGCGAATACGACGTTTTGGTATCAACTGGAGAGCAGGTGACGATTTCGCTGCTCTCCATGGCTTTGAAAAAACGTGGCCTTGGTGCGAAGTCCTACACAGGTGGTCAGGTTCGTATCCATACCGATAGCTCGCATACAAAGGCGCGAATTCAAAATATTGATACCAGCAAAATGCGATCTGACCTTGATGAAGGTAATGTCATTGTTGTCGCGGGTTTCCAAGGTATGGATGGAGACGGAAATATTACAACGCTTGGTCGCGGTGGCTCAGATACCACAGGTGTGGCGCTAGCGGCTGCTCTAAAGGCGGATGAGTGCCAGATCTACACCGATGTTGACGGTGTCTACACGACCGACCCTCGTGTAGTTGAGGGTGCGCGTCGTCTAGATAAAATCACCTTTGAAGAGATGCTAGAGATGGCTAGCCTCGGTTCAAAGGTTTTGCAGATTCGATCGGTCGAGTTTGCGGGTAAATACAATGTTCCATTGCGTGTATTGTCTAGCTTCCAAGATGGTGGCGGTACACTTATTACTACAGAGGAAACTGATAGCGTGGAAAATCCAATTATTTCAGGCATCGCGTTTAACCGTGACGAAGCAAAATTGACGGTGCTGGGTGTGCCAGACCTTCCTGGTATCGCGTCACGAATTCTTGGCCCTGTCTCATCTGCCAACGTTGAAGTGGATATGATCGTTCAGAACGTAGCAGCAGATAAGACGACCGACTTTACCTTTACAGTGCACCGTAATGATTACGACAAAGCCTTAGCCATTCTTGAAAAGACGGCTGATGAATTGGGTGCTCGTGAAGTGACCGGCGATAATAAGATTGCTAAGGTTTCTATTGTGGGTGTTGGTATGCGTTCACATGCAGGCGTGGCAAGCAAAATGTTCACAACCCTGGCTGATGAAAATATCAATATCCAGATGATCTCAACATCCGAGATTAAAGTTTCTGTGGTTATCTCAGAGAAGTACATGGAACTAGCGGTTCGTGCACTTCATGGTGCATTTGATCTTGATCAAGCAGACAGCGTCGCTGAATAATCGCTACATCGCGTTATTGGATGTGAACTAAGCGGTCTTTTGATCGCTTATCTTAAATGGATTTAGGAGAGGCTGATGCTAATACTGACAAGGCGAGTTGGTGAAACGCTAATGATCGGTAACAACATAAGTGTTACGGTTCTTGGTGTTAAAGGCAATCAGGTTCGAATTGGTGTTAACGCACCAAAAGAGGTCTCCATTCATCGTGAAGAGATCTATCAAAGGATCTTAGATGAAAAAGAGCAGGAAAATAGCGGAAAGTCGTAAGTTTTTCCCTTTTAGGGTTTAACTTTAGTTACCGCTCTTGTACTATACGCGCCGTTGATCAGGAGCGGTGGCCGAGTGGCTGAAGGCGCACCCCTGCTAAGGGTGTATACGTTTACGCGTATCGAGGGTTCGAATCCCTCTCGCTCCGCCATCAAGATTAAGCGCCCGTAGCTCAGCTGGATAGAGTACCTGGCTACGAACCAGGCGGTCGCACGTTCGAATCGTGCCGGGCGCGCCAATCTTGAGTTTTCACTTCTTTAGTGTTTTCATCGACCAACATCTGAAATTAGCGCCCGTAGCTCAGCTGGATAGAGTACCTGGCTACGAACCAGGCGGTCGCACGTTCGAATCGTGCCGGGCGCGCCATTTCAGAATCACGCAACACCTCCGCGCCCGTAGCTCAGCTGGATAGAGTACCTGGCTACGAACCAGGCGGTCGCACGTTCGAATCGTGCCGGGCGCGCCATATTCAAAAGAAATGCCACCTTTACGGTGGCATTTTTTTTTGGATTGAACTTGTCCAGCCGAGTCAACGTGCCCGTTCGACTAAAACGCAGGAGCGTTCCCCCACCCATACACCTTAAAATTTAATGAGATTCTCATTCTTTAGTCGCACGGTAAGTCATATCGTAATTAATACAAAGACGTCGTGATAGGGTGCGTATTCATTGCATATTCATTCGTAAGTTGACCGGTAAGTTAAAAAAACGACCTTTTTTGTAAATTCACTACACGAAAAGTGGGCTTGATATGGTCGCGGGGCTATGGGATAACTGTATCCGTATGCTGTTAGGTAGGGGTTTTTCTGCGCATAAATCTGAGTTTGTGCTAATCCCTTTGAATTTTTTTATTGGAGTAGAGTAGATGGACAGTCTGGTATCAGAAGGCCTTAACCTCATGGTCTATGGTATGGGTTTCGTTTTCGTATTCCTTACGCTCTTGGTTTTTGTGACTACGATGATGTCGAAGCTGGTTAATAAATTTTTTCCAGAACCGATTGTAGAGCAAAAAGCCAAAGCGTCTGCGCCTCAAGCTGCCGCTAACAATGATGAGTTGTTGGCTGTAATGACGGCCGCGGTTCATAAATACCGTAAGTAATTTAAGGCACTGCCTTTTAACAAGAGAGAACTTAAGTTTATGTCTGATGCAAATAAGCCTCTTGGGATCACGGATGTAGTTTTACGTGATGCGCACCAATCATTGTTTGCGACCCGTCTTCGCCTCGATGACATGCTTCCGATTGCTGAGAAGCTAGACAAGATTGGCTACTGGTCGCTAGAGAGTTGGGGTGGTGCCACTTTTGACTCATGTATTCGTTATTTGGGTGAAGATCCGTGGGATCGTATTCGCCAGCTTAAAGCGGCAATGCCTAATACGCGACAGCAGATGCTTCTTCGTGGTCAAAACCTTCTTGGCTACCGTCACTACGGTGATGACGTTGTTGAGCGCTTTGTTGAGCGTTCAGCAGAGAGTGGTATCGACGTATTCCGTATATTCGATGCGATGAACGACCCTCGTAACCTCGAGAAAGCGATTGCTGCCGTCAAAGCAACTGGTAAGCACGCCCAGGGTACGATCTCTTACACAACCAGTCCGGTTCATACTATCGATATGTGGGTTGATTACGCGAAGACTCTTGAAGACATGGGTGCTGATTCAATCAACATCAAAGATATGTCGGGCATTTTGACGCCTTACGGTGCCTTTGACCTTGTCTCTCGCCTTAAAGCCCAGACTGGCCTTGAAGTTCAACTTCATGCCCACGCTACCGCTGGTCTTTCGGACATGACCATTCTAAAAGCGGTTGAAGCGGGAATCGATCGTGTTGATACCGCGATCTCATCCATGTCGATGACCTATGGCCACACGGCGACTGAATCTGTGGTAGCGGCCTTAGCAGGTACCGATCGTGATACAGGCTTAAACTTAGAGGCACTTGAAGAGATCGCAGCTTACTTCCGTGAAGTGCGTAAGAAGTACGCTAAGTTTGAAGGCTCTTTGCGTGGCACTGATAGCCGCATTCTAGTGGCTCAGGTTCCTGGTGGCATGCTGACCAACATGGAGAGTCAACTTAAAGAGCAGGGCGCTGCCGATAAGTTTGATGAAGTGTTGGCCGAGATTCCACGAGTACGTGAAGATCTTGGTTACATTCCATTGGTAACACCAACGTCACAGATCGTTGGTACTCAAGCGGTCATCAACGTACTTGTTGGCGAGCGCTACAAAACTATTTCCAAAGAAGTTCAGGGTATTCTAAAAGGTGAATACGGTGCAGCTCCTGCGCCATACAATGCTGAGCTTCAGGCCAAAGTTCTAGATGGAGCCGACGCTATTACTTGCCGTCCAGCGGATCTTATCGAGCCAGAGATGGATAAGCTTGTTGCAGAGCTTAAAGAGATCGCAGCTGAAAAAGGCATTGAGTTAGAAACGGGTGAGCGCGAAATTGATGACGTGCTTACTTACGCTCTGTTCCCACAGATCGGCCTTAAATTCCTTGAAAATCGCGGTAATCCAGACGCGTTTGAACCAGTACCCACGTTAGAGGATGCGCTAGCTATGTCAGCACTTAAGAAATCAGGATCAGAAGTTTACACAATCACCGTTAACGGTCAGAACTACGTTGTTCAAGTGGCTGAAGGTGGTGATATTACAGCGGTAGCACCTGCTGCTGCACCGGCCGCCGCCCCAGCTGCAGCACCTGCTGGTTCAGGTGAGTCTGTTCCAGCCCCTCTGGCGGGAAATATTTGGAAAGTTCAGGTAAGTGCTGGTCAGGCAGTTCAAGAGGGTGATGTGCTAGTGATCCTTGAAGCGATGAAGATGGAAACTGAAGTTCGTGCAGCGCGTGCGGGTACAGTGACTTCAGTTGACGTTAAAGAGGGTGATGCCGTTCAGGTAGGCGACTCTCTGGTATCTCTTGCCTAATTTGAGGTAACGGTTTAATGGAAAAGATCCTTCAACTGTGGGAAGCCTCTGGCATCTACAACATTTCAGCCGGTCAGGTGACAATGATCGCAGTGGGGCTGTTTTTGCTCTTTTTGGCAATCCGCAAAAACTTTGAGCCGCTGTTGCTTGTGCCAATCGGTTTTGGCGGCATCATGGCAAATATTCCAGAAGCTGGACTCGCGTTTTCTGCAGTAGAAAATGCGGTGCACTTTGCTAAGCCTGAAGTGCTTCAGGCGTTGGCCGCTTCATTGAATATCACCAGTGTAGATCCAAATGAGATTCTGCACGCCTACCACGGTTCTAATCCGTCTACGCATCATGCGGCCACTATGGTTGCTGCCGACTCGGGTTACAGCAATGGTATGCTTTACAACTTCTACTCTGTGGCCATCGCTTCGGGTGTAGCTCCGTTGCTCATCTTTATGGGTGTTGGTGCCATGACCGACTTTGGGCCGCTACTGGCTAACCCTAAGACTCTATTTTTAGGCGCGGCTGCTCAGTTCGGTATCTTTGCAACGGTGTTGGGTGCTGTGGGACTTTCGGCTATGGGTATCATGGACTTTACGGTTCAAGATGCGGCGGCGATCGGCATCATTGGCGGTGCTGACGGTCCAACAGCTATCTATGTAGCTAGTATGCTTGCGCCTCAATTACTCGGTGCAATTGCTGTAGCGGCTTACTCTTACATGGCTCTAGTGCCAATGATTCAACCACCAATCATGCGTGCACTGACGTCTGAATCTGAGCGTAAAATTGCGATGCACCAGCTTCGTCACGTCTCTAAGACTGAAAAGATCATGTTCCCAATTGCGCTGTTGATTCTGGTCGCACTGTTGCTGCCAGATGCAGCTCCACTTTTGGGTATGTTCTGCTTTGGTAACCTGATGCGTGAGTGTGGCGTTGTTGATCGTCTAAGTGATACAGCACAGAATGCACTGATCAATATCGTTACGATTTTCCTAGGTTTATCGGTAGGCTCCAAGTTGAGTGCCGATAAGTTCCTAGATCTGAATACTCTCGGTATTCTGCTTCTTGGTATTGTTGCCTTCGGTATCGGTACAGCAGCAGGGGTCTTGATGGCCAAGCTTATGAATAAGCTTGAGGGCGGTAACGCAATCAACCCACTTATCGGTTCTGCTGGCGTCTCTGCGGTTCCTATGGCTGCCCGTGTGTCGAATAAGATCGGTTTAGAGGCTAACCCTCAAAACTTCTTGCTGATGCATGCGATGGGGCCTAACGTAGCGGGTGTCATCGGCTCAGCGGTCGCTGCTGGTGTCATGATTAAATTTGTAGGTTAATGATTGTCCAACCACTTTTAAAAGCGCCTCAGGGCGCTTTTTTGTTATCTGACACTTGTGTCTGTTGAATAATCTCTAACTTTTTTACAAAAGTGACTTCGTTTTATTTTTTATCGTCTATGCTGTGTATAGAGAAAGAAAATTGACCCGCAGTATTAAGGCAGTATCTGCGTTTTAGGAATTGAAGAATGAAGACGCTCAGTACAGGTGAAATCGCTAAGCTTTGTGACGTTAATTTGCGAACAGTCATTCGTTGGATTGAACGAGGGGCTTTAAAGGGTTTTAAGCTTCCAGGTCGAGGGAATAATAGGGTTCGCGTAGAGGACTTTTTAGCCTTTCTAGTTGAACATGAGATACCCATTCCGGCTGAGCTACAGGAAGATAGCCGCAAAGTGCTTGTCGTAGATGATGAGCCAGCTATTGCACGTGCATTGCAGCGTGTGTTGCGCAAACACGGTTTAGTTGCAGAAGTGGCTGCTGATGGCTTCCAAGCGGGTACAAAACTGATGAAGGAGCGCCCAATTTTGGTCACTTTGGATCTGAGCATGCCGGGGCTCAGTGGTTATGATGTGCTTAGTTTTGTTCGAGAAACTCCAGAAATAGCCACGACTAAAATACTCGTAATATCTGCATTGGGGGGAGATGCCTTGCAAAAGGCTATCGATCTGGGAGCCGATGCCATTCTGAATAAGCCGTTCGACAACCAAGAGCTGGTTGAAGTCATTAATAAATTAGTTGGCGCGCCAGTAAAGGGGCAAGAAGCCTAGCGACCATTCAGTTACTCACAACCAAAAAAGCCTGCTAATGTTAGCAGGCTTTTTTGGTTATCAGCGGTTAGTCAGCAATTTCTGAGCGGTTTTTGCCTTCAGATTTTGCAAATTTGAGTGCTT
>JAAZVX010000063.1 GCA_018623095.1 Marinobacterium sp. | reverse complement strand
GTTGATCATCAGCGTGAGGACGCATTTACGTTTGTCCCTGCCAAGCCAGTGGATCTGATGGTGTGCGATGTTGTTGATAAGCCGACTCGTGTCATTGAGTTGATGGCCAAATGGGCGGTCAACGGTTGGGCTGATCGACTGATCTTTAACTTAAAGCTGCCGATGAAAAAACGTTATATTGAAGTGTCAGATCGAATCGAACAGTTAGAGATGACTCTTCAAGAGCATGAAAAACCCTACCGTTTAGTAAGCAAGCATCTCTACCACGATCGGGAAGAGATCACCTGCTACTTGGAATTGGACGTATAGCGCTAAATTAGTGCTCGTAAATCTTGATCAACTCGTCGCGCTCTAACATGGGTCGTAACTTGTTCATTAGCTCTAAACGTTCAGCAGATTGATACCAGTGCTGCCAATCAGCTAGTGAACTGTACGTGGCGATCACCAGCCGATGCTCTGGGTCATTTATATCGTGCATTACCTCACCCTTAATAAAGCCTGGTGAGCGCATGGAAGCTTGCAGTGTCTCTTTAGCGATGGCCGTATACTGAGATTCTAACTCTGCAGGTACCTTACGATTTATAAAAACCTTGATCATCGAATTATCCTCTAACTAATTGTTATGACTTGAGAATAACGCTCGGTTTCGCCTAGGTAAAGGTTAAACTGTTCCAAACTCGTTGGTGTTTTTAAAAACTATTTGCGACAATGCGCGACTTGATTGAAAGGATAGTGCAATGAGCTTTGAAGAACCCATAGAACAACTGGATGCACGCGGTCTCTTCTGTCCTGAGCCGGTGATGATGTTGCATGGTAAAATTGCTCAGCTTCAAGTAGGTGATCTCTTTGAGGTGATTGCAACTGACCCCTCTACAGAGCGTGATATACCAAAGTTTTGTAATTTCCTGGGGCACGAGTTAGTGAGTCATCACGTGGAGGACGACCTCTTCGTCTATCGAATTCGGAAAGGTGGATGAGTAAAATCATTCAACAGATAACCTCTGATACAGAGCGGCTATTGCAAGAGGCAGAAGCGTTACTTATTAGAGTTGAACAAAAAGTTGATCGACCTGAAGCTCGTCAACGCCAAGAGAACGAAACAGTGACAGAACAGAATACAGCTAAGCCTCGCAATAAAAACCGTGAAGCAAACCAAGCCGCAGTCGAACTGCTGATTGCAGCGTACCCAAATACTTTCAGCCTTGAAGAGCCAAAGCCCTTAAAGATTGGTATTCAAGAAGACCTAGTCGCTGATGAAAAAGTAAGCCGTGGTAAGATTAAGCGTGCTTTAGCAACGTATGTACGTAACCCTCGCTACCTTCAGTCGATGGTTGTCGGTGCTCAGCGAGTTGATTTAACGGGTGATGAAGTTGCTGAAGTGACTGCTGAAGATGAAAAGCATGCTAAAGCGAAGTTGGATGAGTACAAGCAGCGCCGTAAAGAGCGTCATCAACAGGCTCGTAAAGAGCAGCGTGCCGCTCAGAAAGAGGAACGATTAAACTCTAAACTAGAAGCGCTGGTTCAGAAGTTTTAATCGATCGAACAGAGCGGTTGTTTAACTGCTCTGTTCAACCCATCCCCTTGAACTCTCAATTTCTGCCTATATATTAGAAAGTAATCATATAGGAGACGTTATGAGTCAATCAGTCAATCTCAGCTGCCCTCACTGTCTAGCGACTAATCGAGTTCCCCAAGATAAACTTGATAGGGGGCCTGCTTGCGGCAAATGCCGAAAAGCTATTTTTACTCAACAACCGATCGCATTAAACGAAGAAAATTTCGCCAAGTTTATCCGCAATACGGATATTCCAGTCATTGTCGATTTCTGGGCGGGGTGGTGTGGCCCCTGTCGAATGATGGCACCGGCATTTGCCGAAGTCGCTAAACGTACTGAGCCGAACATGCGCTTCGTCAAGGTCGATACCGAAGCCAATCAACAATTGGCCGCTCGCTATAACATCAGAAGCCTACCAACTGTTGTCCGTTTTGAGGGCGGAAAAGTGGTTAAACGCCAGTCTGGTGCGATGAACATAAGCCAGTTACAGCAGTGGGTTGGTTAGTTGATATATCGGTAAGCGCTATTCGCTACCAGGGCGCAGTCCACATTGATCCAGAAGATTTTGCCAAGATTGGGTGTGTTTCTCCCGGGCTTTTAAATATCTGGACCATACCAAACCCTCTGAGTGAGTATAGATATCTAGCCATTGGTTTTGAGGTAGGTTCAGAGAGGCGTTAATGGTTTGATGTAAGTCACTCCATTGGCGCCCTGACCGTTCA
The DNA here is from genome assembly GCA_018623095.1 of Marinobacterium sp. GTDB lineage: Bacteria > Pseudomonadota > Gammaproteobacteria > Pseudomonadales > Balneatricaceae > Marinobacterium_E. Next base: position 5,516 of record JAAZVX010000063.1, on the reverse strand, counting down.
ATTTGCGCGATGTAGGGTTGCAAACTGTTGACGTAAAACTTCATAAAGACGTTCCAGAGTATCTCTGACTTTTGGTTTTGTCTCTGGTTAAAACAGATTGGCCTGTCATTGAGACGTTGGTTGATCGCTTCTGAAGTTTGCTCTAATACCTGTGTAAGCAATGCCATGCTGGCGAGCCACTCCGATCCGAAGTTGGATCGATAGAGCGTCTCATAGTCACGCTCTAGTTCATTTGCAAAAGAGGGGGTCTGCCAAGTTTTATCTGTGTGAGTTTCAGCTATCTCAACAAAGCGCTGCATTGTGAGCATTAACTCTACGTTTGAGTGGTCTGCATCGGGTGGTAGCGGTGTAGCCCCAAGTGAGAAGTGCTGCTCCATCTCTGGGCTCGTGTACAGGCTGTTCCAGATCTGTTTGGGCCAGTTGTTGATTTTAATTCGGTTAATCTCTTTAACCCGCTCTAGCACCTCGGCTCTCTCGACATTACCGGTTAAAAGTGACTGACAGTCACGTACCTTTGGCATGAACTCCAGTTCATAAATCAGACGTTGGGATCCACCGGCTAATTTGCCAAGACTCGTGTTTCTTTGTGCGATCAGATCAATCAACCCACACTCTTTGAGATCGAGAACATCGATCAACCCTTCAGTGATTGGAGTGACTGTTTTAGCACGATCTCTGCGGTCAGGCAGAGTGGGGTAGAGCTCAGAGGTTTTATTCAGAGTGAGGTCAATATCGACATCAATGGCGCGACTGGTGCGCTCGGCATAGGTTTCAACCAGTGATTGGGCTGGATCGGTATTGATGCAGCCCGTCATTAAACTAGTTGAAATTAGGAGGGTTAACCAGTGCTTCATTGGATAGCTTATAGAGTCGTTTTATCAGTAATACGGCAGCAAAGCTTAAGCCGATGAGTATACCTAACCAGTAGCCAACGGCACCCATATCCAAATGCTCAGCAATGATGTAACCACTGGGTAACCCGAGAATCCAGTAGGCGATGAATGCAATCAGCAGAGGGATACGTGTGTCTTTGTAGCCGCGCAGAGCCCCATTGGCGGTTAGCTGCAGCGCGTCAGAGAACTGATAGAGTGCAGCATAGCTTAGCAGGGTGGAGGCAATGGCGATTAATTCGGCATCTTCAGAGAAGAGAGAAGCGATGCCGTCGGACAGAATAAATAGAAGCGTTGAGCTAAAGCAGGCTATGAGAACCGCGATACGAAGGCCCAGAAAGCCGACTCGCTGTGCGTCAGCAAAGCGTTTAGCGCCATTCAATTGTCCCACTCGAATGGTGACAGCCAAACAGAGTGAGAGTGGCATCATAAAAATCAGACTCGAAATCGATAGCGTTATCTGGTGAGCAGAGATCACCGTTGCACCGTAATCGGCTAAAAAGAGGGCAATTAAGCAGAACATGGTGGTCTCGACGCCCAAGCTTGCCGCGATGGGTATGCCAATAGAGAGTTGATGTTTGATCTTTACGCTGTCTGGTTTAAGCCTCTGTTTGAAAATATTCAACGGTTTGAAATAGTGACTGTAGATGAGGTACAAGGCGCCTGCGATGAACATGTACCAAAAGACAATCGTAGTGGCCCAACCGCAGCCGACACCGCCTAATTCAGGCATGCCAAACTTGCCAAAAATAAGGATGTAGTTGAGTGGTAAGTTAAGCAGAACAGCGCTGATGCCTATTTTCATGACGATCTTGGTCTGCCCATGACCCTCGGCAAAGGCTCGGATCGATTGATAGAGCAGCATCCCTGGTATGCCCCAGCTGATCGCGAAAAGATACTCATTAGCGGTTGATTTAAGAGCGGGTTCAACTGACAAAAGGGTAAGAATCCAGTCTGAGGCACCATTGATGAACAGCCAACTGATTAGGCTTATCACCAGCGTAATCAGAAGATTGTTGAATAGCTCTGAAGCCGTCTCCTCTTCACGCTCTCCTCCCACATGATGTGCAACGATGGGTGTTAATGCCATCATGGCACCCGCCAAGGATAATGAGAGAGGCGTCCAAATACTGGATCCTAGTGCGATAGCCGCTAACTCTTCAGCGCCGGCCCACGAAGCCATCAACGTATCGGAGAGACTCATGGCTGTCTGTGATGACTGCGCCAGCAGCATAGGCCAGGCTAGGAGCAGCAGCTGTTTAAACTCTACTCTGGAGTTAGGCGGGAAAAGGGATAGTCTGCTTATCATTAAAAAAATGCTTAAAGCTCTCCTGCCTCTTCAAGAACGGTGCGGGCAATACGAAAGCACTCAACGGCGGCAGGAACACCGGCATAGATACCAACGGCATGAATCGCTGCGCGAATCTCCTCTACACTACAGCCGTTATTCAGTGCGCCTTTGCAGTGTGTTGCCCACTCCTTGCTTTTCCCCATGGCACCCAACATGGCAAGGTTCATCAGTGAGCGTGTTTTTGGATCGATCGCATCATCTCCCCAGCCAAATCCCCAGCACCAAGCGGTCATCGCCTCTTGGAAAGGGCGGTTAAAATCATCAGCGGCGGCCAGGTTTTTATCAACATACTCTGCACCTAGTGTGCTGCGACGCATCTCTAAACCCTTATCAAAAAAGTCTTCCATGGGGAGCTCCTGATTATTTTTAATTAGACACAAAAAAGCCGGTCACACAGTGTCCGGCTTTTTACATCGATTTGGAAGATTAATCGATACGAACTTTTACATAGCTACCAGGTGCCGCTTCAAGTGGTTTGAACTCTTTGTTGCCTAGTGTCTTCGGTGCGTCCACTTTTTTACCTGCACGACGACGTACCCACTCAGACCAGTTTGGCCACCATGAGCCTTCCACTTTTTCAGCGGTCTCGAGCCAGTGATCAGCGCCTTGGCCCTGTTCACCTTTCACCCAGTAGTTGCGACGGTTTTTTGATGCTGGGTTGATAACCCCTGCAACGTGACCGCTGGCACCAAGAACAAACTCGATGTCAGAACCAAAGGTCTCGGTCGCTTTGAAGGTCGCTTTCCAAGGTGCAATGTGGTCTTCGATGGTTGATAGGAAGTAACAAGGGATTTTGATCTCACCTAGGTCGATCTTTTCGCCACAGATCTCAAGAGCATTAGGCTCAACCAGTTTGTTCTCTAGGTACATCTTGTTGATGTAGTAAGTGTACATAGCGGCTGGAAGGTTAGTGCTGTCTGAGTTCCAGTAGAGAATATCAAAGGGCGGCGGTGTCTGACCTTTTAGGTAGTTGTTCACAACGTAAGACCAGATTAGATCATTGGAGCGAAGCATGTTGAACGATGTCGCCAGCTCTCGCCCGTTCAGGAAGCCCGCTTGGCTCACCTTTTGTTCAAGCTGTTTAACCTGGTAGTCATCGATAAAGACACACAGATCGCCTGGATCAGAGAAGTCTGTCAACGTGGTTAGGAAGGTCGCGCTTGCGATGCTGGTATCCTTGCGCTTCGCCATAATTGCCAGAGCGGTTGCGGTTAAAGTACCACCCACACACCAGCTGACGGTGTTAATCTTTTCGCTGCCAGAGACCTCTTTGGTCACGCGAACCGCTTCAAAGATACCTTCTGACACAAGGTCATCCCAGCTAAGGTTTGACTGTTCAGTGGTTGGGTTGCGCCAAGAGACTAGGAAGGTATTCTGGCCCTGCTCAACACAGTATTTCACGAATGAGTTGTGAGGCTGAAGATCGAGAATGTAGAACTTGTTGATGCTTGGTGGAATGATCAGCGTTGGGCGCGTGTAAACCTGTTCACCCTCTGGCTTATAATGAATGACCTGAATGACATCATTTTGGAAGATGACAGAGCCTTCGGTTGTAGCTAGGTTCTCGCCGAGCGTGAACGCGCTCTCATCAGTCATCGAGATCCGACCTTTCTCAAAGTCGGCTAACAGGTTTTTCATACCATCGAGCAGTGACTGGCCGTTGGTCTCTAGCGCTTGTTGTAGCACTTCAGGGTTAGTTGCCGCGAAGTTGGTTGGTGACATCGCATCGATGAACTGACGAGTGTAAAACTCCAGTTTGTTCTGCTCTTGATCAGATAAGTTGGCGCTCTCTGCCATCTTAGTCAGCATCTTAGAGCTCAACAGGTAAGACTGCTTAATGTAGTCATAAATCGGATTAGTTGACCACTCTTCAGCTTGAAAGCGACGATCGCCACGCTCTGGTTCCGCAACGGGAGCTTCAGTAGTATTACCTGACAACAGGTTGCGCCAAAGATTAAACTGCGCGGTCTGGTAGTCAGCAATTGCACGCATCCAAAGTGTTGGATCTTGCAGAGAGCGAGTCGCTAGTTCGGTCCATGACTTGGTGAATTGAGAGAACATATCTTCAGCACCGTTGCCAGAGAAGTTTTCAAGCATCTTACTTGTCTCTTGGCTTACGTAGTTGATGAACTCTTGAGGATCCGTAGGTCCGTTACCTTTAGTCGCCATGGTTAAACTCCAATGTGGTTGACTGGTTATGCGGCAAATTGTTGCACTGCAAAATATTAACGTAGAATAACCCTAACGTTCGTGTGGAACAAGTTAGAGGTTAGTCTTACTCTATGGCTTTAATATGACGGGGGTTTTACATGTTGAAACGGCTGGAATTGATGACGACCGAAGGGTGTCATCTATGTGATCGTGCAGTGCCACTGTTGGTTGAAGGAGTTGACCCTGCTAGGTTTGAAGTGGATCTGGTCGACATCGCCTTTGACGATGAGCTGATGGATGAGTATGCCACTCGGATACCGGTGTTAGTAGATACGAGCTCTAAACTGTCAATGGATTGGCCGTTTGATGCTAAGCAACTGGCCCAGTTCATCGAATCAATTGAGAGCCAGTAACGCCTGTTCAGTCGGCGTTAGCATCTGGCGCGGCTGGCCTTTTCGCTGCGCATAGATGACAGAGAAACTCAGAACATTCTGCACATAGGTGCGAGTCTCATCAAACGGTATGAGCTCTATGAACACTTCTAAGGGCAAATCTTCACGTCCCTTAAGCCAACGGCTGACGCGGTGTGGACCTGCATTATAGGCTGCCGTTGCATAGATGCGATTCTTATCAAATTGACGGTACATCTGTGCTAGATAAGCAGTGCCTAGTTGCACATTAAAATCGGGATCGTAGAGGCGCTTGCTGCCTTTATACTTCAGCTTAAGGGATTTGGCAGTACGTTTGGCTGTTCTTGGTATAAGCTGCATGAGCCCTCTAGCACCAACGCTGGAACGAGCCCATGGAAATAGGGCGCTCTCTTGTCGAGCCAATGCTTGAGCCCAGATAGGATCAATATTGCGTTTGTTTGCATGTTTTATGAACAGATCTTCATACCCCTCTGGGAAGCGAAGATCCATATCATTCCAAATGTCATTATAAGCCGCTGCCAATATACCCTGTTGATACCAGCCTAGCTCGTTCATCAGGTGCGCTGCGTGTTGGATTTCGTTCTCTGACATGCCTTCAATCCACCGGTTAAACTCCGATCGAGAGACGGTGAATCGATCCAGTTGTGTCAGCTCTTTGATGCGGCGGTAGTGCGAGGAGTCTCTTAATGCCGT
>JAAZVX010000012.1 GCA_018623095.1 Marinobacterium sp. | reverse complement strand
CTGGCCGTATTCAAGCATACGTTAACAAAGAGGCTCGTAGCTTTGCTAAGCAGCTAGACCTTGGCGATATCATTGGCATTACCGGTGAGCTGCACAAGTCAGGTAAAGGTGACCTCTATGTTGATATGGCTGAATACCAGCTACTAACAAAGAGTCTGCGTCCACTGCCGGATAAGCACAAAGGTCTTCAAGACACTGAAATGCGCTACCGTCAACGTTATGTTGATCTCATTACGAACCCTGAATCACGCGTTGTGTTCGAAACGCGTTTTAAAGTCATTGCCGCGATTCGTCAGTTCCTAAGCGAGCGCCGTTTCCTTGAAGCGGAGACACCAATGCTTCAGGCGATTCCTGGTGGGGCATCGGCACGTCCTTTCGTGACACACCACAACGCGCTGGATATCGACATGTATCTTCGCATCGCGCCAGAGCTCTATCTGAAACGATTGGTTGTCGGTGGCTTCGAGCGTGTGTTTGAGATCAACCGTAATTTCCGTAACGAAGGTCTTTCTACGCGTCACAATCCAGAGTTCACAATGATCGAGTTCTACCAGGCGTATGCTGACTACAAAGATCTTATGGACCTAACGGAAGAGATGCTTCGTACCGTTGCACAACAGGTACTTGGTTCCACCACCATCATCAATACGGTTCGTAATGAAGAGGGTGAAGTGTTGGAGACGTTTGAATACGACTTAGCTAAGCCGTTTACTCGCTTGTCAGTATTTGATGCCATTTTGCAGTACAACCCTGACATTACTGCGGAAGCTCTTGCTAACGAGCACGCGGCTCGTCAGATTGCAGAACGCCTAGATATCGATGTAAAAGATAGCTGGGGCCTAGGTAAAATCCAGATTGAAATTTTTGAAGAGACCGTTGAGCATCTTCTGCAGCAACCCACGTTCATTACAGAGTACCCAACAGAGGTCTCGCCTTTAGCGCGTCGTAGTGACGACAATCCGTTTGTGACTGATCGCTTCGAATTTTTCGTGGCCGGTCGTGAGCTGGCGAACGGCTTCTCGGAGTTGAATGACGCTGAAGACCAGGCTGAACGTTTCCGTAAGCAGGTTGAAGAGAAAGATGCGGGCGATGATGAAGCAATGCACTATGATGCAGACTTCGTTGCGGCGCTTGAATACGGCCTTCCTCCAACGGCGGGTGAAGGGATCGGCATCGACCGTCTGGTGATGCTGTTGACCGACTCACCATCCATTCGTGACGTCATCCTCTTCCCAGCGATGCGTCCACGCGCTTAAGCGCATTTAACTTAAAGAAGAGAGTCTTGACTGTGTTGTCGATACTGTTTCCAAAGCAGAGACGTGACTTCACAGTGAAGCGTTATCTCAGCATAAGCCTGCGAACTCTGCACCTCTTCGGAATTGCAGGTTTTGCGGGCTTTTTCTTATTCGATTTGCCTGAAACGCTTTGGTTGCCCTATGCGATATTAGCGCTGATGACGGGCTTTTTGATGCTAGTTATAGAGCTTTATGTTGATGCTATCTGGTTGATTCAGCTTCGTGGCTTAGCGGTGATCAGCAAAATGTTTCTGCTGTTACTGGCGATGAACGCCCCTCAATTGACGACCCTGCTATTCTGTTTGATTGTGCTGATCTCCGGCTACTTCTCACATGCACCCGGTAAGGTGAGGTACTACTCACCCTTTATAGGAAGGGTGGTGAAAAGTTCTGCCGAGCTCAGTTTTAATCAATCTCGTTCAAGGGGTGAATAATGCTTTCGACCGGTTGGCAGGAACTGATCAATGAAATAGCTCAGACACCAATCTATCAATCCCTCATGGCGTTTCTGAACCAACGAGAGACTGACGGTGTCAAAATATACCCCCCTGAAGATCAGTGGTTTCGAGCTCTGGAATTAACCCCGTTAGAGTCGACCCGTGTCGTGATCCTTGGGCAAGATCCCTATCATCAGGCAGGTCAGGCGCATGGATTGAGTTTTTCTGTCTTGCCAGGTGTTAAAGTGCCACCGTCGTTGAGGAATATATACAAAGAGTTGCACTCTGATTTAGGGGTTGCGGTTCCAGAGCATGGTTTTCTTGAAAGTTGGGCAGAGCAGGGCGTGCTTTTACTCAATGCGGTGCTGACGGTTGAGGAGAGCAGCGCCAATGCTCATCAAGGCAAGGGGTGGGAGATGGTCACAGATCGTATTATTCAGCAGGTCAATGACTCATCAACCGGTACCGTGTTTATACTCTGGGGAAACTATGCTCAGAAGAAGATAAACATGATCGATCAGGATAAACATCTCGTTATACATTCAGCACACCCATCGCCTTTATCAGCACACCGAGGCTTTTTTGGGAGTCGGCCCTTCTCCAAGGCCAATGATTGGCTCTCTAAGAGAGGCTATTCCGAGATCAATTGGGCGTTGCCTATGATTGGGCAGGCGGACCTGTTCAGTTGATTTTTAGCGCTTAGATTCAAATAGTTTTGGATCGAGTGTGTAGGGCAGTGCAAAAGCGGTCAGTGGCTCACCGCTTTCAGTGAATATCGCACTCTCTTTCTCCGCCTGCTGAATGACGGCAAGCAAGACCATGTGATCATTCGTCCCGGTAAGAACAATGGTTCCCACCTCACTTCTATCGGTATTAAACAGAGGTTCCCCAATGCGTGCGGTAGCACCCTTAGGCAGTGTGTAACCGTACATCGCTTTTTTCAAAATACCGCGATGCTGCAAACGGGTAACGATCTCCTGGCCAGTGTAGCAGCCTTTATTGAAGCTGATCCCGTTGATGGCTTGTAAGTTACACATCTGAGGAATGAACTTCTCTTGAGTAGCTTCTCTTAAGTCAAAGATGCCTGCGCGCACATTGATTTCATGCCAAGCTTCTAAATCATCTTCGCAAGTTTCGCTCAGGCTCTGTTGCTCCTCTGCATCAGTTGTCCAGAACTCAACATGATCTTCATCGATTTTCGCCGCAAAGGAGATAGGGCTCTCTGAACGAGAATGTGACTCTAAATGATCGCCAGACAGACAGAATCCCTTCGCTTCATCAATAAAGTTCAGGTCGACCTTGGAGAAAATACTGTACTTCTTTAAGTTGCTGAAAGCGCTCTCGGCAATCTCTTGATGAACGCGTAACCAAAAACATTCATCACTAACACGCATGACTCTGAAGAGCCCAACCATACTCCCTTTAATAGAGCAGTGGGCGGCGATGAGATGCTCCCCATTATTGAGTGCAGCAACGTCAGCCGTTAGCTGGCCTTGTAAAAAAGTTGCAGCATCAACGCCTACAACAGAAAACAGTTTGGCATCCGTTATCGATATATTCATCGCTCAGCTCTCTAAATGAGGTGGTGTGGCTTAAGAATCAACTTGATGGGCAATGGTTTCGCCCATTCTCACCGGTGCACCTGCTGCTAGGTGGTCTCTCCACTTGATTACGCCCTCAGGGTAGAGGAGGATCACTGTGGAGCCGAGTTTGAATCGGCCCATTTCTGCACCTTTTTCCAGTAGTAGTGGCGCGTCGGCTTCAGTACTGAAAAGCTTCATAGCCTCTTTTTTCAGTGGGGCGACCTGTCCACTCCAGACGGTTTCTATACCGGCTACAATCATTGCGCCCACTAACACCATCGCCATTGGACCTCGCTCCGTTTCAAATAGACAGACAAGACGTTCATTACGAGCAAACAGGTTGTCGACATGGTTGGCGGTAGTTTGATTGACTGAGAACAGATCGCCCGGTACGTAGTAAGCCTCTTTAAGTGCACCGGCGACTGGCATGTGCACGCGATGATAATCCTTTGGCGATAGGTAGATGGTTGCAAATTCGCCGTTGATGAAGGGTTTTGCTCGCTCAGTGCAACCGCCTAGCAGAGAGACCGCGCTGTAGCTGTGCCCTTTGGCTTGCAGAATGCGACCGTACTGAAGGGTGCCCATCTCCGATATTGCACCGTCAGCCGGTGAAACGACCACATCGCTGCCCTCAGCGATGGGTCTTGCGCCCTCTTTAAGAGCGCGGGTAAAAAAGTCATTAAAGTTGCGAAACTCTTCAGGTTGCTGACGCTCTGCTTCGCCCATGTCGACGTTAAACTGCTTAATGAAGCGTTTAATCATCCAGTTTTTAATGCGACTATTTGTACACTCAGCTAAGCGGCCAACGGCACGTGACAAAAGGTGCTGTGGGACAATGTATTGAAAAAGAATGAAAAGCTTATCTTTCACTAAAAACTCCGCCTGAGTGGTTCTTTAAAAATGGATTGAGATAATACCTGAGCTCGAGTCTTTTCACTATCGAACTGTGAAGTCAGATTCCAGCATGGAATCCAAGATCTGTTTGTAACTGAAAAAGCGCTGCTCGCTTATGACACCCATATCAATCGCGTCGTAGAAGGCGCAGCCAGGTTCTTGTTCATGTTTACAGTCTCGAAACTTGCAGTGGCCAGTGACTTGGCGGAACTCCTTAAATCCGTCAATCAGGTCGTTGGGGTCAATATGCCACAGTCCAAACTCACGGATGCCGGGTGAATCGATAAGATCGCCACCCTCGGGTATGTGGAAAAGGCGTGCAGTGGTTGTGGTGTGTTTGCCGGTTCGGTTCGACTCGGAAAGAGCGCCCACTTTTAGATCGACGCCAGGTAGCAGAGCATTCACCAAAGACGATTTACCAACTCCAGACTGCCCAACAAAGACAGTCGTGCGATCCTTTAAAAATTCATGCAGTTCGTCTAAACCATGGGAGTTCTCGGTCGATGCAAAGATGGTGCGATAGCCTATCTCAGCATAGCTATCCAAAAGCGGTATCAACCGTTGGCGATGTTTATCATTTAGTAGATCGGTTTTGTTTAAAACAATAGTCGGTTCGATACCAGACAGTTCAGACGCGACTAGATAGCGATCGATCAGGTTGGCATGCGCATGGGGTTCGACCGCGATGACAATTAAAATTGCATCAATGTTGGCCGCGACCGGCTTCAACTCACCGTGATTGTTTGGGCGTTTAAGCTCAGAGTGGCGCTCTTTTACAGCAACAACAACGCCTGCGTCGATTGAGGGGCGCCAAATTACTTGATCCCCAGTCACGAGTTGCCCTAAATGTGTGCGCATGTGACAGCGAATGATTTCACCACGACGATCGCCATCTAGGGCTTCTATATCGACCTGTTTTCCGTAGTGAGAGATGATCAAACCGCGCTGTTCGGCACCTAACTCACCCCCTTCGAGTTGCGAGTCAATTTGTGTGTCGCGCTTATTGGCTCGAGCTGCACGCTCTTCTTGAATCTTTTTGATACGCCATGCTTGGCGGCGATTAACTTTACGTTGCGCCATTCAATCTCTGCTAAATCGCTGTGTTAGTCGGTATACTGTGCATCATACTTTGTTCATAAAAGATTAGACACTTTAATGGGAGCTTTGGCATGTCACGACAAGATAATCTTATCTGGATCGACCTAGAGATGACCGGTCTGGATGTAGAACGTGAGCGCATCATTGAGATGGCCGCGATAGTGACCGATTCTGAATTGAATACACTGGCTGAAGGTCCTGTGATTACGGTTCATCAGTCAAATGAACTGCTAGCTGCCATGGATGAGTGGAATACCAAACAGCATGGTGGTTCCGGTTTGACGCAGCGAGTTAAACAGAGCAGCACTAGCGAATCAGAAGCAGAGCAGCAGATGCTAGAGTTTTTAAAAGAGCACGTTGATCAGGGTGCCTCTCCTATTTGTGGAAACTCTATTCATCAGGATCGTAAGTTTTTGCATCGTTACATGCCTGAGCTTGAGGCCTTTTTCCACTATCGCAATTTGGATGTCAGTACACTCAAAGAGCTGGCACGACGTTGGCGTCCGGATGTGACTGAAAAAGTAGTAAAAAAGGGCGCGCATCTAGCGCTGGATGATATCCGTGATTCAATTGAAGAGTTAAAGGTTTATCGAGAGCACTTTTTGAAGGTCTAATATCCAAGCCTTTATCATGGGTCTAGGCGTTGCGCGAGCGGGAAGTTGATGATTTTTAGGGCGTTAGTATCGGACGTTCGGTTGTTCAAATGCTCAATCGCCCACTGAGCGTGCTCTTTGATGAGATCGTTATCGTCAGACGCCAAGCAGGCCTTAAGCTCTTTAATGACTGCTTCGCCACCATTGCTGTTGCCAAGTGCGACGGCAACGTTCCGTTTAAAGCCCTGATAGCCCGTTCTGCGTATTGCAGACCCTTCAGTTTTTTTGAGAAACGTCTCCTCACTCCATTGGAATAACTCAACCAGTTCAATGTCGTCTAGCTGGTGACGCGGAGAGAAATCATCCTCTTGGGTGTGTTGGGCAAAACGGTTCCAGGGACAGACTAGCTGGCAGTCGTCACAGCCAAAGATTCGGTTTCCGATCAGTGGGCGTAACTCTTCGGGAATGCTTCCAGAGAACTCTATGGTCAAATAGGAGATGCAACGGCGCGCATCCAACTCATAAGGTCTAGGGAAAGCGTTGGTTGGGCAGACGTCCAAACAAGCGCTGCAGGAACCACAGTGTGAGGAGGTTTCAGGTGGGTCGATTGGAAGTTCAACATCGGTAAACAGTGATCCTAAAAAAAACCAGGACCCTGCCGTTTGATTGAGCAGTAGGGTGTTTTTTCCGACCCAGCCCAATCCGGCGTCTCGAGCAAGTGGGCGCTCAAGAATTGGAGCGCTGTCTACAAATGGACGGAAACTAATTCGAGTCTGGCACTGCTCTTCTAGCCACTCACCAAGCTGTTTTATGCGTTTGCGAATTAACTTGTGATAATCCCGCCCGAGCGCGTAGCGAGCAATGTACCCTTTGTCGGGATTGGTCAGCGTGTTAAACAAGCTGACATCTGCGGGAAGATAGTCCATTCGTAGAAGAACGACACGTTGAGTCCCTTGAACGAGTTTTGTGGGGTCGATCCGCTTTTCGAAGTGTTCAGCAAGAAACCCCATCTCACCGTGATAGTGTTTGTCCAACCAGCTGCGAAGGTGACTCGCCTCATGTTGCAGATCAGGCAGGGTGATGGCGCACTGTTGAAAACCGAGTTGTTTCGCTCTCTCTTTCAACCCTTCAGCAATATTGGATAGTTCGATCTTGTGTACGCTGGTCATTATCAGTCTGTTTTCATGATGAGATGTTACTATACGTTAAATAGGTCTGTTTCAGGAGTACTTCGAATGAATGAGTCCTCAACTGGCTCTGCGCTATTTACGGGCGCTCAGTGCAAGGCGATTGATCGCTTGGCCATCGAGTCTTTGCCAATTCCCGGTTACCAATTGATGTGTCGTTCAGCTCGTTCCGCACAGCTCTGGATCAATCGACGCTACCCCAATGCCCGCTCTTTTAATATCGTATGCGGAGCTGGCAATAATGGTGGGGACGGTCTGTCACTAGCCAAGCTGCTATTCGAATCAGGTCATTCAGTGGTCATCACTCTTGCTGATGCTGACCTTGAAACTAAGCTCTACGGTGAAGCGTTAGAGGCTTGGAGTGACGTTCCTGCTGAGATTTCGAAAATTCCATTCGATCCACATTTTGATGATGAATCGGATCTAATCGTTGATGCACTGCTTGGAATTGGGTTAAACGGTGAGGTTCGCGCAAGATTTGCTGCCATCATCGACTGGATGAATCAGCAGCAGAGCCCTGTGTTTGCAATAGATATACCGTCTGGCTTGTCGGCTGATACTGGGGCTGTGTTGGGGTGTGCCGTTAAAGCCGATGCGACATTGACTTTTATTGCGCCTAAACAAGGACTCTATATTGGTCAAGCGCGTGACTATGTCGGCAGTATCATGGTCGATAGCTTGGGAGTGCCAGAAGCGCTATTCCCTGAATCGCACACCCAGCTGATCTCTGAACCATTGAATCAACTAGCACCATTGAATCGTTCCGCGCACAAAGGCAGTCAAGGGTCACTGGTTGTGATCGGCGGTGATGAAGGATTTGGTGGGGCACCTATACTCACAAGTGAAGCCTCGCTCAGAACGGGGGCGGGGCGCGTCACGTTACTTACACAATGTGAATCAGCTGTCACAGCGACGCTCTCTCGTACGCCTGAGGTAATGGTCCGTTTAGCCGAAGATGTCGCCGGTTTTGAACCCCTCATACAATCGGTGGATGCCATCGCCATTGGCCCTGGGATGGGGCAAGGTGATTGGGCTCTCTCATGTTTGGAAAGGGTCAAATTTCTCGATAAACCGACAGTGGTTGATGCAGATGCTTTGAATCTAATTGCCCAGGGTAAGGTGAGTTTTCATGATAATGCTGTCTTTACGCCACACCCTGGTGAAGCTGCGAGATTGTTGAGCTGTTCTGTGGCAGAGGTCCAAGCTGATCCAGTAGAGAGCGCGTTTTTACTTCAACGTAAATTAGGCGGTGTTATTGTGCTTAAGGGCGCTGGAACCTTAGTCTGCGATGGTAAAAAGGCTTCTGTCTGTAATCTTGGTAATCCCGGGATGGCAACGGCTGGGATGGGGGATCTCCTTTCTGGTATTATCGCAACGTTTTTGGCGCAGGGCTACTCTCTGCTTGCGGCGGCGCAGATGGGTGTTTGGCTCCATGCAAAAGCAGGCGACTTGGCCAGTGCTGAGGGTGAAAGAGGATTGGTTGCAACAGACCTTCTTCCCAGTATCAGATCTTTATTAGGGTGATTTATACGTGACACAATCGATCTCGTGGTCTCTTACCAATGAGACTGAAACCATTGCCGCTGGCGAGCTGATCTCTCGTGCAATGAGCTCGGGGGTCATCTTTTTGCATGGCAATCTTGGTATGGGAAAGACCACCCTTGCACGCGGTGTTATTCAGTCTTTAGGTCATGAAGGTGCGGTGAAAAGCCCAACTTACACGCTGGTTGAACCCTATGAGTTTGATGAGGTTAGGGTCTATCACTTTGACCTATACCGCTTGGGCGATCCTGAAGAACTCGAGTATATGGGGATTCGAGACTATTTTGAGAGTCATTCGCTCTGCTTGGTCGAGTGGTCCGAGAAGGGAGAGGGCTTTTTGCCAGCTGCCGATCTAGATCTTTACCTTGAACCCGAATCGCTGGGGCGTAAAATAACGCTTCGTGCTCGTACAGAGTTAGGGCAATCAGTACTGCACAGGCTCCAGAGTTTGAGATCTGATCAGGCGTAATGATGTTATTTAGGAACCAATCACTGTTGAATCGGTTTAATAGGCTTATCGTTGGATGCGCTCTGCTGTTGTTGCCTTTGTTATCTTGGGCTGCTTCGGTTGATAGCTTGCGTCTTTGGCAGTCGCCTGACAGTACTCGATTGGTGTTCGATCTAGACAGTGCTATCGATCACTCACTGTTCACACTCGATAACCCCGATCGAATCGTCATCGACATACCTAAAGGTCGAGCGAAATCCAATTTTAACAGTGTGGATCTAACGGGTACGCCCATCAGCCGAATTCGAACCGGTGAGCAGAGTGACAAGCTGCGCATCGTGTTGGACCTATCACAGCCCGTCAAACCTTCGAGTTTTACGTTGGCGCCAAATGAGAAGTATGGCGATCGGTTGGTGATTG
Source organism: Marinobacterium sp. (assembly GCA_018623095.1). Taxonomy (GTDB): domain Bacteria; phylum Pseudomonadota; class Gammaproteobacteria; order Pseudomonadales; family Balneatricaceae; genus Marinobacterium_E. The sequence goes on along the minus strand of JAAZVX010000012.1, from coordinate 15,642 downwards.
ATCTGGCTCACCAGGGTGGAGCCAAGCTAAAACCCGCATCGCAGTCTAAGCCAGTAACGCTCCCCACAGGGCAGCGTGAAATTGTCGTTGTACTTGACGCTGGACATGGTGGTGAGGATCCCGGCGCCCTAGGACCTGGACGTCTAAAAGAGAAGCAGGTTGTTCTCGCTATTACCAAAGAGGTTAAAAAGCTGATTGATCAGCAGCCTGGTTTTCGTGCGGAGCTGACACGAACAGGCGACTATTTCATTCGTCTTCGTGATCGCACCAAGAAAGCCCGCCAAAAGAACGCCGATCTTTTTGTCTCGATCCACGCCGATGCAGCGCAAAACAAACGCGCTCGAGGAGCCTCTGTGTGGGTACTATCAAATCGCGGTGCGACCAGTGAGATGGGTCGCTGGCTGGCGAAAAAAGAGAACGCCGCTGACTTGATTGGAGGTGTTGGCAGTGTCAGCCTTGAGGATAAAGATGAAACCCTAGCCAGCGTGTTGTTGGATATGTCGATGACCTATGCGCGGACCAGCAGCTCAGAGGTTGCCTTGGCGGTACATCAAAACATCGCTCGCTTTGCCAAAATGCACAAAAATTATGTAGAGAAAGCCGGTTTTGTGGTGCTTAAATCCCCGGATATTCCCTCTATACTCGTGGAAACTGGCTTTATCTCTAACGCTCAAGAGGCGAGAAAGCTCCGCGATCCCAAATATCAAAAACGTATGGCGAAAGCGATTGCGGATGGCATCGTCAGCCATTTTTGGAAACGCCCGCCCGCGGCTACTCTGGTTGCATCACTAAAGGCGCAGGGTAAGATGCCTAAAGATATCAATCGGAGTTACAAAGTGGTTCCGGGAGATAGTCTCTCCATGATAGCCGAGCGTAATGGTGTCAGTTTGAACGCACTGCGCCGATACAATAATTTGAAGTCTGATCGTATTAGAGTGGGTCAGGTTCTTAAAATACCTGCAGGTTAATATGAGCAGTCGTATACATCTTTTATCGCCGCAGTTAGCCAACCAAATTGCTGCAGGTGAAGTGGTTGAACGCCCCGCCTCGGTTGTCAAAGAGGTCCTTGAGAATGCGATCGATGCTGGCGCTGAGAAGATCTCAATCGAGGTTGAGCAGGGCGGAGTTAAGCTGATTCGAATTCGTGATGACGGTAAGGGGATCAGTAAAGATGATCTACCGTTGGCATTGAGTCGTCATGCGACCTCTAAGATTACAGCCCTTGAAGATCTTGAAGCGGTTGCCAGTCTTGGCTTTCGTGGTGAAGCGTTGGCCAGTATAAGCTCGGTATCTCGGTTAACACTTACCTCGCGCTCAGCGGAAGAGGATGCTGCATGGCAGGTTAAGGCCGAGGGTCGTGACATGGTGGCTGAAGTCTCTCCGTCTGCCCATCCTCAGGGGACAACCGTTGAAATGCGTGACCTGTTTTTTAACACACCTGCGAGACGCAAGTTCTTAAAGACAGAGAATACTGAATATCGTCACCTTGAAGAGGTGGTTAAGCGTCTCGCGCTGAGTCGTTTCGATCTTCAATTTCAGTTAAGTAATAACAACCGAGTGGTTCATCAGCTTAAGCCAGCTAATAGTGAGCAGATGCGTGAGCGCAGAATAGCCTCTCTGCTTGGATCTGGTTTTATTGACAATGCACTCAGTCTTGATATCAGTGCTGAAGCGTCTGGCTTGAGGTTGTGGGGTTGGATTGGATTACCCACTTATTCACGCTCGCAAGCGGATCAACAATATTTCTTTGTTAATGGACGCATTATTCGAGATAAGCTGGTGACTCATGCGATTCGTCAGGCTTATGCGGATGTTCTCTATAACGGTCGCCACCCTTGTTATGTTCTTTATCTTGAGCTTGATCCTGCGCTGGTCGATGTCAATGTGCACCCAACTAAACACGAAGTAAGGTTTCGTGAGGGTCGTTTGGTTCACGATTTTATATTCCGCACGATTCACCGTGTGATTGCTCAAACTCGTCCGGGCGAACAGAACAACGACACCTCTGTCTCAACCCTGTTGCAGGGGCAGAATCAACCGATTCAGCAGCAATTTGATCAACAGGGTATCTCACTTCCAACCTCTGGTTCATCAGGTGGTACGGCGGGGATTAACTTCTCTAATTATGTTCGCCCTGCAACCCCGTCAGCGGGCGAAGTCAAACAGCAACTAGCCGGTTATGGGGCACTGCATCCTAACTCGACACAGACTCAGGCTGTCGCTATGGATCAACCAGCAGAGCAGCAAGACATCCCCCCAATGGGGTTTGCTTTGGCACAACTGCACGGCATCTACATTCTCTCTCAGACGGCAGAGGGGCTTATTTTGGTTGACATGCACGCTGCGCATGAACGTATTGTGTATGAGCGAATGAAGAGTGCATGGGAGTCTGATGGGTTGCGCGGTCAACCACTGTTGGTTCCGGTTACTCTGAATTTAAGTGAAGCCGAAGTGGATATTGCTGAAGAGCGCTCCGAGGTGTTTGCTAAGCTAGGATTCTCTGTTGAACGAATGGGGCAAGAGTCCATTGTGATTCGTGAGGTACCTGTCGCTCTGGCTCGTTCTGATGTTTCTCTATTGGTTCGAGATGTTCTGTCGGATATGAAGGTCTATGGCAGCAGTAGCCGAATTGAAGAGAGCATTAATGAGTTATTGGCGACCATGGCTTGTCATGGGTCGGTTCGGGCGAATCGACTACTAACCCTTCCAGAGATGAATGCCCTCTTGCGTGATATGGAAGCGACTGAGCGAAGCGGTCAGTGTAATCATGGTCGACCTACCTATGTGCAGATGACGATGAATGAGTTAGACAAGCTATTCCTAAGGGGGCAGTAGTGGCCGATAAACCGCCAGTGCTCTTTTTGATGGGGCCAACGGCTTCAGGCAAAACGGATCTTGCCTTAAATCTTTACGATCACACCGACGTTGAGATTATCAGTGTCGATAGTGCACTGATCTATAGAGGGATGGATATAGGGACGGCTAAGCCCGATCGTGACACCTTAAAACATTATCCTCACGCCCTGGTGGACATACTGGATCCTACGGAGGTCTATTCAGCGTCTGATTTTGCTCATGATGCTCGCCAATTAATCGATCAAGCTCACGCGAAAAGAAAGCTACCAGTTCTCGTTGGCGGCACGATTCTCTATTTTAAAGCACTGGCAGAGGGGTTGGCTGAACTTCCCGTTGCCAATGCTGAGATCAGAGCAGACATTGAGGCTCAGGCTAATCATGAGGGGTGGCCGGCCGTACACGCTCGCTTAGCCCAATTAGATCCAGCCTCTGGTGAGCGGCTAGGACCAAACGATCAGCAGCGAATTCAGCGTGCGTTAGAGGTCTTTTTAATGACGGGCCGAAGTATTGATAGCCACTGGCAGGAGCAACGAGCCCTTGAGTTACCCTGGAAGGTTATTCCTATTGCGTTAATGCCTGAAGATCGTGCACAGCTCCACCAACGAATTGAGTGTCGATTCAATCTCATGTTGGAGCAAGATTTCGAAGCGGAAGTGGTTAAGCTTCGTGAACGAGGCGATCTTAGTTTGAACCTGCCTTCGATGCGTTGCGTCGGTTACCGCCAGATGTGGCAATATTTGGATGGTGAGCTTAATTGGAGTGAGATGCATCACAAAGGTGTGGTAGCCACCCGTCAATTGGCGAAGCGGCAGATGACTTGGTTGCGCAGTTGGCAGGGTGCAGAGGTTATTGACCCACTAGCCGAAAATCTTTTTCAGAAAACTTTGGCATTGATTCCACGAATCTAATATCATTTTGGTTCTACTAAATGGCTGTATCGAGGATTGTCTCGAGCCTGAAATCTTGGGCGGCGGTCGTAGATTCTCAATAACTATTACTCTAAAGGTGATGACTATGTCAAAAGGGCAAACCTTACAAGACCCTTACTTGAACGTACTGCGCAAAGAGCGCGTCCCTGTTTCAATTTTCCTAGTGAACGGCATCAAGCTACAAGGACAAATTGAGTCTTTCGACCAGTTTGTTATTTTGCTTAAAAACACAGTGAGCCAGATGGTTTACAAGCACGCTGTTTCGACAGTGGTTCCATCTCGTCCTGTAAAACTACCTCAGGTTGACGAAAAGCCAGCTGACTGAGGTTTCTAATTGTTTTTCGATCGTCCCGAATCGGGTGAGACAGCGATTCTCGTCCACATTGATTTTCCTGGACCCAATGCGAATGACAATCCCAGAGAGCTAGAAGAGCTAGCCCTCTCTGCCGGCGCAGATCCCGTTGAGTATCTCTTCGGGACCCGCTCCGAACCCAGTTCGAAATTCTTTCTAGGCAAAGGTAAGGTTGAAGAGCTTGCAGAGCTCGTTCGACTACACGACGCCAAACTGGTGATTTTTGATCATTCTCTAACCCCCGGCCAAGAGCGCAACATCGAACGTGAAATAGAGTGTCGTGTACTTGATCGTACGGGCCTTATTCTTGATATATTCGCGCAACGAGCTCGTACCCATGAGGGTAAGTTGCAAGTTGAGTTGGCCCAGCTAGAACATATGTCGACACGCCTAATCAGAGGATGGACCCACCTTGAGCGTCAAAAGGGGGGGATCGGCCTGCGCGGGCCTGGTGAAACCCAGCTTGAGACTGACCGGCGGTTATTGCGTGCCAGAATTAAAGCGATTACAGGCCGTTTAGAGAAGGTTCGTAAACAGCGCGAGCAGGGGCGCCGAGCGCGTGCGCGTGCCGAGATCCCGACACTCTCACTGGTTGGCTATACCAATGCCGGTAAATCGACTCTGTTTAATCGAATCACTGAAGCGGACGTCTATGCAGCTGATCAGCTATTCGCGACGCTTGATCCGACCCTCAGAAAACTAGAGTTGAAAGATATTGGTTCAGTTATTTTGGCTGATACGGTTGGATTTATCCGAGACCTCCCCCATAAACTAGTTGAGTCCTTTCGTGCGACTCTTCAAGAGACGGTAGAAGCGACACTGCTTCTTCATGTGATTGATGCGGTTGATGAGGAGCGTCGTGAGCACATCGCTCAAGTAAACAACGTGTTGCACGAAATTGGCGCTGATGAAGTTCCCACACTGGAGGTCTACAACAAAATTGATGGGCTGGAAGGGGTGGAGCCTCGTATCGATCGAGATGATCAAGGTGTTCCAGTTCGAGTCTGGTTGTCGGCTAGAACGGGTGAGGGCACAGATCTGTTGGTACAAGCTCTGCGTGAGCGTCTGGCCAATGATATGTTCCATGAGGTTGTGGAGCTAGATCATAGCCAAGGGCAGTTTAGAGCAATGTTGTTTGCACAAAACGCAGTGGTCGATGAACAGTTTACCGATGAAGGTCGTATTAAATTGGAAGTGAGGCTTCAAGAGAAGGAGCTTAGAAAGATTTTAAGCCGTTTAGATATACCGCATGAACGTTATCTTCCGGCTAACGAAGAGCAGTGGTAACAAGTTAAGCTTGTTTAAGATTTATAAAGTAATGGAGCAATACTATGGCTTGGAATGAGCCCGGTGGTCGCAAAGACAACCAGGATCCATGGAACTCAGGTGGCAATAATGGCCGCCGTGGTGGATCAGGTGGCCCTGAACAGGGACCACCCGATTTAGATGAAGCGTTGCAAAAGCTGCAAGATCGCTTGAATTCCATCTTTGGCGGTAAACGCTCAGGTGGTTCTGGTGGTTCTAATGGCGGTGATATTAAAGGACCTGGCGCAGGTTTCTTCGGCATTATTGCTTTGGTTGTCGTAGTTGCTTGGGCTGGCTTCGGTTTCTACACGGTCGACCAGCAAGAGCGTGGTGTTGTACTGCGTCTTGGTAAGTACCATGAAACGGTTCAACCTGGTCTGCAATGGAACCCGCCGTTACTTGATGAAGTGACTAAGGTAAACGTTACGCGTGTTCGTACGCACGACCACGGCTCATTGATGCTGACTCGTGATGAGAACATCGTAAACGTTGAGATGACGGTTCAATACGTGATCAGTGATCCACGTGCATTTGTTCTTAATGTTCGTGATCCCGAGACTAGCTTGTCACATGCATCTGAATCATCGCTTCGCCACACAGTTGGATCTACTAACCTTGACGGTATCTTGACTGAAGGTCGTGAGATTCTGGCGACGCAAGTTCAGTCGCGCCTACAGAGCTACATGGACAGCTACGGTACAGGTCTTGCTCTCTCTCGTGTAAACATCAAAAACGCAACCGCACCACAACAGGTTCAGGACGCATTTGATGACGTGATTAAAGCGCGTGAGGATGAGCAGCGTGTTAAAAACGAGGCGGAAACGTATGCTAACGGTATTGTTCCGGAAGCGCGTGGTACCGCTCAACGTGTGATCGAAGAAGCCAATGCTTATAAAGAGGAAGTGGTCGCTCGCGCAAGCGGTGAAGCCGATCGTTTCACATCGCTATTGCAGGCTTACGAAATGGCGCCTGATGTCACTCGCGAACGTCTCTACATCGATATGATGCAAGAGGTATTGGGCAAGACACCTAAAGTGATGGTGGACGTTGATGGTGGTAACAACATGATGTACCTACCATTGGATCAGCTGATGAAGCGTCAAGCAGATACCATCTCTAACACGTCGCGTTCTGTGAGTTTGGATGATTCAAGCATGCGCGAACTGACTCAGCAGGTCATTAACCGCATTGGCACTTCGAGCAATGGTACATTACGGGAGGGTCGTTAATATGAAACCGACTTCGATGTTTACATCGGTACTTGCCGTATTGGTGTTGTTGATTGTTAGTAACTCAGTTTACATCGTTAAAGAGACTGAGCGCGGTGTTAAGTTGCGTTTTGGTGAGGTGGTTGAGTCCGATCTGAAGCCTGGCCTACACTTTAAAATTCCATTTGTGAACACCGTTCGTAAATTCGATGCGCGAGTTCAAACCTTGGATACTCGCCCACAATCTTTCCTAACGCTAGAGAAAAAACGTCTTGTTGTTGACTCTTACGTTAAGTGGATCATCTCTGATGTAGAGAAGTACTACACCGCTACTTCGGGTGACTCATTCCGTGCAGCGGATCTACTATCAACTCGTATTGAAACCAGTCTGCGTAACCAGTTCGGTACTCGTACCCTAACTGAAGTAGTCTCTGGTGAACGTGAAGAGGTGATGGATTCCGTTGTTTCTTCTTTGACAGAGTTGAGTGAGCAAGAGCTTGGTTTGAGCGTAATCGATGTTCGAGTTAAGCGAATTGATCTACCGTCTGAAGTCTCTAACTCGGTATATCAGCGTATGCGCACAGAGCGTGAGCGTCTGGCTCGTGAGCTTCGTTCACGCGGTCAAGAGCTTGCTGAAGGTATTCGTGCAGACGCTGACCGTCAGAGCACCGTTATTCTAGCTAACGCTTACCGTGAATCAGAAGTGACTCGAGGTGAGGGTGATGCAGAGGCGGCTCGTATCTACGCTGAGGCATTCAAAGAAGACAGTGAGTTCTACTCTTTCTACCGCAGTCTTTCTGCCTACAAAGAGTCGTTCAATAATGGATCTGATGTGTTGCTTTTAAAGCCGGATAGCGAGTTCTTCCGTTACCTGAAAAATGCAACTCCAAGCTCGACCAACTAAACCAAGGTTGGGTTAAAAAGCGGGTGCCATTGGCACCCGTTTTCGTGTTAAAATTCATTAACCGGGCGTGCCCCGGTTTTTTTGTGATTTAGCAGTACTTAAGATGTCTGAACTTTGGCACGAGCTATGGCTCGCATTTTGTTTGGTTTTAGTGATTGAAGGGATTATTCCTTTCCTATATCCACGCCGCTGGCGCTCTTTAGTGAGTCAGCTGGCAATGGTGAATGACAAGACCCTTCGTGCTTTTGGCTTGGCCTCAATGTTACTAGGCACTGCACTACTCATACTTTCTAAATAAAGAGTATCGGAGTTTTTAAAATGGCGTTGGCTGATCGCTGGCTACTTCCTGATGGTATGAAAGAGTTGCTCCCTCCCGTTGCGCGAGAGGTTGAGTTGGTTCGTCGTCGTGTCTTGGATCTGTTTCATGGCTGGGGTTACGAGTTAGTTATGCCTCCGGTTGCCGAGCATCTTGAGTCACTGTTGACTGGTGTGGGTGGCGATTTAGGTCTGCGTACATTTAAAGTGACGGACGAAACGTCTGGTCACATGCTGGGTATTCGAGCAGACATTACTCCTCAGGTTGCTCGCATTGATGCGCATCGTCTGCGTTCAGATGGCGTCAGCCGTCTCTGTTACTGTGGCTCAGTACTTCATACGCGTGCAGTGAATATGTTGGCTTCGCGCAACCCAATGCAGGTTGGCGCTGAGCTTTTTGGACACGAAGGTGTCGATAGTGATGCCGAAGTCATCGCTCTGATGTTGGATACTTTGTTTCAAGTGGGTGTCAAAGGCTCTATCAATCTTGATCTCGGTCATGTCGGTGTCTTTACTGAGTTAGTGACCGAAGCGGGTCTCTCTGAATCAGAGATTGCAAGTTACATAGACATTTTAGAGCGTAAAGCGTTACCTGAACTCGCACAATTTGTCGCGCAACTGGATCAAACAGATGCCGTCAAAAATAAACTTGCCGCTTTAGGTACTTTGAATGGTTCAGAGCAGGCACTGGATCGTGCACGCGAACTCTTTGCTGACAATGCAGCAATCCTTGAAGCAGTTGAGCATGTAGCGGCAATCGCTGGGCGGGTTAAAACGGCACATCCAGCGATTGGTATCTACATCGATCTTGGCGAACTGCGCGGATACAGCTATCACACAGGGGTTGTCTTTGCGGCTTACTCGCCTAAGTTTGGTCAAGCTCTCGCGAAAGGTGGTCGTTACGATCAAATCGGTGCGGATTTTGGGCGTGCTCGTCCTGCTACTGGCTTCAGTGCTGATCTTAAAACATTGGTGACCTTGGCGCTTGATGAAGTGCCGCAGCCGGGTTTGGCTATTTTAGCGCCAAAAATGGAAGATTCATCGTTGGTCCTTGCAGTCGCAGCTTTGCGCGCACAGGGTGAACGAGTGGTTTATGAGCTAGACAACGCAGCAGTGCCAGCGCACTGTAACCGTCGTCTAGTAAAAGAAAATTCTGAGTGGACTGTTACCACTCTTTAAGTAAACGAATAGTTGAGATACTAATGGGCAAAAACGTCGTAGTTCTCGGTACCCAATGGGGTGACGAGGGCAAGGGTAAAATCGTTGACCTTCTAACGGATAAAGCATCAGCGGTTGTTCGCTTTCAGGGTGGACATAATGCGGGTCACACACTGGTAATTGATGGTGAGAAAACCGTCCTTCACCTGATTCCTTCTGGCATTCTTCGTGAAAATGTACAGTGTTTGATCGGTAACGGTGTGGTGTTATCTCCGCACGCTCTATTAAAAGAGATGAAGCAGTTAGAAGAGACGGGTGTTCCTGTTCGTGAGCGTCTACGCCTGAGCCCAGCTTGTCCATTGATTCTTCCTTACCACATAGCACTTGATCAGGCGCGCGAGATCGCTCGCGGTAACGCCAAGATCGGTACAACCGGCCGTGGTATCGGACCAGCATACGAAGATAAGGTATCTCGTCGTGGTCTGCGTCTTGGTGATCTTCAAGATCGCGAGATGTTCGCTGAGAAGCTTAAAGAGGTAATGGCGTACCACAACTTTATGCTAGAGAACTACTACAAAGTAGAGCCAGTTAGCTACGAAGCGGTTTTGCAAGAGTGCTTTGAGATGGCTGAAGAGCTGCTTCCGCTGGTTATCGATGTAACGGCTAAATTGCACGATATGCGTAAATCGGGTCAAAATATCATGTTCGAAGGTGCTCAAGGCTCCTTGCTTGATATCGACCACGGTACTTACCCATACGTAACCTCTTCAAATACAACAGCAGGTGGTACCTCAACAGGTTCTGGTTTTGGGCCTCTCTACCTAGATTACATCCTAGGTATCACCAAAGCTTACACGACACGTGTTGGTGGTGGTCCTTTCCCAACCGAGTTGGATTGTGAGATCGGTCAGCGTCTAGCTGAGCGTGGTCATGAGTTTGGTTCGACCACTGGTCGTGCGCGTCGTTGTGGCTGGTTTGATGCTGTCGCGCTTAAGCATGCGATTCAAGTGAACTCAGTTTCAGGTATCTGTTTGACTAAACTGGACGTACTGGATGGTTTGGAAGAGATTAAGATCTGTACTGGCTACAAAGATGCTGAAGGTAATGACGTTTATTCGTTAAACGGCAGTGATGATTACGAGAAAGTGACTCCACAGTACCTGTCAGTGCCTGGCTGGAGTGAATCCACAATCGGCGCTCAATCACTTGATCAGTTACCAGACAATGCTCGTGCGTACATTGCTAAGCTAGAAGAGTTAATGGAAGCGCCTATCGATATCGTTTCAACGGGCCCAGACCGTGTCGAAACGATCGTTTTACGTGATCCCTACGACGCGTAAATCGTTGCTTGATACTAGAAAGCCGGCTCAATAAGCCGGCTTTTTTTTTGCTTGCGCAGTAGATTTGTCCCAGCTCTTTTTCATCCGTGAAACCGCTGGATACATCCCATCCTGGGAATAAAAAAGCCCCCTGGCGGGGGCAAGCACTTTGGAAGCGTTAGAAGAACCCCAGTGGGTTGATGTCATAACTGATCAACATATTCTTAGTCTGTTGGTAGTGGTCCAGCATCATCTTGTGCGTTTCACGGCCAACACCCGATTTCTTGTAACCACCGAAGGCTGCGTGAGCAGGGTAGAGGTGGTAACAGTTCATCCAAACACGACCCGCTTGAATGCCACGACCCATACGGTATTGAACATTGGTATCGCGTGTCCAGACACCAGCTCCTAGACCAAATGAAGTATCGTTAGCGATCGCTAGTGCTTCCGCTTCGTCTTTGAAAGTACAAACAGAGACAACTGGTCCGAAGATCTCCTCTTGGAAGACGCGCATCTCATTGCTGCCTTTAAGAAGAGTAGGTTGAATGTAGTAGCCTTTGGATAGGTCGCCATCCACTGCGTGAACATCACCACCCATCAATACTTCTGCACCCTCATCACGACCGATCTGTAGGTAGTTAAGAATGCGATCGAACTGCTCTTGTGATGCCTGAGCACCCACCATGGTATCCGTATCGAGTGGGTTACCACGTTTGATCTGTTTAGCGCGTTCAACCACCATCGCTAGGAACTCGTCAGCGATATCCTCTTGTACAAGAAGACGTGATGGACAAGTACACACTTCACCTTGGTTAAAGAATGCGAGCACTGCACCTTCAACGGTCTTACTGATGAATTCTGGTTCAGCCTTCATAACATCAGAGAAGATAATGTTAGGTGACTTACCACCTAATTCAGTTGTTGATGGAATGATGTTCTCGGCAGCACACTTCATAATGTGTGAGCCGACAGGGGTTGAACCAGTGAACGCAATTTTTGCAATGCGTTTGCTACTAGCCAATGCCTGACCGGCCTCTTCACCAAAGCCGTTAACAATATTAAGTACGCCCGCTGGTAGAAGATCGCCAATCAACTCCATCAGAATCAAAATTGAGGCAGGCGTCTGCTCTGCAGGTTTAAGAACCACACAGTTACCGGCAGCAAGTGCTGGAGCTAGCTTCCAAGCAGCCATAAGGAGTGGGAAGTTCCATGGAATGATCTGTCCAACCACGCCCAGTGGCTCGTGAAAGTGGTAGGCAACTGTTTTATTGTCAATTTCACCGATGCTTCCCTCTTGTGCACGGATACAGCCGGCAAAGTAACGGAAGTGATCAGAAGAGAGCGGGATGTCGGCTGCTAGGGTTTCACGAACGGCTTTACCGTTGTCCCACGTTTCAGCAACGGCCAGCATCTCGCTATTTGCATCGATAACATCAGCAATTTTTAATAACAAGTTAGAACGCTCTGTTACAGACGTGGTGCCCCAAGCGTCTTTAGCGGCTTCAGCGGCATCAATGGCTAGGTTAATGTCCTCTTCAGTAGAGCGTGGGATTTCACAAATCGCTTCACCGTTTACTGGAGTGTGGTTTGTGAAGTATTGGCCTTTTACCGGCTCTACCCATTGGCCGCCGATGTAGTTGCCGTATTTTACTTTGAACGATACCACAGCGCCTGCGCTGCCTGGATTTGCATAGATCATCGAAGATTCCTCATTTGTTTTTTTAGTCGAGGGGCTATTGATTAGCCTGAGTTAACTATGCAGAAGTAAAATGAAATCCCCTATCGGTCAGAAGGCTCTTTTTGTTTGGTACTAAAGTACCGTTTTTAAAAGAGCAATGTGGTGTTCGAAAAAGTAGTGATAGAATCGAATTTCGATAAGGAGTAGTCAGTGACACCGAAACGTTTTCTCAAAGCTTTTCACGAGTTGACCTGTGAGCAGCTCTATAAAATTATGAAGCATCGCTCAAACGTCTTTTTCTTAGAGCAAAACTGCCAATGTGAAGATCTTGATGATAAAGATCAGATTGCAAAGCACCTCTGGTTGGAAAATAGTGCCGGCGATCTGGTTGCCTATGCACGACTATTTCTTCCAAACCAGGTCTATGCTGAATCCTCGATCGGCAGGGTCTTAGTTCCCAAATCCGAACGGGGAAAAGGGTTTGCAAACACCCTAACAGAAGAGGCGATTCAGATACTGGAGACCCTCGCGCCGGGAGTGGCTATTCGCCTATCGGCACAACTACCGGTAGAGGCGTTTTATCAACGTTTTGGTTTTCATTCCTATGGTGATGTCTACAACGAGTGTGGCATTAATCACATCGGCATGATTCGAGAAGCCTAGCCCTATGCCTTCCTATCAGTTTCTGGTTGTTGATGATCACCCGCTTTACAGAGAGGCGGTCGTCAATGTGTTAATCGATCTCTACCCCAATGAGGTGATTACCGAGTGTGGTCAATTCAGTGAGATTGATCAGCTTGTAGAGGCTCACCAGCCGGATTTGATACTTTTAGACCTTAATATGCCAGGGGTCCAAGGTTTGTCGGGCCTGCAACACATTCGATCTCAATACCCAGACGTTGCGGTTGCCATCGTCTCAGCAGAAGAGAATAAGCAGCTTGTCCTTCAGGCCTTAGCGCTTGGGGCCGTGGGTTATCTGCCCAAGTCCCTGCCTAAACAGGCTCTCGGTAAGGCGATTGAACAAATATTGGCGGGTGATCTCTATATGCCCGCCGAGTTGTTGCGACAAGCGTCGCATCAACAGAGTAGCGGTCATCATCTGCATGACACGCTTAAAGCGCTGACTCGAAAGCAGCTCCTCGTGCTGGAGCAGCTTGCTCAAGGGCGCTCAAATAAGCAGATTGGTGACTTGCTAAACCTGTCAGAAAGCACAATTAAGACGCATGTCTCTGAAATACTGCGTCGGCTGGGTGTTGAAAATCGCGTACAAGCGGCCAATCAGGCCTCGGCCATCGACTTTTCGATTTACCTTTAATCCAATAGCTGTCGTAACCGCTGTCTAAACAGAAGGGGTTTAACGGGTTTCTGAAGTAAACTAAAGCCCTCTTGGCGAATGGTTTCATTCAACGTTTGGCTATGGTTGGCGGTTACTACGAGTACTGGAAAATCGGCAGCATGTTCTTTAATCCAGCCTTTAGCAAGATCAATACCCGTACCTCGATCCAAATGATAATCCACAATTAATAGATCTACTTCGTTAAGATCGACCTGTTCGTATAGATCGTGACCATTTAGCGATGTCGTCACATCGGCACCCCAATGGCTCAAAAGCTGACTCATTGCTTCACAAATGGTGGCATCGTTATCGACGACGACAATCCGCTTTCCCTTTAAAGAGGAGGGTAGAGATTGAGAATGGTTGGATTGGCTAACGATCGTTTTCTCCGTTTGATCTACTATGGGAATCTCAAGACTGAAAACAGACCCCTTTCCGACTGTTGAGGTAATGGTGAGCATATGGCCTAGGACCTTGGCAATTTTATCAACGATCGATAAGCCAAGTCCTAACCCTTTATCATGGGCTTCGTCTGCATTAGGCAGTCGCTTGAACTCTTCAAATATGGTGCTCTGATCCTCTAGGCTTATGCCTTCCCCTGTATCCCAGACCTGTATAAGAAGGTTGTTTCCCCGTCGCCTTGCGGATAATAAAACACCTCCAGTTTTGGTATAGCGGATGGCGTTGGTCAGCAAGTTACGAAGTAGACGGATCAATAGTAGCGAGTCACTGTGAACTTTGGCGTTGCACGTTCTATGTTTAAACCTAAGCCCCGCGTGTTTTGCAGCGGCTGCAAATTCCGTGGAGAGCTGCTCCAGTATTGGTGCTACCGGTATGTCAGATTTGTCCGCATGGACAACTCCCGCATCCAATTTCGATATATCCACCAGTGTTCTTAACAGGTTTTCGACATCATTCAGTGACCGAGTCATAGAATCGACCAGCGACTTTGGGCGCTCTTCGAGTGGTTGCTCGGCCAGTGTCGTCGCGAACAGTCTGGCCGCGTTCAAGGGTTGTAGTAGATCGTGGCTAACAGCCGCTAAAAATTTGGTTTTAGAGAGGTTGGCTTTCTCAGCGATCTGATTGGCCTCGCTCAGTTCTCTATGGCTTGTATTAAGCTTATCCAGTGCCTGGTTCAGTGCGTCTGTTCTCTCTCTTACCTGTTCGGCCAAGGTGACAGAGTGCTCAAAGGCCGAGTAAGGGTTGGCCAGTTGAACGGCGCCTGACTCTAGTCGTTCAATTAACGCCTGATTAATTTTGCGTAGTTTGGCGTTCTCTTTTTGCGCCTTCTCTAATTCAAGCCGGCTCATCTATTCGTTTCTGTCCAATGGCGACCGCAGTAAAGGTCTGGTTGATGTGCATCCCTGAAAACTGCTCGCCATAGGTGTTTAAACCAATCACGTTGAACGCTTTTAGCAGTTCGGATATTTGCTGATCTTCACCTTTAAGCTCTGCTTCTCTGCGTCGTAGAAAACAGTCGCAGCCAATGACGATTTGAGGCGAACCAATTCGGCTCTCAATACCTTTAAAAAGGTCTTTGAGATTCTCTTTAAGATCATTGGGTTGCATCAGTGTTAAGGCGATCCCGTTCTCCATGGCGCAAAAGAAGGTTAGGCTCGAATCGGGCTCTATCGATTGAATAGAGCGAATGAAATATTGATCACCAATTTTAACGGCCAACGGGTTGAGTGTGCAGATGTCGTTGCTCAGCTGGTCGACTGAAAGCTCTAATGCATCGGCGTATTCATTAGTCGCCGAATCGGCATTCAGTTCATTGACCTTTCTAGTTTGTGGCTCTGCGTCAGTGACGACAAATTTGCAATCCGTTGGGTGCATGTGATGAGTGGTAAATACCTCAAATTCAAATCGGGTATTGACCATCAATACGGCCGCCGCGTCGGTATGAAACTCGCCTTCAAAATAGACATGGGTGGTGGCTAGATTGACGTCATCTCCAGCAGATCCACCAAAACTAGGGATTGAGCCGAGTGCTGAGTTGAGTGTGGCAAGGAAGATCTCCTCGTCAATCGAGAGTCCATCAACTAATGTGATGGCAAACCCATTGGATTGTTTGCTTTGAAGCGTGCACTGCGATCGCAATTGATCGAGCATGGTTTGAGCATCGCCAAGTGTGAAACGCTTTAGATTCTTTACGGATCCTACCTGAACACAAAAATCCTGATCAGAGAAACCAATAGCCGTTATTGAACCGCGTTCGTAGCCGTTAGGCGTTATTTCCCCGGCTGTAGTGCAACCAGAAATGCTAACTTCGTTAAATTGCT
>JAAZVX010000062.1 GCA_018623095.1 Marinobacterium sp. | reverse complement strand
TTTGTCGATTTGGCCGGTGCAGGTGTTGCGCGGTTCGTCCTGCTGCAAGCCGCTCTGGAGTTGGGGAAACGTTATTTAGCCAGTGAGATAGCGCAGCGCTCTGTTATTGAAAGTCCGGAATCGGTTAAGGCCTATCTCAGTCATGAGCTTTCCGGTGCAACACGTGAGCACTTCGGCTGCCTGTTTTTGGATGCGCAGCATCGAGTGATTAAATGGCAGGTGCTCTTCTCAGGCACATTAAACGCGACGGCGGTCTATCCCAGAATAGTTGTTGAGGAGGCTCTGTCACTCAACGCTTGCGCTGTCATTCTTGCTCATAACCACCCATCGGGTGTCTGTGAGCCCTCCATTGCTGATCAAACCATCACTCAACGTATTTCAGAAGCGCTTGCTCTGATCGATATCAAAGTGCTCGATCATCTGATCATAGCGGGCAATCAATCGATGAGTTTTGCAGAGAGGGGATTGTTGTAGGTCGTGTGTGCTGAACAAAAAACAGACAAAAAGGTGGCGTCTGGGGCGGTTCTTCTGTATTATTGCGCGCCTCTGTCTCATTGGTACGGGATTTCTGTCTCGTTTTCGGACGCTCCGCCTGAGATTGCCAGGGTCTCATTATGAAATGGCATTCAATAAATATCTGACAGAGTAAAAGAAAACACTATTAACTGAGGTTTTAAAATGTCTCGAGTATGTATGGTTACTGGTAAATCTCCAGTAACAGGAAACAATGTTTCCCACTCACAACGTAAAACACGTCGTCGTTTCCTACCAAACCTGCACTGGCACCGTTTTTGGGTAGAAAGCGAAAACAAATTCGTTCGTCTACGCGTATCTTCTAAAGGTATGCGCATCATTGACAAGAAAGGCATCGACGCTGTTCTTGTTGACGTTCGTAAAAATGGCATCAAAGTCTAAGCATAAGGAGCTAAGTCATGGCTAAAGGCGCACGCGAAAAGATCCGACTAGTCTCTTCTGCAGGTACGGGTCACTTCTACACTACAGATAAGAACAAGCGTAACACTCCGGACAAATTCGAATTTAAGAAATACGATCCGGTTGTTCGTAAGCACGTTATCTACAAAGAAGCTAAAATCAAGTAATTGATACAGCATCCCAAAGATACCCGCATTCGGTTACACTGATGCGGGTATTTTTTTGCCCAGAGTTTAGCCATGTAAGGATGTCCGCATGACGAAGTCATGGATGAGTGTTGTACCGTTTGCGTTTGTTCTGCTTTGGAGTACCGGTTTCATCGGGGCTCGTTACGGTTTGCCTTATATTGAGCCGTTCAACTACCTATTTATCCGCATGCTGTTCACCTTGGCGGTCTTCTTTCTATTGATCCAGATCTTTCGTGGGCGTTGGCCAAGCTGGGATGTCGCTAAGCATCAATTGGTGACGGGTTCGTTGATTCATGCGGGCTATTTGGGTGGCGTGTTTGCAGCCATTAAGTTGGATATGCCGGCTGGTGTTACCGCCATTATTGTTGGTCTGCAGCCTCTACTGACTGCTTTTATCTCACAGATATGGTTTAAGTCGAAATTAAGTCCTATGGGTTGGATTGGATTGTGGCTTGGGTTGATTGGCGTCGTGACTGTGCTCTGGTCGGGTGTGGCTGATGAGGATATCACTCTTACAGCGGGTGCGATTACAGCAGCTTTGGTAGCGCTGTTTGCGATCTCTATTGGCACGCTTTACCAGAAGCGTTTTGGTGGGGGTGCGGACCTTCTTACTGGATCGTTCATTCAATACGTGATGACGGCGATTATCATGGGTGCTCTAACCTTTGCCTTTGAGACTCAAGAGGTGGTCTGGCACATCGAGTTAATTGGTGCGCTTACCTGGTTAGTGCTAGGTCTTTCGCTCTCTGCTATTTTGCTGTTGATGTTGATGATTAGGGAGGGCGAGTCAGCCAAAGTGGCCAGCTATTTCTATCTTGTACCGCCTGCAACCGCTTTAGAAGCCTGGTATCTGTTTGATGAGCATCTGTCGATGCTAACCCTAGTGGGAGTGGCCGTGACGGTGCTAGGTGTCTTTTTAACCCAACGTGCAGCTAAGGTGAGTTAAGTGCCAGAGTTACCCGAAGTGGAGACAACACGACGTGGCATAGAGCCGCATATTGATCAGCAGTGTGTGGTCGATTTCGTAGTTCGAGAGCGCCGTTTGCGTTGGCCGGTTCCTGACGAAATTTCCGCCAATATCGTTAAAAAACGAGTAAATAGTGTAGAACGTCGTGGAAAGTACATTCTTATTCGGTTTGATGCGGGCGATCTCATGGTGCATTTGGGAATGTCAGGTAGCTTAAGAGTACTCCCCACGGGAGTAGAGCCAGCCAAACATGATCATGTGGATCTAGTGATGGAAAATGGTTTGCTGGTGCGCCTGACGGATCCACGACGTTTCGGGTCTGTTCTTTGGCAACCCAAGGGAGATACTCATAAGTTGTTAGGGAAGTTGGGTCCAGAGCCACTGTCGGATGCGTTTAATGTCGACTATCTATTTAAGGCTTCCCGTAACCGGTCTGTAGCCATCAAACAGTTCGTTATGACCTCTGAAGTGGTGGTCGGTGTGGGTAACATCTATGCCAATGAGTCGCTTTTTAACGCCGGGATCGATCCTCGCAAGCCGGCTGGAAAGGTTTCTAAACAGCGCTATGAACGTTTGGTCGCTGAGATTAAAAAAGTACTTGAGTACGCCATTACGCGTGGCGGTACAACGTTAAGGGATTTCCTCTCCAGTGACGGTAAGCCAGGTTATTTTGCACAAGAGCTTTCAGTGTATGGTCGAGGGGGTGAGGAGTGTAAATCCTGCGGCTCGACTCTGAAAGAGATTCGACAGGGACAGCGCGCAACAGTCTTTTGCCCTAGGTGCCAGCGTTAATGAGCTTCAGACAGGCATTCCCCGTCGAGACGGCAGAACAGAAAGTTCGTCGTCAGGGGTTGGGTATTTCTGAAGCACTGAAGCATCGTGAAGTGTGGCGATTAGATGCCAGCATTAACGTCGAGATCTACCCTGTCTCACACACTGCACCTAATATTCTGTTTCTCGCCGGGATCGGCACCTACGTCGAGCTCTATGCTGAGCTGGCAGTTGCTCTGAATCAGCAAGGTTTTAATGTCATAGCAGTGGACCCTCCAGGGCATGGATACTCTGCAGGCAATCGCGGTCGATACACTGTCGAACAGTTCCAGCATCACCTGACCCATGCGTTGAATGCCTTAGAGTCACGCTTTACCGGTCATTGGTCCGTCTACGGTTACTCGATAGGGGCCGTGACAGCGGTCGCACTGGCCGAACAGGATCGACGGATTCATTCGGTAATCTGTACTACTTTGCTGTTGGGGCAGGAGCCCCCCGATATGATGTATGCCTTGGGCTGGAGTTGGACCAGCTTTAGTGCGGTTTGGTTTCCAAACCTACGTCTTCCGCTTAAGAGTTTTATCGATTTTGAGGCGTTACTGGGCGACCACCCTGCAGGGCCTTACATCAATAACGATCCCTTGATTATTTTTGACTACCCCCTCGCTACCTTGGCTTCATTATTTACGCATCAGGCTGGCATTGCTAATTCAGAGTTTGGGTTTACTTTGATCAATTTGCAGGGCGATCAGGATGAGGTGTTATCGAAAGAGTATGCACTGCGCGTGGCTAGCAGAGTGAAGCAACCGATGCATGTGGAATTCATTGAAGGGGCGGGGCATATGCTGCCGTGGGATGATCCTGAGGGGTTGGCTCATCGGATAGCGCAGCGGTTGAGCAAATCGTAGGCAAAAAAATAGGGCGGCCAATCCATGGCACGCCCTGTTGGAAGATTTTCCTTGCAACCTAGTCGCGTCCTGCGATGTCCCTGTGTTGCTTTACTTCCATTGAAACCAATCCTTGGTTTCACCGGGTCAGTCCTTGACCTCAGTTATTCCGTGGTGCGTACTTTAAGGATTGGGATAGGGTTTGTATATAGTCATAACAGCTAAAAACAACATGTAGAGATACTTTTTTGTTATATCAAAATAACTAAAGCTGTTTTAGAGACAATTTGTTGGTCTGCGGGTTAGTCTTGCCACTATTCAGGGCGTTATACTTAATCAAAATCATCTATTAATGAGGTGTCTCGTGGCATTCGATCCTAGCCAACGCATTTTTCCACTCACTCGTATGCGCCGTATGCGCGCCAACGCTTTCTCTCGTGATTTGATGCGTGAGAACCAGCTGACTGCCCAAGATTTGATCTACCCAATGTTTGTCATTGAGGGTGAAGGTGAGCGAGAAGCGGTACCTTCTATGCCGGGTGTCGAACGACTCAGTATTGATCTGTTAGTTGATGCTTGTCAGGAAGCCTATGAACTTGGTATTCCTGCCGTGGCTCTGTTCCCAGTGACTCCCGCTTCAGCTAAATCTGAAATGGCTGAGGAGGCGTTTAATCCGCAGGGTCTGGCACAGCGTGCTGTACGAGCGATTAAAGCAAAATTGCCAGAGCTGGGTGTGATTACCGACGTTGCGTTGGACCCGTTCACTACCCATGGGCAGGACGGCATCATCGATGAAGAGGGCTACGTACTCAACGACATCACCGTTGATGTATTAGTTAAGCAGGCACTGTCACATGCAGAGGCCGGTGCTGATGTGGTCGCACCGAGTGACATGATGGATGGTCGTATCCAGGCGATTCGTGAAGCGTTAGAAGCTGATGGTCAAGTTAATACTCAAATTCTCGCCTACTCTGCCAAGTATGCAAGTGCTTACTACGGCCCCTTCCGCGATGCTGTCGGTTCTGCTGGTAATTTGGGTAAAAGTAATAAATACAGCTACCAGATGGACCCTGCCAACAGCGATGAAGCGCTGCATGAGGTGGCCCTCGATCTAGCCGAGGGTGCAGATATGGTGATGGTAAAACCGGGTATGCCTTACCTTGATATAGTGCGCCGTGTTAAATCAGAGCTGCGTGTCCCTACTTATGCCTACCAAGTGAGTGGTGAGTATGCGATGCACATGGCGGCTTTCCAAAACGGCTGGTTAGATGAAGAGTCTGTGATGATGGAGTCACTGCTTGCCTTTAAGCGAGCTGGTGCTGATGGCATCTTGACCTACTTTGCCGTTAAAGCCGCACGACTTTTGAAATCGAAGTCCTAATCGCTGCTAAGTAATTTGTCTCTGTTGCGTTTAATCTCATCCAGCAGAGGCGCAAACCCGGCTTTGTAGTCCTTGTAACGACAGACAAAGCCGCTCTCTAACATTGCTTTGTTAGCGACTCGCTTATTCCCTCCGCGCTGTATCGGTTCTTGATGATCCACTGTCACATTGAGCTGTTCAGCAAGCCATTTAGTAATCTCGTGAATCGGCGCGGGGTTTCCGTCACTGGCTAAATAGAGCTCTTGCAGCGGTTGTTTGTCGATGGCTTTACCAATCAAATAGACAACAAAATCGGCAAGATCGTCACTGTGAATTCGATTGCTGAAGTGAATCGGCGTCTTTACTGCAATGGACCCACTGAGGATTCGATTTAGAAGGTGGGTTCGGCCTGGGCCGTATATGCCGCTGCTGCGGATGACCGTACAGTCTGATCGCTGTTTAAACTGTGCCTCGCCTTGCAAAAGCTGAGCAGAGTGCGTTGCATTGGGTTCGGCCACACTGTTTTCATCAATCCACTCCCCACTGTTTTGTGCATAGACACCGGTTGAACTGACGACAAAAGAGCGAATCGGCGCCTTCGGTAGGGCGTTTAATATCGCTGCTGGGGCGTCCACGTATATCTGCCGGTAGTGATCTAGATCTCGTGATTTTGCGGCAGCCGAAAAGATCAGGTAATCGACTTCTGGAAGGGGTGGTAGAGTGGCAATATCATAAAAGTCGCACGCTATTGGCTGTACGCCTTTCGATAGCTGGTCTATATTACGTCTAAGACCATATACCTTATGTTGTTGGCTAATGAGCTTCGCGGCGATTGTGTTGCCTAAGTCACCACAGCCAATTATTAGAAAACGTTGCGACACGGTAGTGTTCTCCTTTTAGTCGTTAAAGATTACCAGAGGATCGAAAATGACGCTTACAGAACTTCGCTACATCGTCACGCTCGCGCGTGAACAGCACTTCGGCCATGCCGCTGAGAAGTGTTTTGTCAGTCAGCCGACGCTCTCTATCGCCGTTAAAAAGCTTGAAGATGAGCTCGGTGTCGCGCTGTTTGAACGCAGTAAAAATGCTGTCCGCGTTACGCCCATCGGCGACAAGGTGGTGCGTCAAGCGCAGCGCGTTTTAGAGCAGGCTGAAGCGATTAAAGAGCTCTCCCATGAAGGTAAAGATCAGCTTGCTACCCCTTTACGTGTGGGTGCGATCTACACCATTGGCCCCTACCTTTTCCCTCGTCTTATTCCTGAGGTACAAAAAATTGCTCCTCAAATGCCTCTCTACATTGAGGAGAATTTGACCGAAGTACTTCGCAGTAAAATACGCACTGGTGAGTTGGATGCGATCATCATCGCACTGCCTTTCCACGAGCCTGACGTACTCACCCGTGCGGTTTATGATGAAAACTTTAGTCTGATTACCCCAAAAGGGCATGAGCTGAGCAGAGCGGGTGCGGTGGATTCTCAAAAGTTGAACGAGTTGGATATGCTGCTGTTGGGTGAGGGGCACTGTTTCAGGGATCAGGTACTAGAGGCCTGTCCGAGCTTGAATCAGTCGTTCCATGATCAACACCGAGTCACTGAAGGCAGTTCGTTAGAGACCATTCGCATGATGGTCGCCTCTGGATTAGGAACGAGTGTGTTGCCTGAGTCCGCTTTAGCGAACCACCCCTCGAATGCATTAGTGGACATTGTGCCGTTCAATGATCCCAAGCCGATGCGATCGGTTGCTGTCGCTTGGCGTGCCAGTTTCCCCCGTCCTCAAGCAATCGATGTGTTGGTTGATGCCATCGCTAAGTGCCGAGCTTCGGACAGTTAAACGACCGTGTCTTCACAGGTAGCCCATCGGAAGGTCACTGAGTTAAAGGGGGTTGGCGCTGCGCTAGCCTCGAAGCTTGGCAAGTTGGGTATTTATAATTTTCAGGATCTTCTGTTTCACTTACCGCTGCGTTACCAAGATAGAACGCGCATCACTGCGATCGGCGCACTGCGGCCGGGCGATGAGGTGGTTGTTGAGGCGCGTGTGATTGCTTGTGACATCCTGATGGGACGACGCCGAAGCCTCGTTTGTCGTGTTCAGGATGGCACAGGCACGCTAACACTGCGCTTTTTCCACTTCAGTGCTGCTCAAAAGAGTGGCTTGATCAATGCTGATATCCGCTGTTATGGAGAGGTGCGACCCGGTTCAAATGGATTAGAGCTCATTCACCCAGAATACAAGGTGATGAAAGGTGATGGATTTGATCAGCTTGAGGAGACATTGACTCCGATCTATCCACTCACCGAAGGGCTTTCGCAACCCAGGTTAAGAGGTTTGGTGGGGCAGGCTTTGGCTGCCTTAGGATCTGAACCTCTTGATGAGCTACTCCCAGAAGCTGAACTAGCGCGCAATCATTATCCTTCATTGACGGATGCGGTTCGTTTTCTGCATCAGCCTCCGGTGGGTGTTGATTTAGATTCTCTGCTTGAAGGGCGGCACCCTGCCCAGAGGCGTTTAGCGTTCGAAGAGCTATTGGCGCACAACCTATCGCTCCGAGTGGTGCGTCATCAGATGCAGACACAAGGCTCGCCAGCTCTTAAATCGACGGGGCGACTTACACTACCCTTTCTGGATCGACTGCCATTCTCGCTTACGCAGGCCCAACTTCGTGTCGCACGAGAGGTTGCTCGTGATATGGGGCGTAGTTTGCCGATGTTGCGCCTGGTGCAGGGTGATGTCGGTTCTGGTAAAACGATGATCGCTGTGCTTGCTGCGTTGCAAGCGGTTGAGAATGGCAAGCAAGCCGCTGTTATGGCGCCCACCGAGATTTTGGCCGAACAGCACCTGATCAACTTTAAGAGTTGGCTTGAGCCGCTTGGAATTAAGGTGTCCTGGTTGGCTGGTAAAGTAAAAGG
>JAAZVX010000011.1 GCA_018623095.1 Marinobacterium sp. | reverse complement strand
ATGCTGATCGGTTTGGGCGGTGGTGCAGCCTCTTCTATGAGCTCAGGTAGCTCTTCAGCCGATCTCGATTTTGCCTCTGTGCAGCGTGGTAACCCTGAGATGGAACGCCGTTGCCAGGAAGTTATTGACCGTTGTTGGCAGCTTGGTGAAGCCAACCCAATCGAGTTTATTCATGACGTAGGTGCAGGTGGCTTATCGAACGCTTTCCCAGAGTTGGTGAAAGATGGTGGCCGCGGTGGTTACTTCCAGCTTCGTAACGTCAACAACGATGAACCTGGCATGGCACCACTAGAGATCTGGTGTAATGAGGCGCAAGAGCGTTATGTCATGTCGGTTAAACCGGCAGATCTGCCTCGCTTTGAAGAGATCTGTCAGCGTGAACGTTGTCCATATGCAGTGGTTGGTGAAGCGACTGAGGATCACCACCTCACGCTGAATGATACACACTTTGAGAACAAGCCGGTCGATCTACCAATGAGCGTGCTCTTTGGTAAACCACCTAAAATGCACCGTTCGGTCACTCGTGCAAATTATGAAGTGCCAGCGTTTGATAGCAGCAAAATTAAATTGGCCGAAGCCGTTGAACGTGTACTGAAGCTCCCAGCGGTTGCCTCTAAATCGTTCTTGATCACCATTGGTGACCGTTCGATTACCGGTCAGGTTGTTCGTGATCAGATGGTCGGTCCTTGGCAGGTGCCTGTGGCCGACTGTGCGGTCACATCAACAGGCTTTGTTGGGTATACCGGTGAAGCGATGGCGATGGGTGAGCGCACACCGCTGGCTGTGGTAGATGGTCCTGCTTCAGGTCGTATGGCGATCGGTGAGACACTAACTAACCTAGCTGGTACACCGATTGAAACCCTGAGTGATGTGAAACTCTCAGCCAACTGGATGTGTGCTGCAGGCCACCCAGGTGAAGATGAGAAACTGTACGATACCGTTCGCGCTGTGGGTATGGAGTTGTGTCCTGAACTGGGTATTACTATCCCAGTGGGTAAAGACTCGATGTCGATGCGCACGGTATGGCAGGATGCTGATGAGCAGAAGTCGGTCACATCGCCACTCTCTTTGGTGATTTCTGGTTTTGCGCCGGTCTCTGATGTTCGTCGTGTGCTGACCCCTGAGCTTCGCACTGATCAGGGCGAAACGGATCTGATCTTGTTGGATCTAGGCCAGGGTAAAAACCGCTTGGGTCTATCGGCACTAGCGCAGGTATTTAACGAAGTGGGCGCTGATGTTCCAGATCTTGATGATGCGGATCAGTTCGCTACCTTCTTTGCCGCCATGCAAGGCCTGAATGAGCAAGGTTCACTGCTGGCTTACCACGACCGTTCAGACGGTGGTCTTTTAGCGACCATTGCAGAGATGGCGTTTGCTGGTCGCACTGGTGTTGATCTCAGTCTAGACCTTCTGGCCTCTGATGAGTCTGAAATTGCAGCGGCTCTGTTTGCAGAGGAGCTTGGAGCGGTTGTTCAGGTTAAGCGTGAAAATACTGAACAGGTACTGACTGAGTTGAACGCAGCCGGTATCGGTGAGATCGCCTCAGTGGTCGGTGCTTTGAATCCGGATGATCTGTTGAACATCAGCTTCGATGATCAAGAGGTGTACTCTGAGAGTCGAGTAACGCTTCAGCGCTGGTGGGCCGAGACCTCTTACCAGGTGCAATCGCTTCGTGATAACTCAGACTGTGCTAAGCAGGAGTTTGACACGCTGTTGGATGCTGAAGATCCTGGTTTGAATGCAGACCTTTCGTTCGATGTGAATGAGGATGTCGCTGCTCCCTACATTTCTACTGGAGTCCGTCCAGAGATGGCTGTTCTGCGTGAGCAGGGCGTTAATGGTCAAATTGAGATGGCCGCTGCCTTTGATCGTGCCGGCTTCAACACCGTTGACGTTCACATGAGTGACATTCTTTCAGGTCGTATTGAGTTGGATCGATTCAAAGGTCTGGTGGCTTGTGGTGGTTTCTCGTACGGTGACGTCCTAGGCGCCGGTGAAGGTTGGGCGAAATCGGTACTGTTTAACGACCGTGCTCGTGATCAGTTCAGTGCTTTCTTTGAGCGCCAAGACAGCTTCGCACTGGGTGTGTGTAACGGGTGTCAGATGCTCTCTAACTTACACGAACTGATTCCAGGAGCTGAGCTGTGGCCGCACTTCGTTCGTAATGAATCAGAGCAGTTCGAAGCACGTGTTGCGATGGTTGAAGTTCAGAAGTCGAACTCGCTATTCCTAGCGGGTATGGAAGGCTCGCGTATGCCGATCGCTGTTGCACACGGTGAAGGTCGCGCTGAATTTGCCGATGCGTCGCATCTCGCTAACCTAAGTGGCTCAGGCACAGTTGCGTTGCGTTATGTGAATAATCGCGGTGAACTAACGCAGAACTACCCAGCCAACCCTAATGGTTCGCCAGAGGGTATTACCGGTGTCACCTCTGCGGACGGTCGTGTAACCATTATGATGCCGCACCCAGAGCGTGTGTTCCGTGCCGTACAGAATTCTTGGGCTCCCGATCAGTGGAGTGAAGATGGTGCTTGGATGCGTATGTTCCGTAATGCACGTAAGTGGGTTGGCTAAGCCACCCACAGCTAATCACTTTTGCGTTTAGCGCATAAAAAAGGCGGCCAATAGGCCGCCTTTTTTCTATCTGGGATCAGACTATTTGAACAGTCCGAAGGTGATGCGATCCAATAGAGAACGCTCTTCTTTGGTCTGCTCGGTTGTGTCGTTTGTCTCGGCAGCAGGCGCTTCATCAGCTCGGACCGGCTGAGCCAAAGAGCTAGTGGGTTGAATCGGCTCTGCCAGCTCAGTGCCTTCACCTAGCAGTCCAAAGCTTGCTGTGTAGATAAGATCATTGCGTGGTGCTTTGAATGAGCGAACTTCGTAGTTAGGGAAGTTGGTTGCCAAAATGGTGCTCGCATCGGCCGCCAGCTCAGTCAGGCCCAGCTCAGTATAAGCTTCTGCCATGATTGCCAATGCATCCGGTGTTGCTGGCGTCTCTTGCAGATTTTCCACTACGTATCGACCTCGGTTGGCGGCTGCTAGCCATGCCTGGCGCTTCATGTAATATAGCGCAACGTGGATCTCGTAAGTGGCTAGACGGTTTTTAAGGTACTGCATACGACGTTGTGCATCGGCTGCGTATTCGCTGTCCGGGAAGCGGTTGATCAAGGTTGTGAAACTGTCGAATGAATCACGCGCGGCGCCAGGGTCGCGTTGAGCAACATCAATCGGTAGGTACTTCGCAAAGAAAGAGCGTTCTGCTTCAAAAGCACTCAATCCCTTCATGTAGTAAGCGTAGTCGACGTTGTCGTGGTTAGGGTGCAGACGAATGAATCGATCGGCGGCTGCGGCAGCCGAGGTGTTTTGGTTCATTCTAAAGTGTGCGTAGATAAGCTCCAGCTGTGACTGTTCAGAGTAACGACCAAAGGGGTAGCGCGCTTCAAGCAGTTGTAACTTCTCAATGGCCAGCTGATTATTGCCCGCATCAATTGCGCTTAGCGCCTCTTCATAGAGCTGCTCTTCAGGAACATCGGGCTCTATTTTTTCCCCATTACTACTACAACCAACCAGTAGGGTGGCAGCGAAAAGTGCGGGAATCAGTCGGTTAAAACGCATGTTTACTTCCTAATCTATGCACAGCGGTTCAGCGCTGCGATCTCTATTGAGATATACTATTCAATATTCCTTATTTAAACACAGAGCTTAGCTCACCAAAACACTCTTAGAGCCAGATAGAGCAATAATGTCAGAACATATTCACCTTGAAGCCGTTGTACCCGATGAACTCTTCGGAAAACGACTGGACCAAGCCGTTGCACAGATCTTTCCCGACTACTCCCGTTCGCGTCTGCAGGGGTGGATAAAAGAGGGTGAGTTGACCGTTGATGGCAAAGTGCTGCGCACGCGCGATAAGCTCACCGGCGGCGAAAAAGTTGTCGTTGATGCCCATATCGCCGTCATTGAAGAGCACAAAGGGGAGGATATCCCGCTCGATATCGTGTTTGAAGATGAGCATATTATTGTTCTGAATAAACCCTCTGGTCTGGTGGTACACCCAGCGTCGGGTCATGCTGAGGGAACGCTGCTCAACGCCCTGTTGCATCACGCTCCTGAGGTGGCTCAGGTCCCACGCGCCGGTATCGTGCATCGCCTTGACCGTGAAACGACCGGGTTGATGGTGGTGGCTAAAACGATTCAAGCGCAGACGGATCTGGTTGAACAGTTGCAAGATCGTTCGATGGGGCGTGAATACGAAGCGGTTGTACAAGGTGTCATGATTGGTGGTGGTACCGTTGATGAACCGATGGGTCGTCACAGTAAAAACCGACTTAAAATGGCCGTTGTGGGGCTGGGTAAAGAGGCGATCACACACTATCGCGTATTGAAGAAGTTTCGTTCACACACCCACATTCGTCTGAAACTAGAGACAGGCCGTACGCACCAGATTCGCGTTCACATGGCGCACATTAAATATCCCCTGATCGGCGATCCACTCTATGGAGGTCGTTTCCGTCTGCCGAAAAACTGCAGCGAGCGTATGGTACAGACGTTGAAAGGGTTCCGTCGCCAAGCTCTACATGCGAAAAAGCTGGAGCTTTGGCACCCTCATACTGGTGAACACTGCAGCTGGGAGATCGATCTACCAGATGATATGCAGCGCCTATTGTCCGTTCTCGATCACGATGCGACAAAATACGATTACGAACTATGAACTTGATCTGGGCTGACTGGCCGGCACCGCCAACCATTAAAGCGCTCTGTACGACGCGCGAAGGTGGTGTCAGCTCAGCGCCATTTGATCAGCTTAACCTAGGTGATCATGTAGGGGATGACCCTCAAGCGGTTATAGAGAATCGTCAGCTACTTCTTAACAAGGTGGCTCTCGTCAAGCCTGCGCAGTGGCTTAAGCAGGTTCACGGTGTTGACGTCGTAACAGCCCGTTCAGACCAACAGATTCGTCAAGCCGATGCCTGTTATACATCTGAGTCTGGCGTTGCGTGTGTCATCATGACGGCGGACTGCTTGCCTGTTCTGTTTACGAATCGATCAGGAAGTAAAGTGGCCGCGGCTCATGCCGGTTGGCGTGGCTTAGCGGATGGAGTATTAGAGCAGACGTTGCTGCAATTCGATGATCCATCAGAGGTCATGGTGTGGATGGGACCGGCCATTGGCCCTGAAGTGTTTGAGGTGGGCCAGGAAGTGTATGATCGTTTTGTCGACGATCTTGCGCCGTCGCGTGATGCGTTTAAGCCAAGTCCCCTTCATAAAGAGCGTTGGAT
Organism: Marinobacterium sp.; assembly: GCA_018623095.1. Taxonomy (GTDB): domain Bacteria; phylum Pseudomonadota; class Gammaproteobacteria; order Pseudomonadales; family Balneatricaceae; genus Marinobacterium_E. Next base: position 20,826 of record JAAZVX010000011.1, on the reverse strand, counting down.
GGCTGATATCTACCAGCTAGCGCGTTTACGTCTAAACAGAGCCGGTGTGTGTCAGATTTATGGCGGTGGCTTGTGTACCTATACCGACTCAGATCAGTTTTTCTCTTACCGTCGCCAAGCTCAAACGGGGCGTATGGCCAGCCTAATTTGGATTGAAGCTGATGAATAAATTTGAACTGACTAAGCTCGGGATTACCCACCCGATTGTTCAGGCACCGATGGCGGGTGTTTCCACGCCTGAACTGGCTGCTGCGGTCTCTAATGCTGGTGCGTTGGGCTCTATTGCGGTCGGAGCCGTTAATGCTGAGACCGCGCGTCAGTTGATACAGCGAACGCGAGCTTTGACGGAGCAGCCATTCAACGTCAATCTGTTTTGTCACCAGCGACCTCAGCGCAGTGCAGAGATTGAACAGCGATGGATTGAGCATCTTACGCCGCATTTTGAGCGCTTTGGTGCGACTCCGCCGGATCAATTGAATGAGATCTACCTAAGCTTCCTAGATGCCCCCAATATGTTGGCGGTGCTGTTAGAAGAGCAGCCTGCGGTGGTCAGCTTTCACTTTGGACTGCCCAAATCCGCTTGGATTGAGCAGTTACAAAATAGGGGTATCCTGACGCTGGCCTGTGTTACCTCGTTGAGCGAAGCTCGCTTGGCGATCGAAGCCGGTGTTGATGCTTTAGTTGCGCAGGGTATTGAAGCGGGAGGTCATCGCGGTACCTTCGATCCTCACCAAGACTCAAGGTTAACGACAACGGATCTAGTCGTTCAGTTGGCCTCTTTTGTTGAGCAGCCGATTATTGCGGCTGGCGGCATTATGACGGGGGCTGATATGGCGGCTGCGTTCAATGCTGGCGCTGTGGCTGTGCAGATGGGAACAGCGTTTGTGCTCTGCCCAGAGTCTTCAGCTAATGCTGGGTATCGAGCCAACCTAAGTCGTGGCGCGGGCGTTAATACTGAGATCACCGCCGCTATTTCTGGTCGGCCTGCACGCGGTATTGTTAATCGGGCGCATACCGAGATTGAACCCGACAACCGAGTGGATATTCCCGATTACCCTCTTACCTATGATGCGATGAAACAGTTGGCTGCAGTTGCTTGTGAACAGGGCGAGGAGGGGTATGCCGCACACTGGGCTGGCACGGGTGCGGCATTAGCGAGATCCATGCCCGCTGAACAGCTTGTCGAGACGCTGGTGTTAGAACTGCAAGCCACCCTTCGTTCATAAAATCCGATAATCACATTGCCTAACTTTTAGTAGTCGATATATACTGTTTATTCATACAGTATATTTGTCGATAGGTTAGGTATTAACGATGGCGATTACGCAGATAGCTGATGCGGTCGATCTTACCGCTGAGCATTTAAAGATTCCTTTCTACACAGAGAGTGTTCCAGCTGGGTTTCCATCACCGGCTCAGGACTATATTGATAAGACGTTGAGTCTTAATGAGCTCTGCATTAAACACCCTAACGCTACCTATTTCGTTCGTGTCGATGGCGATTCTATGGACGGTGTGGGTATCTACAAAGGGGATGTCTTGGTTGTCGATCGATCTCTGACGGCGCAGCATGGTGATGTGGTGATCGCTAGTGTCAGTGGGGAGATGACGGTGAAGACTCTGCAGTTACGTCCCCGTGTGCGTCTGGTTCCGCAGAACCGACGCTACTCGCCGATTGAGTTGAAAGAGGGGAGTGAGCTGCAGGTGTTTGGAGTCGTCGTCAGTGTCGTCAGGGTGCTGAAGTAGTGGCCCAAGTCGTCGCACTGGTCGATTGCAATAACTTCTATGTCTCTTGCGAGCGGCTGTTTCGCCCAGATCTGCAGGGGGTACCGATGGTCGTGCTCTCGAATAATGATGGTTGTGCCGTCGCACGCAGTGCCGAGGTGAAAGCGCTGGGCGTCAAAATGGGGGTACCCCGTTTTCAGATTGAAGAGCTGATAGAGCAACACGGTATCTGCACCTTCTCGTCAAACTATACGCTCTACGGTGATATCTCTGCACGGGTCATGAATACGCTGGAATCGATTGCGCCGCGAGTGTTTGTCTACTCGATCGATGAAGCGTTTATGGATCTGTCAGGGCTGCAGAAAAACTACTCACTATTGGAGTTTGGCCGTTTCACTAAAAGCAAGGTGGAGAGGGAGGTCGGCATACCGGTGTGTGTAGGCATATCGACGACCAAAACCTTGGCGAAGTTGGCCAATCAAGGGGCGAAAAAATACCACTCAACAGGCGGTGTTGTTGATCTGACTGAGGTAGACCGACAACGCAAGCTGATGTCGATGACCGAGGTGGGTGATGTCTGGGGAGTGGGTCGTCGTATCAGTAAACGCCTAGAGTCGATGGGTGTTAAGAGTGCGTTGGACCTTGCTGATGCTGACCCAAAATGGATACGAAAGCACTTCTCCGTCGTGTTGGAGCGGACGGTGTCAGAACTTAATGGGGTCTCCTGTATCCCCTTTGACGATACCCCACCAGTCAAAAAACAGATCGTCGTGTCGCGCTCGTTTGGTGAACGCATCACAGAGCTGGCAGAGATGCGCAAAGCGATTGCCGGTTTCATTACGCGTGCTGCTGAGAAGTTACGCAAAGAGGGGCAGGTGGCTCAGCATCTGCAAGTCTTTTTACGCACCAGTCCATTTGCAAAGAGTCAGCCGCAATACGCTAACGCCACCAGTGAGCGATTGGTGGAGCCGACGGATGATACACGACAGTTATTAGCTGCCTCGATGCGTCTGATAGAGCGTATCTGGTTGAGCGGTTATCAGTTTGCCAAAGCTGGAGTGATGCTGAGTGATTTTTACGACCCAAAACTTCAGCAGCAGGCGCTGTTTTGTGCGGAAGGGGATAGCCGTAGTGAAGCGTTGATGACCACGTTAGATGAGATTAACTATAAAATAGGACGTGTACAGTTTGCTCGCCGCATCGACCGAAACCCTTGGGATATGAAGCGCGAAATGCTCTCTCCGCGTTACACCACCAGTTGGCTAGAGTTGCCGCGTGTTAGATAGGGTGAATGATAAATAGTTAAAATATTGTCGCAAAATTTACATAACACCTCTTGAAATAGTCAGACTTACCCTCACATAAAAGATAGAAACATTCATTGGCCTTGCTTCGGGAGGCCGCTATCAGTGGAGGCTAAGATGCGCCCAGATAAATTTACTTCAAAATTGCAGGAGGCACTGTCAGATGCTCAGTCATTGGCAGTCGGTAAGGATCATAATCAGATTGAACCTATCCACCTGCTCGCTGCGTTGATTGATCAACGTGGTGGATCAATTCGCCCCCTGCTTAAGCAGGCTGGTGCGGAACTGCCACAGTTAACCCGTAAGGTGGGTGAGGCGCTTGAGCGACTGCCTGTGGTCAATACCCCCGACGGTGATATTCGCCTATCCCAAGATATGGCTCGCCTGTTTAATCTAACCGACAAACTTGCTCAGCAGCGAGGCGATCAGTTTGTGGCGAGTGAGCTCGTCATACTGGCCATGCTGAGTGATAAAGGTGATGCCGGCAAGGTGTTGCAGGCTGCCGGTCTGACACAAGAGAGACTGGTTGAAGCGATTAACGCGGTAAGGGGAGGTGAGGCTGTGATGGATCCTAACGCAGAAGAGAGTCGACAAGCTCTGGATAAATACTGTGTCGATTTAACAGAGCGGGCAGAGAGCGGCAAGCTTGATCCTGTGATTGGACGCGATGATGAGATTCGTCGCACCATTCAGGTGCTCCAGCGTCGCACGAAAAACAATCCAGTACTGATTGGTGAGCCGGGCGTGGGTAAAACCGCCATCGTTGAGGGTTTGGCGCAACGTATCATCAACGGCGAAGTGCCAGAGGGGCTAAAGCATAAGCGAGTGTTGTCGCTCGATATGGGTGCTCTGATTGCCGGTGCAAAATTTCGCGGTGAATTTGAGGAGCGATTAAAGGCAGTCCTTAATGAGCTCTCTAAACAGGAAGGGCAAATCATTCTGTTTATTGATGAGCTTCACACCATGGTCGGTGCCGGCAAAGGCGACGGTGCAATGGATGCCGGTAACATGCTGAAACCTGCACTGGCGCGCGGTGAACTGCACTGTGTGGGTGCGACTACTCTGGACGAATATCGTCAGTATGTCGAGAAAGATGCAGCGCTAGAGCGTCGCTTCCAGAAGGTAATTGTTGATGAGCCTAGTGAAGAGGATACGATTGCGATACTGCGTGGTCTCAAAGAGCGCTACGAAGTACACCACGGTGTCGACATCACCGACTCAGCGATCATCGCGTCCGCGAAACTGAGTCAGCGCTACATCACCGATCGTCAGCTACCCGACAAAGCGATCGATCTCATCGATGAGGCGGCATCACGCATCCGTATGGAGATGGACTCCAAACCGGAAGAGATGGATCGCCAAGAGCGCCGTCTGATTCAGCTGAAAATGGAGCGTGAAGCGCTGAAAAAAGAGAAAGATTCAGCGGCTAAAAAGCGCTTAGCAGAGTTAGAAGAGACCATCAGCTCTTTAGAGAAAGAGTACTCTGATCTTGAGGAGGTCTGGAAAGCGGATAAAGCGGTACTGCAGGGCTCTCAGCAGATTAAAGAGCAGTTAGACCAGGCCCGTATCGAGATGGAGCAGGCTCGTCGCGCAGGCGACCTGGCGAAAATGTCAGAGATTCAATATGGCAAGATCCCAGAGTTAGAGGCGCAGCTGCAAGCGGCCGATAGCGAGGATGAATCCGAGGCTCAAACTGAGCTTCTTCGTAATAAGGTCACCGAAGAGGAAGTGGCTGAAGTGGTCTCACGCTGGACCGGTATTCCAGTCAATAAAATGCTGGAGGGTGAGCGTGAGAAACTTCTGCGCATGGAGCAAGAACTGCATAAGCGTGTTGTCGGACAGGGTGAGGCCGTTGAGGCAGTCTCTAATGCAGTGCGCCGCTCAAGAGCGGGTCTGGCTGATCCTAACCGCCCGAACGGTAGCTTCCTATTTTTGGGTCCTACCGGTGTTGGTAAAACAGAATTGTGTAAAGCGCTGGCGAGCTACCTGTTCGACACTGAAGAGGCGATGGTTCGCATCGATATGTCAGAGTTTATGGAGAAGCACTCGGTGGCTCGATTGATCGGTGCACCTCCAGGCTATGTTGGTTATGAAGAGGGCGGTTATCTAACGGAAGCGGTGCGTCGTAAACCCTATTCAGTCCTATTGTTGGACGAGGTCGAAAAAGCGCATCCTGATGTCTTCAACATCCTGTTACAAGTTCTAGAGGATGGCCGATTGACAGATGGTCAGGGTCGCACCGTCGATTTCCGCAACACCATCGTGGTGATGACCTCTAACCTAGGCTCGGACCTGATCGCGGGTTACAGTGATGATCAGGATTATGAGCAGATGAAAGGCGCGGTCATGGAGGTGGTGGGCACCCACTTTAGACCGGAGGTGATTAACCGTATCGACGAAGTCGTCGTGTTCCACAGCTTGCGTAAAGAGCAGGTGGCGGGCATTGCATCCATTCAGTTGGAGCGTCTGCGCAGCCGTCTTGCTGAGCATGAGCTAGGACTCACGCTAACATCAACCGCGATGGATAAGCTGGTGGAAGTTGGTTTTGAGCCCATTTATGGTGCAAGGCCGCTCAAACGTGCGATTCAGCAGTGGATCGAAAACCCATTGGCGCAGCGTCTATTGGCTGGCGATTTCATGCCTGGAGCGGAGATCGTAGTCGATGTGGCAGACGGTGAGTTTACCTTCCGTTAGTTCTGCAACAGCTCTGAATCGGGGACTGGCCCTCAGTCAGGCCCCGTTGTTGTGAAAACGCTGTTTAAACCGCTATCATTGCGCTTCCACAAAACTTTGAGGCACCCCCTTGCTTAGCTATCAACACGGCTTCCATGCCGGAAATTTTGCCGATGTTCACAAACATCTCACGCTTCAGCTTCTACTAAACGCGCTCAACAAAAAGTCCAAACCCTGGAGCTATTTAGAGACGCACTCTGGTCGTGGGCTCTATGACCTCTCGTCAGAGCAGGCGCAGAAAACCGGTGAGTTTCGAGGCGGTGTGGCCAAACTTTGGGGACAAAAACAGCCTGAAGCAGTGCAGCAATACCTCTCAGCCATCGCTGAAGTGTCTCAATCAGATCAGCTTCTACACTACCCGGGATCACCCACGCTGACGGCTCTAAACGCACGCGAGATCGATCACATCCACCTAATGGAGTTGCACCCGCAAGAGGCCAAAGAGTTGAAGCGCAATATGCGCCTGTTTGCCAATGTCGGGGTGCATCACCGAGATGGGTATGAGGGAGTCTTATCGCTTCTACCCCCTAAACCTAATCGGGGACTTCTATTGATCGACCCCGCTTATGAGGTGAAAGAGGAGTATCAACAGGTGGCGAGTTTTGTTGGGGAGGCGATGCAGCGCTGGCCTAATGGTCAAATCGCGGTTTGGTATCCTCTGCTAGCAGCTAATCGTCACGAGAATATGCTGAAAGCGATGGTTCGTCAGCTGCCGGATGTTGGGGTGTTGGATTCACAGTTTGTTGTGGCAGAACCTAAAGAGCGCGGTATGTACGGATCTGGAATGCTGTTGATCAACCCGCCATGGCAGTTTGATCAACAGTTGGATGTGTTGTTGCCGGGTGTGTTGGCTCAACTCGATACTGAAGCGCCAGAGGCGACGCTTCGTTGGCTTAAACAGGCCCCTTAAGGCGTCGGTTTAGAAAAGAGGTGAGCTAGTAGAGTGCTTGCTCATCTTTTACCACCTCAATCAGAAGCTCTATAAAGAGCTCGTCGGCTTCACTGCGCTCTAAACCAATATGGACGCTGGTGGTGTCATTGAGCTCATCAGCGATTAACTGAACCGCATTCTCTTGGCCCATATGCTTGCGCGCAATCTCTTTGGCGGTGGAGCAAATCTCGGGCTCCATCAGCACCTTTCGAGTGAAGCGAACCAGCTCTTCAATAACACGATCTTTCTGTTTTACATCGGATATCGAAACCATTGTTTTTCTCCCTATGACCTCATTGAACTATAACTCGCACAATGAAGTCGCGCTAGCAGGAGGACGGAATTTTGTGAAATTGTCGAAATCGTTGGAAAGTTGCTCTTTTTTTTAGACAATTTTGCGGCTGCGAAGGTTGAAGTTACTGCGCTGCAGTGCGAAAATTTAAAGCTAACTGTTATATGCAAATAACCCCGCGTGTAGCAGGCGTTTAAAAGGCTTACTAAGCATTACCCAGCTCAGGTCTAACGCTGCTGTTAAAGAGATCCTTGTTGCAGCAGTATCGAGTGTTAATTTGTGTTAGCGCACACCCGTATTGATGACGTTTTGGCGGACAATCCCGCTGGCGCTGAACCCACTCATTCATGAATCAGACAAAGACAGAGTGTTGAATAGACAACACAATATTGAGGGTAAAAAGGTGGAACTACTTTCAGGTGCGGAAATGGTCGTACGCGCGCTTCGTGATGAAGGCGTTAAGTACATCTACGGCTATCCTGGTGGCGCATTGCTACACGTTTACGATGCGATCTTCCAACAGGATGAAGTTGAGCACATCCTTGTTCGTCACGAACAGGCGGCAACACACATGGCGGATGCCTACGCTCGTGCAACCAATAAAGCAGGTGTTGCGCTAGTAACATCGGGCCCAGGTGCTACGAATGCGGTCACTGGTATCGCTACGGCTTACATGGACTCGATTCCAATGGTCGTGATTACAGGTCAGGTTATGAGCTACCTGATCGGTGAGGACGCATTCCAAGAGACGGACATGCTTGGCATCTCTCGTCCGATCGTTAAACATAGCTTCAGCGTCCAGCGTCCAGAGGATATCCCTTCGATCATCAAGAAGGCGTTCCACATTGCGCAGAGCGGTCGTCCAGGTCCCGTGGTTGTGGATATCCCTAAAGATATGACAACGCCAACTGAGCGTTACCCATACGACTACCCAGCAAACGTAAAAATGCGCTCTTACGGCCCTATCAGCCGTGGCCACAGTGGTCAGATTAAGAAAGCCGTTGATATGTTGCTAGCGGCTAAGCGCCCAGTGATCTACACCGGTGGTGGTGTCATCATGGGTGATGCAAGCGAAGAGTTGGTTAAACTGGCGCAAGAGCTTAACTACCCGGTGACTAATACCCTAATGGGATTAGGCGGCTACCCAGGTACTGATCGCCAGTCATTGGGTATGTTGGGTATGCACGGTAGTTACGAAGCCAACATGGCAATGCACCACTCAGACTTCATTCTTGCAGTGGGTGCCCGCTTCGATGACCGTGTCACGAATGGCACGGACAAGTTCTGTCCAACGGCGCGTATTGCACACATCGATATCGACCCTGCGTCGATATCTAAAACGATCGATGTGGATGTGCCGATTGTCGGTCCAGCTAAAGCGGTTCTTAAAGAGATGCTTGAGTTGGTGGCTGAAGCGAAAGCCAAACCGGATGCTGAAGCAATTTCGAACTGGTGGAAACAGATCGATGAGTGGCGTCAACGTCACGGTGGCCGCTTTGAGCTAGGCGACAAGATGAAGCCTCAGCAGGTTATCGAGATGCTCTCTAAAGTGACTAACGGTGATGCGTTCGTCTGTTCCGATGTTGGTCAGCATCAGATGTTTGCGGCCCAATACTACAAGTTCAACAAGCCAAACCGTTGGATCAACTCAGGTGGTCTAGGCACTATGGGCTTCGGTCTGCCAGCTGCAATGGGTGTGAAACTGAACTTCCCAGAGGCTGACGTTGCTTGTGTCACAGGTGAAGGCTCTATTCAGATGAATATCCAAGAGCTATCGACTTGTAAACAGTACGATCTGCCAGTGAAGATCATCAACCTAAATAACCAGTCGTTGGGTATGGTTCGTCAATGGCAGGATATGAACTACGAGTCACGTCACTCGCAGTCTTACATGCAGTCACTGCCTGACTTCATTAAGTTGGTAGAGTCCTACGGTCATGTTGGCATGAAGGTAGAGCGTTACGAAGATCTAGAGGGCGCAATGCGCGAAGCATTTGCAATGAAAGATCGTCTAGTCTTCATGGACATCTATGTTGATCCATTTGAGCACGTCTACCCAATGCAGGTTCCTCGCGGATCCATGCGTGACATGTGGTTGAACAAAACGGAGAGGACTTAAACGATGCGTCATATCATTTCAGTTCTCCTAGAGAACGAACCTGGAGCACTGTCACGTGTGGTTGGGCTGTTCTCACAGCGCAACTACAACATTGAATCGCTCACGGTAGCCCCAACTGAAGATCCAACGCTGTCTCGCTTGACGGTGACAACCATTGGTAATGACCGTGTTGTAGAACAGATCACTAAACAGTTGAACAAGCTGATCGATGTTGTGAAGGTTGTTGACCTATCGGAAGGCGACCACATCGAACGTGAAGTTATGATGATCAAGCTGAAAGCCAACGGTCAGATGCGTGCAGAGATTAAGCGTACGGCGGATATCTTCCGAGGCCACATCATTGATGTAACGCCGAACACTTACACCGTTCAGCTGATAGGCGACTCCGCTAAACTGGACGCCTTCATTGCAGCATTGGGAACCGCTTCCATTTTAGAGGTGGTTCGCTCGGGTGTATCTGGTATCGCACGCGGTGAAAAAGTACTTAGCGTTTAACGCGTTCCATACTTCGAAAATCCCAGCGTTTGCTGGGATTTTTTTTGTCCCTAAATAGTCTTGTCTGCCCCTGCTTTTAGGGATAAGGTTGACTGATTGGTCCGCTTTTCTGCCGACCTTGTTAGTCTCAATCAATAAGTAAGGAACACCACAATGATACGTGTAGTTTTGAAAACGCTCGCTCTTTCAGTAGCAGTTGCTTCTGCATCGACTCAAGCAGCTGACCTCAACCCTGCTGTTGTCTTTGATATGGGCGGTAAGTTCGATAAATCGTTTAACCAGTCTGTCTATAACGGCATGGAGCGATTTAAAGAGGAGAGCGGTGTGAACTACCGTGAGTTCGAGGTCACTAACGCATCACAGCGTGAACAGGCGATCCGTCGTTTTGCACAGCGCGGTGCTAATCCAATCATCAGCGTCGGTTTCGCCCAAGCGGCGGCTGTTGATAAAGTGGCCGGTGAGTTCCCAGATGCACGCATCACCTTGATTGACATGGTGGTTGATAAACCAAACGTTCAATCAGTTGTTTTTAACGAGCACGAAGGTTCATTCCTAGTCGGTATGCTTGCGGCAATGAAATCTGAGACAGGGACCGTCAGCTTTGTCGGTGGCATGGACATCCCACTGATTCGTAAGTTTGAGTGTGGCTATGCTCAGGGTGCTCAGTACGTGAATAAAGATATTAACATCATCCGCAATATGACAGGCAGTACGCCGAGCGCTTGGAATGACCCCGCTAAAGGTGCTGAGCTAGCTGTCAGTCAGTTCGATCGTGGTTCTGACGTTGTCTACGCTGCAGCCGGTGGTACCGGTGTCGGTGTTTACCAAGCAGCAGCTGATTCGGGTAAATACGCGATTGGTGTCGATTCGAACCAGAACTACCTACAGCCAGGTACAATGCTAACCTCTATGGTTAAGCGTGTGGATGTAGCAGCATATAACTCACTCAAAGCCATGCAAGATGGTACTTGGCAAGCGGGCTTCCAAGCACTAGGTCTAGCACAAGGTGGTGTTGATTGGGCGCTTGATGAGCACAACGAAGCACTGATCACTGAAGAGATGAAATCAGCTGTTGAAGCAGCGAAAAAAGCGATCATCGCCGGTGATATTAAAGTTCACGACTACATGAGCGACAACAGCTGTCCAGCACTCGACTAAGGCAGAGGTTTAATTGAGTGGTGACTCAGACTATACAGGATCCCAATCGGGATCCTGTTTCTTATTCAATACAACTAGCAAAGATCAATAAACACTTTGGTGCGGTTAAAGCCAATGTGGACGTTGATTTGAACGTTGTTAAGGGTGAAATTCACGCTATTGTTGGTGAGAATGGTGCTGGCAAATCGACACTGATGAGCATCCTTTATGGATTTTACGAAGCCGATAGTGGATCCATCTATGTGGATGGAGAAGCGGTTCGCATCAACGACTCCAAGCGAGCCATCGAGTTAGGGATCGGAATGGTGCATCAGCACTTTATGTTGGTGGATAATTTTACTGTCTTGGAAAATATCGTGCTTGGTGCGGAGGGTAGTTGGTCGCTGACAAGCTCACTCTACAAAGCTCGAAACAAATTGCAGGCTATCTCCGATCAGTATGGTTTGAACGTTGATCTGGATGCAGTGGTTTCACAACTGCCGGTTGGCCTACAACAGCGTGTCGAGATTCTTAAAGCGCTCTATCGTGACGCTAAAATTCTGATTCTTGATGAGCCTACCGGTGTCTTAACCCCTCAAGAGGTTGATCAACTCTTCGCCATATTAAAGACTCTTAAATCACAGGGCGTCAGCGTTCTGCTGATCACTCATAAGTTGCAAGAGGTGATTGCGATCAGTGATCAGGTCTCAGTGATGCGAGCGGGTGCCATGGTAGCGACTGTTAAAACGTCGGAAACTAGCCGTGAAGCATTGGCTGAGCTGATGGTCGGTCGCAAGGTTCTACTGCGTGTTGATAAACACGTTGCCAATCCCGGAAAGACACTGCTGCAGGTGGATTCGCTGACCTGGCACGATGAAACTGATGTGCCTCGTTTGGATGATGTGTCGTTCAAAGTGAAGGCGGGTGAAATTGTTGGTGTTGCTGGGGTCTCTGGCAATGGTCAGACAGAATTGCTCGGTCTATTGTCTGGTATGCTCGATGTGCAGCAAGGGCAAATTAATATTGAAGGCATCTGCATCGATGCCCAGCATCAAATGACCCCTAAACAGATTCGTCACCTTGGGGTAGGGCATGTAGCTGAGGATCGTCATCGTAATGGTATGGTAGGCGCGTTTAGCGCAGAAGAGACTGCCATTATGGGTTTTCAGGATGAGCCTGAGTTCAATGGTAAAATTCTACAAAATCGCCTAGCCATCACTGAGCACTGCAAATCGCTGATGAATACGTTTGATGTTCGTCCAGCTGATCCCGATCTTAAGTCAGCCAGTTTCTCTGGCGGCAACCAACAAAAACTCTGTATCGCACGTGAGATGAACGTGTCGCCAAAGGTGTTGCTAGTCGGGCAGCCGACACGGGGTGTCGATATCGGGGCAATTGAGTTCATTCATCAGCAGATTGTTTCGTTGCGAGATCAGGGAAGTGCTGTGTTAGTCGTCTCTGTGGAGTTAGAGGAGATCCTGTCGTTGTGTGATCGAGTGCTGGTTATGTCAGAAGGGCGCATCGTCGGTAATGTGTTGGCATCAGAAACTGATGCTCGTTCATTAGGGTTGATGATGTCCAGCTCAAGAAGCGGTGATCAAATGGTTCAACAGGGATCTCAATCATGAGTCGTCGGACAAAACTTCCTGCTTGGGCCGACATTGGGTTAATACCGTTAATCAATGTGTTGCTGGCGTTTCTCTCAGCCGGTGTGGTGGTTGCTTTAATTGGCGAAAGCCCATTAGAGGCGGTGCAAGTGCTGATTCGTGGCGCTTTTGGCTATGATGAAGGGGTTGGCTATACGCTCTACTACACAACCAACTTTATCTTTACCGGTTTAGCGGTGGCGGTCGCATTCCACGCGGGGCTATTCAATATCGGTGGAGAGGGGCAAGCCTACATAGGTGGTTTAGGTGTGGGGCTAATTTGTCTCGCCCTAGATCATCTTCTGCCATGGTGGGCTCTACTACCTCTGGCAATTATTGCCGGGTCCTTATTTGGGGCAGCTTGGGCGTTTATACCTGGCTATTTACAAGCTTATCGTGGCAGTCACGTGGTCATTACCACCATTATGTTTAACTTCATCGCGTCTGCGTTGATGGTTTACCTGTTGGTGAATGTGTTGATTCAGCCCGGTTCCATGTCACCAGAAACACGAGCGATTGCTCCTGAATCGACACTGCCGCTAATGCATGAAATTTTCGAGTTTCTCGGAATCAAGATCACACAGACCCCCCTTAACTTATCGATTTTTGTTGCGCTTCTGGCCTGTCTGTTTGTCTGGGTGCTCATCTGGAAAACTCGTTGGGGCTATGCCATCCGCATGATCGGCTTCAATGAGTCTGCTGCTGTCTATAGTGGAATCAATCCAAAACGCATGGTTGTCATTGCGATGATGATTTCCGGCTCTTTGGCTGGACTGGTTGCAATCAATGAAGTGATGGGTGCTCAAGAACGTGTTGGTTTAGACTTCGTCTCGGGGGCAGGGTTTACTGGCATCGCTGTCGCTTTGATGGGGCGTAACCATCCCCTGGGGATTATCATCGCTAGCCTGCTGTTTGGAGCGCTATTTCAGGGTGGAGCGGAGTTAGCATTTGAATTTTCAACCATCACACGTGATCTGGTCGTAGTGATTCAAGGTTTGGTTATTCTCTTCTGTGGCGCTCTGGCCTACATGATGCGCGGGCCCTTAGAGCGACTTTTTGCAGCGCTCTCTCGTTCAAATCAGGAGGAGGGGTAATGGAATTTTCTGTTCAGTTAATCTCTGCGCTAGATTCCACTCTGCGTCTTGCTGCACCGTTGGTTCTCTGTGCCATGGCGGGTCTCTTTTCGGAACGATCTGGCATTGTGGATATCGGTTTAGAGGGCAAGATGTTGGCGGGCGCCTTTGCCGCGGCTGCAGTGACCGCAGTAACGGGCTCGGTTTGGTTGGGCTTGTTGGCAGCGATCTTGGTCTCAATCATGATGGCGCTACTTCACGGATTTGCCTGTATCACCCACAGAGGTGATCAGGTGGTCAGTGGCTTGGCCATTAATATCTTAGCGGCCGGTCTCACCGTCGTATTGGGTATCGCGTGGTTCCGTCGAGGCGGACAGACACCTTCGCTCGGTTCCGATGAGCGATTTGGTCCACTGACTTGGCCTTTGAGTGAATCGTTGTCAGATGTTCCGCTGCTTGGGCCCGTCTACACAGAGCTACTTAGTGGGCACAACCTATTGGTCTATGTCGCTTTAATGGCAGTACCGATGACGGCTTGGATCGTATTTAAAACTCGTTTTGGACTAAGACTTCGTGCAGTTGGTGAGAACCCTCAGGCTGTTGATACGGCAGGTATCTCAGTTGCTTGGTTACGTTACCGTGCCGTGATTATGGCGGGGTTGCTCTGCGGTCTAGCAGGTGCTTACCTCTCCATCGCATTAGGTGCAGGCTTCATTAAAGATATGTCAGCAGGTAAAGGGTACATCGCCCTGGCCGCACTTATTTTTGGTAAATGGCGTCCATATCCCGCCCTGTTCGCTTGTCTTTTATTTGGTTTCTTAGAGGCGGTTGCAACTCGTATGCAAGGTGTTCAATTGCCTGTTGTAGGCGAAATCGATGTTCAGTTGATGCAGGCACTACCGTACATTCTTACCGTCATTTTATTGGCGGGTTTCATTGGCCGGGCAATTGCACCTAAAGCAATTGGAACCCCTTACAGTAAAGATCGAGCGTAACAGTGGCAAAGCATAAGATTATTCTAGACACAGATCCTGGTATTGATGACGCGATGGCGATTTTTACCGCTATGGCGCACCCCGATATTGAGCTATTGGGTCTTACAACAACCTTTGGCAATGTCTCTGCGGATCAGGCGACTCAGAACGCACTAACGCTGGTTGATATGTCTGGATCCGAAACGCCAGTAGCGCAGGGCGTGGCGACGCCGATGATTAAGCCTCTAGCGGAGTTTCCTGACTTTGTTCATGGGGTGGATGGTTTCGGCAACCTTAATTTAGAGGCGCCTCATCGAGTAGCGCTGCCTCAATCGGCTGCTGAGTTTATTGTCGAGCAAGCGAATCAGAACCCCGGTGAGATCGTTATCGTTGCGATTGGCCCTTTGGGTAACTTAGCTCAAGCACTGCAACTTGACCCTGAACTGCCAAGCAAGATTAAGCAGGTGGTGATCATGGGTGGTGTGATCGCGAGTGATGGTAATGTCTCTCCGGTTGCTGAGGCTAATATTCTCTCTGATCCGCATGCTGCCGATAAGGTGATGGCTGCTGCTTGGCCGTTGGTCATGGTAGGGCTCGATGTGACCCATCAGATTATGTTGCCTCGATCACTGTTTGATCGTATTGCTAAAGAGAACCCTAAGGTGGGTTCATTTATGCAGAGTGCGGCAAAGTTCTATATCGACTTCTACTCAAGCGTGCGAGATATTGATGGTTGCTATTCTCATGACGTTTCGGCTCTCGCTTATGTTGTGCATCCTGAGCTGTTTGAAACGGTATCTGGTCCAATTTGTGTTGCGACCGAAGGCGTTGCTATGGGTCAAACCATCATGAGTCGTTATGGCATACCCTATATGCTCGATTATTGGAAAGACCGTCCTGATCAGATCGCCTGCATGGGTGTTGACGATGTCGGCGTGGTCGATTTTTTTGAAACGGCAATGACGAGCAGTTACTGGAGTTAGTGGAATGTCGAATTTTTTAGAAGCGGTAGATTACCAATCTGAAGGTGCCAGCGAGGCTTTTGTAAAATCGCTGCATGAAACTGGCTTCGGCGTCCTGAAAAATCACCCTATAGCCGAAGCTCAAGTTCGAGCCATTTACGATAATTGGCAGGCTTTTTTTAATAGCGATCGTAAATCTGACTATGACTACAACGTCGGTACTCAGGATGGCTTTTTTTCCAGCAAAATTTCTGAAGTGGCTAAAGACCATACCGTTAAAGACATCAAAGAGTATTTTCACTACTACCCTTGGGGGCAGTGTCCTGATGATCTGCGTGAAGAGCTTCAAGCTTACTATTCACAAACTAGCTCATTGGCTTCAGAGTTACTCAGTTGGGTCGAGGCGTTTAGCCCAAGCGATGTGAGGGCGGGATATAGTGAACCGCTATCAAGCATGATTGATGGCAGTGAACAGACACTGTTGCGTGTGCTTCACTACCCTCCATTTGATGGTAATGAAGAGCAGGGAGCAATTCGGGCAGCAGCACACGGTGATATCAATCTGCTAACCATTCTTCCGGCAGCCAGTGAGCCTGGGTTGCAAGTGTTGAGTCAAACGGGCGAGTGGCTTGATGTGCCAGCTGAGTTTGGAAATTTGATTGTAAACATAGGCGATATGCTGCAAGAGGCGTCGGCAGGTTACTTCCCTTCGACCATACATCGGGTGATTAATCCGGTCGGTGGTGCAACTAAAAAATCGCGTATTTCACTGCCCCTTTTCCTTCATCCAAGACCGGATGTTGTTTTATCAGACCGTTATACGGCAGATAGTTATCTAAAAGAGCGGCTCAAGGAGTTGGGCGTTATCTGATTGTAAACCCGGCACTGTTCGGGTTTTTTTAGCTCAAAAATATATGGAATATTCTTTGCGTGCTAGGATAACTGAATGATCAATCATAAGGCGATGCAATGAGCGCTTATCTATCGGTGTCAGAGTCGATCTACCTACCTTCAGTCGTTATATTTTCTCTTTTAGTCGGCAGTTTTCTAAATGTTGTCATCCATCGTCTGCCGATCATGATGATGAATAGCTGGCGCCGCGAAGCCACTGAGTTCTTAGGTCAAAATGAAAACAGCGATGAGCTGCCCCTCACCCTGTCGCAGCCACGCTCACGCTGCCCTAAATGCGGGCATGCAATACGCTGGTATGAAAACATCCCAATCCTCTCCTATCTGCTGATTTTGAGAGGGCGTTGCTCCGGCTGTCGGGCTTCCATATCAATGCGCTATCCATTGATTGAAGGGCTGACGGCCTTAACGGGGCTCTCGGTGGCGCTCTATTTTGGTTTTACTCTGCAGATGTTGATCATGCTTTTCGTCAGTTACGCTCTGATTGTCTTGATCTTTATCGATGCAGATCATCAGCTGTTACCCGATCAGATCACACTGCCGTTACTCTGGGCGGGTCTCCTGGTTAGTTTGGTATTTGGGTGGGTTTCTTTGGACTCGGCTGTAATTGGAGCAATGCTTGGCTACCTCGTTCTATGGCTTGTCTTTTGGCTGTTTAAGTTGGCGACGGGTAAAGAGGGCATGGGCTATGGTGATTTTAAGTTGCTTGCAGCGCTTGGGGCCTGGGGTGGCTATGCCATACTTCCCGGTATCATTTTAATCTCCTCCGTTGCGGGTGTTGTTTACGCACTTATAGGCTCACTGCTAGGTCGTCAGAATCTAGCGAATCCGATGCCTTTTGGGCCATTTTTGGCGCTGGCTGGATGGTTGATGCTGATCTGGGGTGATCAAATTAATCAATGGTATCTGTCGCTTGTTCTATAGATTCGTTAGACTAACGCTACATTTTTTAAAGGTTTAAACATGACTGATCACAATGACCAAGAGACGACTGTAGCGAGCAGTGAAGAGGGCGTGAAACGACCTCGTGGTATCTATCTGCTACCAAATCTATTCACGACAGGTGCACTGTTCTCGGGTTTCTATGCCGTTATTTCTGGCATGAACGGCCATTTTACTGCGGCGGCAGTCGCTATTTTTGTGGCAATGATCTTTGATGGCTTAGATGGTCGTGTAGCACGAATGACAAACACACAATCTAAGTTTGGTGCTGAATATGATTCTCTATCAGATATGGTCTCATTCGGTGTGGCACCAGCTCTGGTTAGCTTTACATGGGTTTTACAGAGTTTAGGTAAATTTGGCTGGGTGGCTGCCTTCATCTACTGCGCCTGTGCTGCACTTCGTTTGGCACGTTTTAACACCCAGATTGGTTCTTTGGATAAGCGTTATTTCATGGGGCTACCTAGCCCAGCGGCAGCAGCGACCATTGCCGGTTTGATCTGGTTTATGACTGAAAAGGGAATAGATCCAGCTCCATTTGCTTGGTTGATTGCGCTCTATGTGGCACTCATTGGACTCTCAATGGTCAGTAATGTCCTTTACAACAGCGGAAAAGAGATCAATTTGAAAGGTAAGATCACCTTTGTGAAAATGATTGTGATCGTATTGGTTGTCTCATTTTTAGCGACAGACCCTGATCTATACCTGTGGCTCATCTTCCTCGCCTACACTGTGTCGGGACCCATTCAATGGTTGCTCAGAGGTAGAAATAGACGAGTAGAATAGAGAGATATATTTAAAGCCACCTTCGGGTGGCTTTTTCTTTGTAAGGCATTTGTCAGCTTAACGACTAATATAGAGGTATAGCTATAGGAGATTGAGTATGTTGATCGGCAAGCCTTCTAAAATCTTGAGTAGTGAAATTACACCTGAATCGGTCTACTTATCCAGGCGATCTTTATTGAAGGGGTTGGGTGTCGTTGCGGGAGCTGCCTCCATGCCGGCTTATGCCCTAACACAGCCTCAATCTTCCGATCTGCCGCTCTATCCCGGCCCCGATTGGTTGAGGCCAAAGCTTGATAGCGCAAAGACGACTTGGACTGTTAATGAAGAGCTGACACCTTACGATTCGGTTATTACCTACAACAACTTCTATGAGTTCGGCCTCAATAAAGAGGATCCTTACGAGCGAGCGCAAAATTTTAAGACAGATCCATGGCAGGTCGAGATAGCCGGTGAGGTGGAGCGCCCTGGTGTTTATAACTTGGAAGATCTCCTTGCGAAAGTGGATATCGAAGAGAGGATTTATCGTTTTCGATGCGTTGAGGCCTGGTCGATGGTCATACCCTGGTTAGGTTTCTCTTTGGCGTCACTCATTAAGCAATTGAACCCGACCTCTAAAGCTAAATATATTGAGTTTGTCACGCTTGAGGACCCAGAGCAGATGCCGGGTCAGCGCTCACTGTTCAGCACCATTGATTGGCCCTATCGAGAGGGGTTGCGAATGGATGAAGCGATGCACCCTCTGACAATGCTTGCTGTCGGTGTCTATGGCCAGGCGATGCCGCCTCAAAACGGCGCACCTCTTAGATTGGTTGTACCTTGGAAATATGGCTTTAAAAGTATCAAGTCAGTTGTGCAGATTCGATTCAGAGAGACCATGCCACAAAATACTTGGCGCCTAACGGCATCACAAGAGTATGGTTTTTATGCCAATGTGAATCCTAATGTTGATCATCCCAGATGGTCTCAAGCGACAGAGAGAAGACTCCCCTCCTCATTGTTTAATCCACGGATAATTGAGACAACAATGTTTAATGGCTATGAAGAGGTTGCACCTCTTTATGCAGGTATGGATCTCTCCAAATGGTATTAGTGTCTGACGCCTTAACTAAACGGTTTGTTTGGAGTGGCATCTTCACGTTAATGACAGCTCCTCTCATTTGGGTGGTCTACCTAGCGTACACCAATCAATTAGGAGCCGATCCAGCAAAAGAGATCGTGGATGATTTAGGGCAGTGGGCAATCAGGTTTTTGATCCTAACGCTCTGCGCATCGACGTTTAGCAGACGATTACATATAAGGGTTTTGTTACAGCATCGGCGTATGATTGGTTTGTTCGCCCTCTTTTATGTGCTGCTTCACCTTTTTGCCGTGGCGACCTTTATTCTTGGTTGGCGAGTTGACTTGCTAATACGAGAGTTAACCGATAGGCCTTACATTATGTTGGGAATGGCTGCCCTATTGCTACTCACTCCGTTAGGGGTCACCTCCACCAAAGGTTGGCAAAAAAAATTGGGTCGTCGTTGGTCAACGCTTCATAAGTTGATCTACCCAGCCACACTTCTGGCGCTATTGCATCTGGTGCTGCTCATTAGGGCCAGTACCCTTGAAGCGATCGTTTATTCGTTTTTAATCTGTCTGCTTTTAACAGAGCGGTTGTATAAAAACAGAAAGTCTAAAAAGAGAAAGAGTGAACTAAGGCGCAAACCGCTAACGTAGACTATATTGAATGTGATGAATCAATGAAAACAAAATCAAAGTTCAGCTTTGAAAGGAGTGTAAAATGATTCTGCAGCATCTATCGGGTGTCTTCTATCACCCAATTAAAGAGTGGAAGTCAATTGACAAAGACTCTTCACTCACCCTGAATAACGTTATTTTTCAACTGGTGCTTTTAGCACTTATACCCCCGGTATCACTGTTTATTGGCACGACCCAGGTTGGTTGGAGTGTCTCCTACGGTGACTATCATCTATTGGCGACAGAATCCGCGTTTGGAGCCGCGGTGGCATTTTACATCGCTATACTGGGTGTTATTGCCGGTCTTACCTACAGCATTCGCTGGATGGAGAAGACTTATGGGGCTAATGCGGGTGTTGATGAGTGTGCTCGATTGGCGCTCTACACTGCATCACCAATGTTGCTTGCGGGTTTGATTGGTCTTTACCCAATGCTATGGCTCTGCGTAAGTGTCGGAATGTTGGCGGTAGCTTTTAGTGTCTATCTGCTCTACGTCGGTGTGCCGGTCATTATGCATATTGAAGAGGAGAGGGCGTTCCTGTTCTCTACATCAATATTAACAGTAGGGTTGGTTGCGCTGGTCACAATCATGGCTGCGAGCGTGATCTTGTGGAGCACTGTCGTACCATTGACCATATTAAGTTAAATAAATTTCCTCCAAGGGTTGACGCTCTGTTAAACCTAAGTATAATTCGCGCTCTCGATTACGGAGTCACACTTATTTACAAGTTGACCTGTAACCGGGAAGTGCGGATTAACTGATTGTTTTTTAAGCAATTCTTCGAAAGTTTCTGACGCATAAGACAGTTTTTAAATTTTCAAAAAACTTTAAAAACGTGTTGACATGCCAGGCAGCTATCACTAATATACGCACCTCGCTTGAGATGAGTACTTAAGCAGCCACCAAGAGGTCGGTGGCACGCTCTTTAACAATTAATCAGGTAATGCGTGTGGGCGCTTGTTGAGGTTGAGCACAAAAGCTTAACAAGACAAGCAACCTATATGTGAATTCATTTAGCGTAATGTTTTTCTTGAGCAAGATTTAGATGGTCTTTATGACT
>JAAZVX010000010.1 GCA_018623095.1 Marinobacterium sp. | reverse complement strand
GGGGCGAAGCTGTCATGTGACTTACCTTTGTCCCAGCTACCTTGACGCTCCAGTTGAAAGGCTCGCTCAGACAGGTCGTTGGCAAGGCAGAAGCCGGCGATGTGTTCCATCGATTGATCTTCAGAAATGTATTGTGTGCGTTTGCCAATGACGATGGCCAGCTCGACCTCCCAGTCTGTTTTTTCAGCACCACGTGGAATTTGTATGGGATCATTCGGCCCTGCAATGGCGCTGGTGGCTTTCATGAATAGCACCGGTTCTGTTGGAAGATCCATACCGGCCTCTGCCGCATGGTCTGAGTAGTTCAAGCCGATACAGACTACTTTCCCAACGCCACTGACGCAGGGGCCGACTCTTTCTGAAGAATCGACAAGGGGCAGTGAATCTAAATCTATCTGTTGTAATGCCTTTAGCGCCTGATCAGATAGTTGATCACCATTAATATCGGTAATAACAGAGGAGAGGTCTCGAATCTGTTGATCGCTATCTAGAATGGCAGGTCTCTCTTTTCCTATTGCGCCGACGCGTAACAATTTCATCAGGAACTCCTTAGGGTTTGGACTAATAAACTACGGGAGGGATATCAGGTCAAGAGAAACAAAAAAGGGAGCCGAAGCTCCCCACACTGCAACAGGTTCTAACCTATTGTTGGTTTCAAAAACTCATTCAGAGCCTGCAGTGGTGTATCTTAGTGCTTGCCGCCTTTACCGCCTTTGCCCTTACCAGAGTGCATGTTTTCGAACTTAGCGATTTGATCCGCTGTAAGCAGCGATTTTATATCTTTGTGCATCTGGTCACGCATTCCATCACGCGCATTGGCTTTCATGTTTTCGCGCTGCTCTTCAGTTAACGTCGCTTGCATCTGCTCACGATCGGCATCACGTTGTGTGAACATCGCTAACAGTTGCGATTGTTGGTCGGCAGATAAATCCAGACGCTGAGTTAGTTTTTCAACACGATCTTCAGCGCTTTTAGGGACACCTTTACCGCCTTTTTCGTGAGCATAGACAGCACCTGATAGAGCGCCGATTGTTAATGTGACAGCAGTGAGTGAAGCAATGATTCTCTTTTTCATGTGAACTCTCCGTTCGTTGTTCGTTTCGATGAGTCTATTATTGATGAAGGCAATGCTAAGTTGGGTTTCGAGATCGTAAAGTTGCGTAAAGTTTTGGGAGTTTGCCACAGGCACGCGTAAACTGGCGCTATAAAGGAGTGGATATGAGCGCACAAATACTGTTAGTTGATGACGATCTGGATCTGACGGATATGTTGGGTGAATACCTTGATAATGAGGGGTTTACCGTGACTCAGGCCGGTTCAGCAGAGCAGGCGATAGAGCTGTTTGACGCTGGCCGTCAATTTGATCTCTGTGTGTTCGACATCATGATGCCCGGTCTATCAGGGTTAGAGTTATTGCAGCAAGTTCGCCCGAGAATTTCGACTCCGGTTATTATGTTGACCGGTAAAGGTGATGATATCGATCGAATCTTGGGACTTGAGATGGGCGCAGATGATTACCTAGCTAAGCCCGCTAACCCCAGAGAGTTGCTGGCGCGTATTCGAGCGGTATTACGACGAGCTGTGCCCCTGAAAGAGGAGCGCAAGACGCAAACGATCTCAGTCGGGCCTGTTTCTCTTAGTCCATCGAGCCGTATTGCTCGTGTTGATCAGGTCGAATTGCAGCTGACGGCCGCTGAGTTCAATGTCCTAGCACTGCTAATGGATCAAGCGGGGCAGGTGGCCTCTAAAGAGTGGCTGACGGAACAAGTACTGCATCGCAAATTAACGGCCTATGATCGTTCGATCGATGTTCATGTGAGCCGTGTACGACAGAAGCTTGAACAGGCTAAGCCGGGGTTAGCCGAGATGATTAAGACGGTGCGCGGCGAAGGTTACCAGATGGTTGTTGGGGTTTAAGGCTAATGCGTTGGTATCAGCATCTATTTTGGCGCATTTTCGGTGCGGTTTGGTTGGTCAGCACGCTGGGTATTCTAATCAGTCTAACCCTCTTTATATCCGTTACCGATACACCTGATCGCACGGAAAGTCAGAAGCAGAAAGCGACCATCATCGCGGAACAGCTAATTTCTGATTATCAATATGGGGTTCAGCGTAAAGAGAAACGCCGCCGCTTACCGCTCTGGATCTACGAGACACGCACCAACAAGCTGATCTACTCATCGGCCAGACGATCGCAACCAAGAGATGCGTTGGAGACAGAGATCATCGCTGCTGATGGCACCTCTTATCGTGTCTTTTTTCCGCCTGAACGTAACGAAGAGCTGTTTGAAAGGATGTGGGGCTTCTTACTGTCGTTCCAGGTGCTTTGGGTAATTGCCGTCTCATTTGGTAGTAGCTTGCTGGTGACTTGGCTTGTTGTTAGACCGATTAATGATTTGAAAGGGTTTGTCCGTCGTCTGCATATGCAGGGGAATTTGAGCACGCGTGCTGAAGGAAAACTGGTCAATCGAAGTGATGAGCTAGGTCAGCTTGCACGTGAATTCAACCAGATGGTCGATTACGTTGAGCAGACCCTCGATAGTCAACGACATCTACTTCAGGATGTATCCCATGAACTGAGAGCGCCGTTGGCACGCCTTCAAGCGGCGGCCGGCTTAGCAGAACAGAAGTGGGGCGAGGACGATCGAACTCTGCAACGCATCAATAAAGAGTGCGTAAAATTAGACGGTCTGATCTCTGAGATTCTTACCCTGGCCCGCGCTCGGGACGCAGAAGCCAGCGCGCCGATTGTCGACGTAGCACCGCTTTGTAAGGAGCTGGTTCAAGATGCCCGTATCAGCGGTCCACAGCACCAATTTGACCTATCGCTTAATGTCCGTGATGGGTCGACTATTCGCAGTGAGCCGTTGAGTCGCGTCATCAGCAACCTGTTGAACAACGCCATTAATCACACGCCAGAAGGATCGCTGATTAAGGTATCGGTGGCTACCGATAACAATAGGTTGAGTATTCAAGTGGTCGATAACGGACCCGGATTACCCGAGTCGATCCTAGACTCGATAGGACAGCCGTTTAGACGTGGCACCCACTCAGGTGGTTACGGCTTGGGCTTGAGTATTGTTGTGCGAGCGACCGAACGTGTAGGGGGTGAGGTTCAGTTTGAAAACCTCGATCCAGCGGGTCTAAAAGTGGATATAAAAATGCCGCTAGCGAGTTAGTCGGTAGCGGCATTTTAAAGAGTGTTGGAAGCTTACAGTGCTTCTGAACCTGTCTCGCCAGTACGGATACGTACAACTTGCTCAACAGGCATAACGAAGATCTTACCATCACCGATCTTACCGGTATTGGCGGTTGAGCTAATCGCTTCAATCACTTGATCCAGCATATCGTCATCGATCGCTACTTCAATTTTAACTTTTGGAAGGAAGTCCACTACGTACTCTGCACCACGGTAAAGTTCAGTGTGTCCCTTCTGACGACCGAAGCCTTTAACTTCTGTGACAGTAACACCTTGAATACCGATGTCAGACAATGCTTCACGCACATCGTCCAGTTTGAATGGTTTGATAACTGCAGATACCAGTTTCATAGTTTCTCCTTGTTAGATGGCACAGGCGACCCGTCCCAATCCGCTATAAAATTTCATTCATTATGTACATGGAAAGTTGAACCTTCAAGTTTCCTGATCAACTCGTGCCTTTAGAAACGAAAAAAACCCTACCTGGGGGTAGGGCTGAGAAGAGGGGTGTATCGCTACACCCCGGGTTTCAACAGACGTTGAGATTCATATTACTTACGTGAAGTGACGAACTCTGGGTAAGCTTCCATACCACATTCAGAGATATCGACGCCTTCGTACTCTTCCTCTTCAGTCACTCGGATGCCCATCACTGCTTTGATGATGCCCCAAACCACTAGGCTGACAACGAATACCCATACGAAGATGGTTAGGGCGCCGATGATCTGGCCAGAGAAAGTAGAACCGTCGTTTGTTACTGGTACCAGTAGTAGACCTAGAAGACCTACAACACCGTGTACAGAGATCGCACCGACAGGATCGTCAATTTTTAGTTTATCCAGCGTTAGGATAGAGAAGACAACCAGAACACCACCGATCGCACCGAAGATATGAGCTTGTAGTGCAGTAGGGGTTGAAGGCTCAGCTGTGATCGCTACTAGACCTGCTAGTGCACCGTTAAGTGCCATTGTAAGGTCCGCTTTGCCGAACAGTAGACGCGCTGTGATCAGTGCTGCAACCACACCGCCAGCCGCCGCTGCGTTAGTGTTCATGAAGACCACGGCTACTGCGTTTGAGTTCTCAACGTCAGACGTCGCTAGAACCGAACCACCGTTGAAGCCGAACCAACCCATCCAAAGGATGAATGTGCCCAGTGTTGCTAGTGGTAGGTTAGCACCAGGGATCGCATTGATCTCACCGTTCTTACCGTATTTGCCTTTACGTGCGCCCAGAAGAAGAACACCTGCTAGTGCTGCTGCAGCACCTGACATGTGTACGATACCTGAACCCGCGAAGTCAGAGAAACCAAGGTCACCAAGAGTGTACATGCCGAATACTGCGTTGCCACCCCAAGTCCAAGAGCCTTCCATTGGATAGATGAAACCAGTCATCACAACCGCGAAAGCTAGGAACGCCCAAAGCTTCATACGCTCAGCAACGGCACCCGATACGATAGACATTGCTGTCGCAACGAACACTACCTGGAAGAAGAAATCCGCTGATGGTGCATATGTCCACTCATCGGCAACACCGTCACCAGTGATGCTTGTTAAGAAGTAGTCACCGCCGTACATGATTGCGTAACCGCTAACGAAGTAC
Organism: Marinobacterium sp.; assembly: GCA_018623095.1. Taxonomy (GTDB): domain Bacteria; phylum Pseudomonadota; class Gammaproteobacteria; order Pseudomonadales; family Balneatricaceae; genus Marinobacterium_E. The sequence continues at coordinate 21,376 of JAAZVX010000010.1, read as the reverse complement.
ATGATGCAAGAGATCGCGAATAGCGCGATGTTCTTAGTTAGAATTTCAGTGGTGTTCTTAGAACGAACAAGACCCGCTTCTAGCATTGAGAAGCCTGCCGCCATCCACATAACCAGTGCACCACATACCAAGAAGTAGAAGGTATCGAGTGCGTACTTCAGCTGGGTAACATCACCAGCTGTTGTATTCAAAAGTTCTTCCATTGTTATGCCCTCCAATAAGGCCAAAAATCAAAACGTTATAGAGCTTCGTCGCCGGTCTCACCGGTACGGATGCGAACAACTTGTTCAAGCGCTGAAACAAAAATCTTACCGTCACCAATTTTTCCGGTTTGAGCTGCATTGGTGATCGCTTCGATAACCTGATCTACGATCTCATCAGAGACCGCAGCGTCTAGGCGAACTTTAGGTAGGAAGTCCACAACGTACTCTGCACCACGGTAGAGTTCGGTGTGGCCTTTTTGACGGCCAAAGCCTTTAACTTCAGTCACGGTGATACCTTGTACACCGATCTCTGATAGCGCTTCGCGCACGTCGTCAAGCTTGAATGGCTTAATTACGGCTGACACTAGTTTCATCAGATTTCTCCTTAATGTGAAAAGGGAGGATTAATTTTTTCCTGTGATCTCTTTAAGCGAAACCTGTGCCAACTTTTATAAATTACAATAAAAACAATTACTTATTGTTATTTGAAAGGCTCTTCTATGATGAGAGTGACCAAGATAACGCACTTTAAGACGCACCATAAAAGTGCGCGCACCACATTGGTGCGCGAATTTGAGGCTTAAATAATCTTTTCTAGCGCGCCTCTTAAAACGGTTCTGGTATAGTGCATCCATAGAAAGGCTTACCAATGCTAAAGGAGACCAAGATGCTTGATCCCAAGATGTTTGAAAACCTAAGTCAGACCATGACCCAGTTTCTTCAGGGTAACTCGTCGCTTCCCGGTCAGGAGGCGATGCAGCAGCAAATTAAAACAGTGCTTCAATCAAATTTTGCTAAACTGGATCTAGTCACTCGGGAGGAGTTTGACGCTCAGGCCGCTGTTCTTCAGCGAACTCGAGAAAAATTAGAGCAGTTGGAAGCAGTGGTTGCCCAGTTGGAGTCAAAAGAGTCCTAAGCAACCGCAAAGCCTACTGCAGGACCCAAGGATGGCGTCATGGCATTGGCTACTCTTTACAGTCGAGCACAGCTCGGTATCGAAGCACCTCGCGTTCGTGTTGAAGTGCATCTTTCTGGGGGATTACCCTCCTTTGCAATCGTCGGTATGGCAGAAACGGCGGTGCGCGAAAGCCGCGAGCGCGTACGCAGTGCACTGTTAAACGCCGGCTTCGAATACCCACAACGACGAATCACCGTTAATTTATCTCCGGCCGATCTCCCTAAAGAGGGTGGTCGCTATGACCTAGCCATCGCCCTAGGCATTCTGTTGGCATCCAATCAGCTCAAAACACCCCACCTTAACAAGGCAGAGCTCTATTCAGAATTGGGCTTGGACGGCAAACTGCATCCTATTAGAGGACTATTTCCGGCCGCCTTTGCCTGTGCTAAAGCCGATTCACTGATTGTTATATCACCAGAAAATAGCCAAGAAGCTTCACTTGCCGGTGCCAACCATCAGCTTTCAGCTGAGACACTCTACGATCTATGTCAGGCGCTGAGTACTGAAAAATTACCAGAGATAGATCCTCAGACTACTGCGCATCAGCCGCCTAGCTACGCTGTTGATCTCTCAGAAGTGCGGGGACAACCGATGGCTCGCCGTGCTTTAGAAGTGGCTGCCAGTGGCATGCACAACCTGCTTTTGAGTGGTCCTCCCGGTAGTGGAAAAAGTATGCTGGCCCAAGCACTGCCATCGATTCTTCCTCCGCTTTCACAAACCAGCTGTGTTGAAACAGCCAGTATCTATTCGGTCTCGGGGTTGCCGGTCGAGCGGTTGTTTCGTGGTGAGCGCCCTTACAGAGCACCGCACCACAGTGCATCATCACGCGCGATGGTTGGTGGCGGATCATCACCGAGGCCCGGTGAAATCTCACTGGCCCATCAGGGCGTTCTATTTCTCGATGAATTGCCAGAATTTCCCCGCTCCGTCCTCGAAGTCCTGCGTGAACCGCTAGAGACTGGTGAGGTCAGTATTTCCAGGGTGGCCGGTACGCTGACCTACCCTGCACGATTCTCTCTTATGGCAGCAATGAACCCCTGTCCTTGTGGATACTATGCCGATGGTACCGAACGCTGCCAATGTTCGCAGGCTGCAATCGATCGATATCAGGGCCGAGTCTCTGGCCCGTTGTTGGATCGATTTGATATGCGGTTGGCTTTGAGCGCGGTGCCAACAGAGGAGCTATTACTGGGTGAGTCGAATGAGGAGTGCTCTAGCGCAGTGCGTAGCCGTGTCATGCAGTGTCAGCAGAGGCAGTATGACCGGCAGGGCAAGCTCAACTCGGAGTTAACAGGCAGTGAAGTTCAAAAAGAACTGAATGCTTCAGAGTCATTATCAAAAGAGTTTATGCAGATAGCGACACGGTTACAGCTCTCCGCCAGAGCCTGTCACAGAGCACTTCGTGTGGCTCGCACACTGGCGGATATGAATGCAGATTCGGCGATCGAAAACAGTCACATTATGGAAGCGCTTAGCTATCGACAGCTTTAAGTGATGAGCAGATCTTGGGCTTGCCGATGTCAGGGTGTACACTGTGCGCCCTAATATCTAGTCTGCCCATCAAACATGTCACGCCTTAATCCCCGTCAGAAAGAAGCCGTCGAATACATCAGTGGTCCACTGCTAGTATTGGCTGGGGCTGGTTCCGGGAAAACCAGTGTTATTACTCGTAAGATTGCCTATCTTATTGAAGAGTGCGGTATTGAAGCGCGTCATATTGCCGCGGTGACCTTTACCAATAAAGCCTCGCGTGAGATGAAAGAGCGTGTGATGTCACTGGTAGAGGGTAAGGCAGCACGCGGACTAATTGTCTCGACCTTCCACAACCTCGGTTTAACCATCTTACGCCGCGAGCATAAAGCGCTGGGTATGAAGCCAGGTTTTTCGTTGTTTGATGATCAAGACAGTCGCATCTTGATTCGTGATCTTTTAGTGCATCACGATGAGGATACCGACAAGATCAATGTGGTGCAGAACCAAATCTCTTCATGGAAGAATGAGATGATCACACCTCAACAGGCTATAGAGTCAGTATCAGAGCCAATCGATATCCTTTGCGCCCGTGCGTATGAAGCCTACGAGCGCCACCTTCGTGCTTATAACGCGGTCGATTTTGATGATCTTATTCTGGTTCCGGTAAGACTGTTTGATCAAAAGCCTGAAGTGCTGGAGCGTTGGCAGAACCGTATTCGCTATCTGTTGGTGGATGAGTATCAAGACACTAACCTATCGCAGTACCGGTTGGTGCGTCAGTTGGTCGGACACCGCACAGGTTTAACAGTGGTCGGTGATGATGATCAGTCGATCTACGCTTGGCGCGGCGCCCGCCCAGAGAACTTAGCCCAACTGCAGCATGACTTTCCAAGCTTAAAGCTCGTTAAGTTGGAGCAGAACTACCGATCGACCAGTCGAATTCTTAAAGCGGCAAACACCCTGATCGCTAATAACCCACACGTATTTGATAAAACCTTGTGGAGTGAAATGGGGATGGGTGAACCACTGCGTCTGATTCATCTACCCAGTGAAGATGCCGAGTGTGAGCGCATCGCGACCGAGATACTCGAGAGACACCTGCGCGAGCGAGCACCGTTTAAAGATTTTGCGGTGCTCTATCGTGGCAACCACCAAGCCAGGCTGTTAGAGATCAAAATGCAGAACTTTAAGGTGCCCTATAAGCTCAGCGGCGGCACCTCATTCTTCGCTCGTGCCGAAATCAAAGATCTAATGGCCTACTTCAAAGTGCTCATCAATCGGGACGATGACAACGCGTTTCTTCGCATTATCAACTTGCCGCGTCGAGAGATTGGGCCTACCACTCTGCAGCAGCTGGGTGAGTATGCTACCGAGCGCCGTATCAGTATGTTTGCAGCGGTGGATGAGCTGGGCATCGAACAAGTTATGAAGCCTAATGCACTGTCTCGGTTGCGTGCCTTCACCGAGATGATAGAGCAATTGCATTCACTCTGTTTGGGGTCAGATCCCATTGGTGCGATTCGTGAACTGATCGCCGAAATTGGTTATGAAGAGTGGATTACCGCTAACGCATCCAGTGACATCGTGGCGGAAAAGCGTATTCAAAATGTCTGGTTCTTGGTCGACTCTCTGCGCGCCTCCTTGGAACGTATTCAAGAAGATGATCCAGATGCGGGTATTGAAGAGGCGATTGCACGTCTTGTATTGCTCGACTTGTTAGAGCGACAAGAGGAGGAGGATGACTCCGATCGTGTGCAGTTAATGACGTTGCATGCCTCGAAAGGATTGGAGTTCCCCCATGTTTATCTGATGGGTATGGAAGAGGATCTGTTGCCGCACCGAAATAGCATCGAATCGGACACCATCGAAGAGGAGCGTCGTCTGGCCTACGTGGGCATCACACGAGCACAGCGCACCTTAGCAATGACCTTAGCTAAGAAGCGCAAACAGTTTGGGGAGTGGCAGAGTTGTGAACCGAGTCGATTCTTAGACGAACTGCCCGATGAAGATATTGAGCGTGAAGGGCATGGCGAGGTTGACCCAGAACGAAATCGAGCTAGGGGTAAACAGACCTTGGCAGGTTTGAAAAATTTATTGGATGATTTCTGATGTTACATACAAAAACAGCGCCAAAAGGCGCTGTTTTTCATCAAGCTTCGCTTATTGAGCGAGCATGTACTCGATTGATGCTTTGATCTCATCATCAGTACAGTCTGAACAAGTACCACGTGCAGGCATCGCACCAATACCGTTGATGGCATTGCTCACCAATGTATCTAGACCTTTAGCATCTAGGCGAGCGGCCCAATCACCAGAACCGATTTTGGGAGCACCTAGCACACCGGCACCGTGACAAGAGTTACATGACGTCGCAACGATATCGGCTGCAGTACGAGCGCCACCTGCTGGTGCTGCAGAGGCCGAACCACAGCTTTCGTCACCTTGTAGACACACTTTACCAACGGGCATAAGGCGTTCTGCGATGACATCATCAGAAGTAACGGCTTGAGCTGATAGGGCTGCAAACGTTAGACCTAGAGTACATAGTGCTGTTGAAGCCTTAGAAATGATTGCTTTCATTGGCTGCTCCTCTCTGTTTTGAAGACGGCTCTATCTGCTACCTTGTGAGTAGCCTAGACCGAAGGCTAAAAAATTCTGCGCGCATTATAACGATTATTAGTCTTATTCGAAATAACGCTATCTTTGGTTCTTATCATTTAAAGAAGTAAGGAGCGACTTTTGTGACAGTGTTTTGCTTGGTAGTATGAAGTCTTAATTCACGGCTTGAGTATTTGTGTGGCTACTTTAATTGTTAATGTCCAACTGTTTTTGTTGATAGCCGTTGTCTGGATTCTACAAACTCAAATTATCTATCCAATAGAGCGTACTTTGCTGGATCCATCATGGGTAGAGGTCGCTAGTACGCTGTTTTTACCGGCTGGGTTTAAAGTCATTGTTGCCGTTATCATGGGCTGGATGGCGGCACCGGCTATCCTTTTATCAACGATTTTTGGTATGTGGCTGCATACCGATGATCTTCTATTCAGTATCCAATTTTCGATTGAGTCCACTGTGTCTCTCTACATTCCTGTCCTGTTGACTCGCTTCTTGAAGGGCGGTGATCAGGGTGTAGATAAGACTAAAGAATCAATCAGTCTTTTCAGAACCGCCGTTGTTGTGACTGTTCTTGCGGCCATGCTTAACGCATTTTTCTCTACGGTACTCTATGGAAACTCCGCACCGCTGGGAATATGGCTCCGTTTTTTGATTGGTGATCTGCTAGGAACGATAACCGTGGTCGGCTTAGTGGTGCTGTTTAGGCAGTCCATCTATCTCTGGATTGCAAAACGACTCGCTGGTTAAAAACAAAAAGAGAGCCGCGGCTCTCTTTTTTATAGGGCATCGCTTAGGGTTTAACGGTTGTGAAACCGAGCGTTTCCCAATCTTGCATACCGCCACGGTACCATTTGATCTTGTCAGCTGGGTAACCGAAATCAAGCAGCGCTTTAATGTTGGTAGGTGATTGACCACACCACATACCGTTACAGTACATCACCAGTGTTTTAGCTTTACCGTACTTCCATAGGCCATCAAACTCTTCACCACCGAAATCGTCCACAATGATTTCGCCGATCGAGATAGGGTCTGCCCCTTTGCGGGTTGATAGCTTCGTCCATGGAATGTTCACAGCGCCCGGGATCATACCGCGTGCCGCCCAATCTGGAGTGCGTGAGTCAATGATCAAAATTGAGTCATCACCCGCAGATACCGCTTCCATGTAACCGACCATTTCGACTTCACCAATGGTTTCAACACCGGGTGCTAACTCCATAGGTTGGATACAGAATGGAGGGCAGGGGCGCGAAGTCATTGCAAACGATGGATTCACCGTATTCTTAATGTTTTGGTTACGCATAACAGTCACTTTTTCGCCGTTATGCATGACCTCAGTCGACATCAGGCTACCAGTGATGCCCACTGGTTTGGTCGCAGCAGTTGATTCCGTTTTAGTGGCGGCAGAGTTACAGCCAGCTAGTGTAAGAGCAGCGAGTGACGCGATTAGAATTTTTTTCATTAGATCTTCCTTATTGTTTTAGGCAAAAAAAAGCGTAGTCGATAACAACTACGCTTTTTCGTTCAACTAGGTATAAAACCCTAATTAAGGCTTAACAGTTGTTAGGCCAAGGTTTTCCCAGTTCTGCATACCACCACGGTACCACTTGATCTTGTGCGCTGGGTAGCCGAAGTCTAGTAGAGCTTTGATGTTAGTTGGCGACTGACCACACCACATACCGTTACAGTACATTACAAGTGTTTTAGCATTGCCAAATTTCCAAAGACCATCGAACTCTTCAGCGCCAAAGGTGTCAGTGAAGATTTCACCGATAGAGATTGGGTCAGCGCCTTTACGAGTTGATAGTGCTGTCCATGGAAGGTTGATTGCGCCAGGAATCATGCCACGTGCTGCCCAATCTGGAGTACGTGAGTCGATAATTAGAATCGAGTCATCACCTGATGATGCCTGTTCCATGTAACCAATCATCTCTACTTCACCAATGGTTTCAACACCGGGTGCTAGTTTCATTGGCTGGATACAGAAAGGAGGACAGGGACGTGAAGTCAATGCGAACGAAGGGTTCACAGTGTTCTGGTTGTCAGCGTTACGCTCAACAGTTACTTTGTTGCCGTTGTGCATAACTTCAATCGACATTAAGTCGCCAGTGATGCCAACCGGTTTGTCGTCTGAATGAGAGCCAGCCATTGAAAGGCTCGCCATTCCTGATGCAACTACGCCTACTAGGCCCATTACAAGTGATTTACGGATCATGTTTGATTCCTCAGTGATGTTTCTTTTTTATATAATTATTGAGTGGTGAAGTTAATCACACTCTGGTTCTGGCTCACCCTCTGGTACACATAGTGAACCGTCATCGCAGTAAATTGACTTAGCCTCGCCTTCATCAGCTGAATGAGCTGGTGAAACGAATGCAAATGCCATCATCAACGATGTAAGGATTGCGGCTAGAAATTTGAAGTTCATCTCTTTTCTCCATTTATAGAAGTATCAGATTAACTTTGCAGTCAATTTCTGACTTCTGCCTTAACCATAGATTGATATTTATCAATTTTCAAAGATTATAGCCGAAAAACGTATATTGATTAGTAATTAGCGTTAATTGTTAAGAAAAATCAGTTATTTTCGACGATGGTCGAACAGGGGAAGTTGTTTAACATCACCTGAGTAATCGCCTCGGTTCCACTGTCTGGGATGTCGCGCTTCTGCCAATACTCTAAATAGGTTGAATAGATCACGGAATCGGCATCAGGGCGCATAGGAATTTCAAAACATTCACTCGAATTAGGACTGTGTTTTAGAGCGTCAGCCACCCCTAAAACGTAGCCCTGAACGACCATCGACTCCTGCGACAACGCTTCGTAAATATCGCTGCCAGAAATGAATGTGTAATCTTTCGTATCGGCTGAAACTGGCATTGCAACAAGCATTGCAGTTAGAGAAAAGACAGTTCTAATCATGTTGTCGATCTTAATTCCGTTGCTGAAGTTGGTGAAGGTTGATTGGATCGATACAATAAGCGATCAATTATTAAGGATTACTCTAAGCCATGTTCAGCGGTTCAGCAAAGCGACTCAATAAATTTATCAGTGAGAGCGGAATCTGTTCTCGTCGAGAAGCCGATCGCTATATTGAGCAGGGAAACGTCTTTATCAATGGTAAACGTGCTCAGATCGGAGATCAGGTTCACCCAGGCGATCAGGTACGTGTGAATGGTCAGATGATCGATCCTCTGGAGCCTGATGATTTTGTCTTTATCGCGTTGAACAAACCAGTGGGAATTGAATCAACGACTGAAAGTTCTCGCCCCAATAACATTGTGGATTTCGTTAATCACGGAGTGCGTATCTTCCCAATTGGTCGCCTGGATAAAGACTCACAGGGACTGATCTTTATGACCAACAATGGCGATTTGGTGAACAAAGTTCTACGTGCCGGGAATAACCACGAAAAAGAGTATGTCGTAACCGTTAATAAGCCAATAACACCGTCTTTTATCGAGGGCATGGCAGGTGGAGTTCCTATACTTGGTACAATGACTAAAAAGTGCCCCGTCAAAAAGTTAGATACGCGTGTGTTCAACATTACGCTAGTTCAAGGCCTGAACCGTCAGATTCGCCGCATGTGTGAATACTTTGGCTACGACGTCGTTAAGCTAGAGCGTACCCGCATTATGAATGTCGATCTTAAGGGCCTGGCCCTTGGTGACTGGCGAGATCTGACGCAAAAAGAGTTAACAACGCTTTTAAAATCGGTAGAGCACTCCTCGTCAGAGGCAAAGCCCGGAACACGCAAGTCACGCAGCCAAAACCGATCAAAAACGGGCCAATCTACACCTAAAAAAGGTCAATCTCATCGCAGCAAACAGAGTGAAGGGCATAAGACTAAAACCAATGGTCCAAAGCGTAACGCCGCCGGCAAACCGATCGTGCGCAAGCCAACGACTAAACACCCAGATCGAGGACCAAAACGCGGTGGCGGGGCTAAGGGTGGTAAATCAGCAAATGGGTCAAGTGGTCGTAGTAAGCGTCGGTAGGGTGTGTTCATCAAGGGATGGCGCGCCCGGAGGGATTCGAACCCCCGACCAACAGGATCGGAACCTGCTACTCTATCCAGCTGAGCTACGGGCGCTAAACACTTAAGTTCTTGGAGGCGTGAATCTTACTGATACCGCCTCGCTTTGCAAGCTCGTTCTAGTTTTTCAGTTTCCACTGAACCTCACTACCGGCCATGAATGGGATGATGGGGCGACCATTCGGTAGGGTGATGCTCTCTGGTAGTGTCCAAGTCTCTTTCACCAGTGTTATGGTGCCGCTATTTTCAGGTAGGCCATAAAATTTCGGGCCGTGTAGGCTCGCAAAACCCTCTAGTTTATCCAGTGCACCCAATTCGTCGAATACCTGGGTGTACAGCTCAATTGCTGCCCATGCGCTATAGCAACCGGCACAACCACAGGCTGTCTCTTTTTTACCTTGCTCGTGGGGTGCTGAGTCGGTGCCCAAGAAGAACTTATCAGATCCTGATGCTACGACATCACGCAATGCTTGTTGGTGGATGTTGCGCTTTAGGACCGGCAAGCAGTAGTTGTGTGGTCGAATACCGCCAACGAGAAGATCGTTGCGATTCAACATCAAATGTTGCGGTGTAATTGTTGCACCTACATTACCACTCGCTGCAAGAACAAATTCGGCTGCATCTTTGGTGGTGATGTGTTCAAAAACAATTTTCAGCGTGGGGTACTTCTGGGTGATTGGCCCCATTCGTTGGTCGATGAACTCCTTTTCACGATCAAAAATATCGATGTGTGAGTCTGTTACCTCGCCATGCACCAGTAGTAGCATGTTGTTATCTTCAAGTGCTGCAAATACGTCGGCTAGACCGTCGATGTTAGTGACTGCCGCATCTGAGTTAGTTGTCGCACCGGCAGGGTAAAGCTTAACCGCTTTAATGCCGGCCTTAGCCGCTTCATTAATATCTTCAGGGGTGGTTCTATCGGTAAGGTATAGCGTCATTAATGGTTCGAAGCTGGAGCCTGCTGGTCGTGCAGCTAGGATGCGTTGTTTGTAAGCCTCTGCGTCTGCAGCGTTACGAACCGGTGGGACAAGGTTGGGCATGACAATCGCACGATCAAAACATCGAGCGGTCGCTGCAACTGTTTCAGCAAGGATATCGCCATCACGAAAGTGAAGGTGCCAATCATCGGGTGTTTTGATGGTGATTTCGTTCATGGTGTCGCCCACTCCTTAACAATTTTTCATACCATTATTTTACACGGTTTGATGAGGTGGATGTGTGCATTTTATAAATTAGTTGCTTGTTTTATTAGTAAAAACTAATATATTGCTATTGGTTTACGAAAACCACTAACTATTAATTATTAGAGGGACTGAGCATGTCTGTAGAACGTATGGTTTTTGCCTTTGCTGGCTTTATGATTTTGTTGAGCTTGGCGCTGGGTGTTTCGGCTAGCCCGTTGTTTGTTAGTGAGTACTGGCTATGGTTCACAGCATTCGTTGGTGCGAACTTGTTCCAAACAGCATTTACCGGATTCTGCCCACTGGCCATCATTCTGAAAAAGCTAGGTGGTAAAGCGGGCACTGCTTTTTAAGCTCCGTTTTGTCATTTAAAAAGCCGCTCTATTGAGCGGCTTTTTTATTGCGTTCGATTCCTGCAATCAGTGACCCGCCAACAATAGCAAGGCTGGCCCACGCCAAGGTCCAGCTGGGCTCGGCTAATCCAAATAGAACCAGCAGCACCACTGAGATCAACGGTGCTGAATAGGCTAGTACCCCTAGTAGTTGAATATTTCCGTGCTTAACCCCGTAATCCCATGTGAAAAAGGCTATGCCAACAGGACCTAAGCCAAGGCCAATAACCCCTATCCATTGAATCATATTGGCGGGCATGACGGTCGTCTCCCAGGCGAGATGGCACACAAAGGCCAAAACAGCGGTAGCCCCACAAAACCACCCAGCAGCATCCGTTGGTACGTTGGCGGCTAAACGACTGGTGACTGAGAAGGTAGACCAAATTAGGGCGCAGGCCAGAGCAATAAAATACCCCGTAGTGTATTGAGGTTCGAAGGCATCACTGCCGCCACCAATTAATATCCAACAACCTGCTAAGGCAGACAGGGCCCCAATTAGATGCGCCCATCTAAATTTATGCCCAGGGAGAAGGGTAGAGAACAGCACGATCAACAGGGGCCAGAGGTAAGCCAACAGGCTGACCTGAACGGCAGGCGCTTTCGACATCGCTAGAAAGTAGCAGAAATGGTAGCCAAAGTAGCCACTTACTCCCAACAGCCAAACACGCTTTCTCTGCTTAGCGTAGCGGATACCCCAATGACCCTCTTTACGCCATTTGGTTAGCATCAGAAAAAACGCGATCACAAAGGTCATCGACATTAATTGAAAAGGTGGAATCTGGTTGTCTGTTAAGCGCGTTAACAGTGCCAAGGCTCCCCAAAGAGCAACGGCCGAAAAACCAATCAGTGTCGCATTACTTTTGTGCATAAGTGTCCAGAGTTATAGAGAGTCTAGTCAGTTGTTCTTCCAGGTGAAGATTAGGGGCAATTTGGACAATAGGTACGTTGTTGACGTTGAGCTGTTCAATGCACTCTTTAGGCAGTAGCTCTGCTCTTTGGTTAAAGGTAATAACAGCCTGCACGCGGTTGCGTTGAGCGAGTGCTGCGATTTCGCTTGGGTATCGTAGCGGGGCTCCGAGCATCTCGGTCTTGTGGCTCCAGGGCTCATCATCGATGAAGGCCACTATTTTTACTCCCTTCTTAATAAGCGCTTGGGCGAGCTGGTGCTCAACAAAATCAATGCCAACGATAATGACACTGTGGCTACGCCATTTTGAACTGCGAAATAGATTTAGGAACTTGTTGAGCACTTAGCTCCTCTTTTTACTTGTTGTTGCGTTGGCTGAAGATCACAATAGAAAACTAGTTTACACCTCTATTCTCACTTTTTCGGTCCTATAAGGAAACCTCTGTTGTTTGGTCGTAATAAGCTCTTTTGGAAAGGCGCTAGACGTGGTTTTATCTCATCACTCCCGTTCTATATTGTCATGGTTCCATTTGGCGCGCTGTTTGGGTTATTAGCCACCGAGGCGGGTCTGAATGTGCTTCAAGTGATGGGGTTTAGCTTTGCCGTTTTAGCTGGCGCAGCACAAATTACAGCCGTGACGCTAATGGAGGAAAATGCCCCTACCATCATCATATTAGCTACCTCACTTGCGGTGAACTTGAGAATGGGTATGTACTCTGCCGCACTGGTGCCTCTGATTGGGAAAGCAAAACTCTGGCAGCGAGTATTGGCAAGCTATTGGATTTTTGATCAGTCATACGCCGTGACCGCTTTAGAGCATAATAAAAACCCCAATTTGACGTTAGACGAGCGGCTGGGTGTCTTTTTTGGAGTCGCTATTCCCGTCTCATCTCTGTGGTACGTCGGCACCTACCTTGGTGCAGTGGTGGGTAATCAAATTCCAGCTGAGTTAGGGCTGGAGTTTGCAGTGCCAGTCACCTTTTTAGCACTGGTTGCGCCACTACTCAGAAGTATTCCCCATCTGCTTGCAGCATTTACCTCGGTGGTGTTTACGCTACTGTTTGCCGATTTTCCATTCAGTTCAGGACTGTTGGTAGCCGGTTTGATGGCATTGGGGGTGGGTTATCTATCGGAAGTTTGGCTTGAAAAGTATCGCTCTAAGGAGGGGGTATGAGTCACTCTGATCTGTATATTTGGATGATTATTGCCGGCTTAAGTCTGGGTAGCTTTGCGATTCGATTCTCATTCTTAGGCTTGATTGGCGATCGACAGCTGCCTAAACCGCTAGAACGAGCCCTGGGTTATACGTCCGTTGCAATCCTGCCAGGTATCGCAATGCCTATGGTGCTCAGTAGCAGCAGTGGCGAGTTAGAGCCGATTCGATTGATTGCAGCGCTTCTAACCCTGTTGGTTGGTGCATGGACGAGAAGTCTGCTCTACTCATTATTAGCAGGGATACTTAGCTACTCTCTTCTGATTTCGATTGTTTAGAGCAGAATGGACAAACTGATCGTTGATCCTGAATGCAGTTGTTTGCAGGATGAGCGCACTATTACTGAGTGTAATCAGATTTATGGTGTCAACCCAACGGCACGCAATGCTCTGAAAATTGATGTGTTGGCCAGCAATCCTGATCTATACTCAAACCGTCGTTGGTCGAGGCGGGTGAGGCGCGACGCCAAAAAAAATTTAACAGAACAGTCATTAGGATAGGTAATGGTCGATAGACAGACGGCTGAACAATTGGTTGATTCGATGAGTTTGAGTGAACAAATCTCTCTGTTATCGGGTGAGGATGTTTGGTCAGTGAATGCCATTCCTCGGCTTGGTATAAATAAATTACGTGTAACCGATGGTCCAAACGGTGCGCGTGGGGGTGGTTCACTATTTGGCGGCGTGACTGCCGCCTGTTTCCCGGTAGGTATTGCATTAGGCGCTACTTGGAACCGTGCTCTGCTTGCAAAGGTCGGTGGCGCTATCGCTGACGAGGTTAAATCTAAGTCGGCACATGTACTGCTCGGGCCAACCATCAACATTCAACGGTCGGTGACCAATGGTCGTAATTTCGAGTGTTACTCAGAGGATCCTGAGCTCACTGCCGCATTGGCTGTCTCTTACATAAGAGGGCTCCAAAGTTCAGGGGTGGCTGCCACACCTAAGCATTTCATCGGAAATGAATCTGAAATTGAGCGTACGACGGTCAGCTCCGATATTGATGAGCGCACTCTGCGAGAGGTTTACTTACGTCCATTTGAAGCTGCCATCAAAGAGGCCAGCACCTGGGCTATTATGGGCTCCTACAACAAAATTAACGGCACTTATGCTGCCGAAAATCACTGGTTGCTCACAGAGGTACTCCGTAACGAGTGGGGTTATGACGGAATTGTCATGTCCGACTGGTTTGGATCGCGTACCACGGCTCCGACTATTAATGCAGGCCTTGACTTAGAGATGCCAGGGCCTACTCGGGACCGCGGCGATAAGCTACTAAACGCTGTAGATCGTGGTGAGGTGACAGTTGAGCAGGTTCGTCAGCTGGCCGTTAATATGGTTCGCCTAATGAAACGCTGTGGTGTCTTGAATGATACTGCCCCATTTAAAGAGGTTGCCGAAAACCGACCTGAACATCAGCAGTTGATTAGACAAGCCGGCAGCGAAGGAACGGTGCTTCTGAAGAACAGCGGGCTGCTTCCCCTCTCAACAGATCTTAAAAAGTTGGCCGTCATTGGTCCTAATGCGGGCGTTGCTCAGATTATGGGCGGTGGATCGTCTATGCTCAATCCGCACTATTCAGTCTCGCCACTTAACGGGCTAGAGAGCCTATTGGGAAGTGATGCTATCGAACATGTACAGGGCTGTACTAACCACCGCTGGGAGCCTTTGATCAATCAGACCATTCGTGTTGATTACTTTGCCAACCGCGATTTATCTGGCGAGGTGGTTTATACAGAAGAGATTGATGAGAGCCAGAGTTTCATTCTCCCGCCGGTAGCTAATGGCTTGGTTGATCAGCATGCCTTCTCTCTGCGTGCCAGTGTCGATTTTACAGCGTCCGAGTCGGGTGACTATAACTTGGGTCTGCACAGTGCGGGTCTTGCAAGGCTCTTTGTGAATGGTGACTTGTTAATTGATGTTTGGAGTGACTGGCAAAAGGGTAGAACCTTCTTTGAAGAGGGGTGTGATGAGGTCGTCGCAAGCTATCCATTTGAAGCAGGTCAAACGTATTCAATAGTGATGGAGTTTGCCACTAAAGAGACGGACAACCTTGATCTAGCCGCTTGGCGTTTTGGTCTATCGAAACCGCTAGGTGATGCTGCCATTCAACAAGCCGTTGAGCTGGCCAAAAGGTCTGAGGTCGCTTTGGTATTTGTTGGTCGTTCCGGTCAGTGGGATACCGAGGGCAGTGATTTAGAGAATATTACGTTGCCTGGCCGGCAGGATGAGTTGGTATCTGCTGTCGCGCAGGTTAATCCCAATACCTTGGTCGTTCTTCAAACCGGTGGACCAGTTGAGATGCCATGGGTGGATCAGGTGTCGGGTATTTTGCAGGCCTGGTACCCCGGCCAGGAGTGCGGTAATGCGATTGCGGATGTTCTGTTCGGCAAGCAAGACCCCTCCGGTCGTCTGCCGCAGACTTTCCCAGTCAAGTTGGAAGATAACCCGACATTCACGGATGACCCACTAGTCTACCCGGGCCTTAATGGTCGAGTCAGTTATCGTGAAGGGGCCTATATTGGCTATCGACACTATCAAGCTAAAGAGATTGAACCGCTATTCCCATTCGGGTTTGGTCTTAGCTACAGCAACTATCAGCTCGATCAACTTAGTTGCCGTAAAGTGGCCAATGGCACTGTTGAAGTTAAGGTGGACGTTAAGAACATAGGCCAACGACAAGGTAAATCGGTTGTGCAGATCTATGTGGGAGAAGCAGACGCTAAAATTGACCGTCCTGCTCTTCAATTGGTCGACTTTGAGAAGCTAGAGTTGGGTGTGGATGAGAGTGCATCTCTAATGTTTCATATACCGCCACGTCGTTTTGCTTATTTTGACACCCTGGCTGGCGCATGGGTGGTTCCTGAAGGAGACTATCGTATTCGGGCCTGTTTCCATGCAAACGATCCAGGTTGTGAGACTGTGGTAACTCTCTCTGGCAAGACGCTCTCGCCCTCGGCTTGATTAGCCATCGTTATAGTGAGTCGTCTATTTGTGTCAAAAGAGTCTAAGTGAATCACTGAGTTTTCGATTGTTGCTCGTTACAATGCTGCCAATGATTAATGTTAAGAGTAGGGTTTAAGTATGCGTTCGTTTTTGACATCGCTCGTCGCGATTATGTTTACACTCCATATCGCTTCCGCTGTTGCGAATGAGGAGGCCATCGAAGCGATGAATGACTACATGGCTTTTCAAGAGTATGAGTCGGGCATTATGGTGCCACAGCAGATCGATCAAACGGTGTTTGAGGCATCCACATTCATTGATACGCGTGATGCTGACCAGTTTGCAGAAGCGACCATTCCGGGTGCTATTAATATCGAGTGGCGCCAGGTACTGGACCGTATCGACGAGATCCCAGAGTCTGGAAAAGTCATCCTATTCTGCAATACGGGCTCTTTATCGGCTCAGGCTACCTTTGCTTTGCGGGTGGCTGGTCGTGAAAATGTTGTGGTGTTGCAGTCAGGCTTTATTGGCTGGCAGAAAGATGCGGCTTACAAGCCTTAATCAGATTGTTCCATAAAAAACGGTGCTTAAGAGCACCGTTTTTTATGGAGCTAGGGTTAGCCGAATTCAGGAAGATCCTGAGTAACAACCGGTTTACCCGCTTCTACCCAGCCATCGTAACCACCGGCAATGGATGTGACGTTTAGATAGCCCATCTCGGCAAGAGACGCAGCGGCTAGTGCAGCACGACCACTGGTTTTACAGTAGATGACGATGTTGGTATCACGTGACTCCAAAGCAGGCATACCGCCCACCTTAAATTCAAGAAGGCCACGTGGAATGTTGATGGCACCGCTTAGGTGACCCTGCTGGTACTCCCCCGGTTCACGGACATCGATAAGGATCTCTGCGTCGTGAATGGCGCTGTCGGCATCTGCAACGCTAACCTCTTTAATGGTCGCCTTCGCGGCCATGACTAAATCTTGTGCTGTCTTCATTGGAACTCCTTAGCTGTTCGCTATCTGCTGCAGAGTGTCTCTGTCAGCGATGGTTAGCCTATTTTTTGATTCGCTGATAATACCCTGGCGTTTCCACTCCGCAGTATGACGTGAAATGGTCTCGATGGTTAAGCCTAGATACTGAGCGAGATCTCTTCGACTGATCGGGAAACTAACGGCTTCAGCAGTCTCACCCACCCACTGCAGTAGGAACCAAGCCAAACGAGGTTTTGATTTAAGCAGGCCTACCTGGGTCAGGTGATCTTCGGTTTTCATCACCTGTTGTAGGGCACGTTCAATAATCGCCTGGTTGATGGCACCACTCTGATCACGCAGATGGTTCAGCTTCTCAACTGAAAGCTGACAAAGCTCGATCGGTTCCAGTGCTTCGGCTGTATGCATATAGGTGCCACTGCTGATCAGCTTTTCATAGCCAAATAGGTCGCCAGGACGAACTAAGCGCACAATCTGAGCATTACCTTCATTGTTAAACTTAGTCAGTTTGATATGGCCTGCACGGAGTGTGTAGATCAGTCCAAGACTCTCGCCCTCATTGTAGATAATGTCGCCGGTCTCAAATTTAATGACACGCGTCTGAAAATCTTCAATCAGCGAAAGTTCCGACTCTTTTAGACACCCAAACAGACTCGACGGCCTAATAGGACAGGTTAAACAGTGCCCTTGACCAACCAGTGTTCCCATACTCATCGCTCTAATAGTTAGTTAGTCCCACTATAATAGTTGGCTAATGTGTCAATTTCACTATTTGTTAGCCTTTGACTGGCTTGGCGCATCACAGAATAGAGGTCGGAGTCACGATCGCCACTGCGATACATCTCCAAAGCACGTTTCAGCGTCTCGGCAGTTTGCCCAGCAATAGCAGGTGTTCCCTTAATGCCGCCCTGGCCGCTAAGACCATGGCAAGAGGCACAGGCTGTGATCAGTCGATCTTTATCACCTTTGGTGACCAGTGCTGGTGCTGACTGTTGCGCTAGGGTCGGCGCTGTTAGCGATGCGTAGTAGGCTGCAATATCTGACATATCCTGCTCTGACATAAGATCAGCGACGGCCGTCATGATGTTAGCTCGGTTATCTTCGTTTCGCGCGCCAGACTGATAGTCCAATAGCATTTTATAGGTGTAGCTCTCCAACTGTCCTGCAACGGCGGGCCAACGGTTGGTGGGAGGTAGTCCCTCTTTTCCGTGACAGGAGCTGCACATCATAGAATCATTCAACTCTTTACCACGAGTAATATCACCAGCTGGTCTTGAGCTCGTTGCCAAACGAAGCGAATGAGATGTCCACTCAGTAACCTCTGATACCTGCTCTGATGCATAACTTGTTGTGGCTGCTACAAGAAGGCTTGAAAGTATTAACGTTTTCATGCGAAAGAGTCCTCCGTGAAGGATTTCATCCATGCTTGTTGATATACGGCACTTAGACGACGCTGAGCTTGTGTTGCGTTAAGGTCTTGAAGCCCTGGTGCTTCTCTCTTAGCAATCTTTCCTTCTCTAAGTTCGTAGACTGCTGAGACAAAGAATCCATAATCGGACCCTGCGAGCGCGTAACAGGTGTTTTCGAATGCTGGGTTCTGTTCAGGAGTTTCTCCCGCTAATAAATGCGCAATTGCATAAGCGGCTACTTTAGCTTGTGTATTAGCGGCAAAACCTGATTTAGGCATGGCATCTGCGATAGAGGCATCACCAAGGACGTGAACGTTGGCAATTTTTTGTGACTCAAAAGTGACACGGTCGACAGGACACCAGCCCAATTCATTGGTTAGACCGAACTGTTGTGCAATTTTTCCAGCCTTCATAGGAGGGACGATATTGATGACATCTGCTTCGATCTTGCCACCTTCTGTTTCGACACTCATATTTGAAGCATCGAATGAGAGAGGAGTACCCCCATCCTTTCCAGGAATCCAGTCGATCATACCCGGCGTTGAATGTTCAACAACATCGTCAGGCATCCCATCCATGAACTCCATTGGGATGTTGTAGCCATATAGACGATTCCAACCCAGCAGGAAGTTGCTTCCTGCTGTAAATTTGTTCTTTGGATCGGTGATGATCACTTTCCCGGTTGGGTTATGTTTTTGCATCCACTCTGCAACCAACGCCCCACGCTCATAGGGTCCAGGAGGGCAACGGTAAGGGTTTGGTGGCGCAACGATCAGCATCGTACCGCCTTGGCGCATATTTTGAATTTGATCTCGTAAGAGGCTGGTTTGTGGCCCAGGTATCCAGCCTGAGGGTGCTTTGGTTTCGGCCAGTTCTTTTGAATACCCTTCGACCTTTTCGTAGTTCAGTTCGATACCTGGTGATACGACCAATCGATCATAGGCATATTCTGTACCTGAGGCTGTTTTAATGATCTGGCGATTGGCATCAAGCCCAATCGCTCGATCAATCACCACATTAACGTCGTATTTGTTGCGTAGTGCATCATAGTTAACTTCAAGATCAGACATGTCGATGTGACCGGTGAGAACTTCTGATGAACCGTACGGGCGAATGTAGATTGGATTCTGTTCTATGATCGTAATGTCCACGTCAGGTGCTTTACGTCGAAGGTATTTGGCAAACGTTGACCCACCAACACCGCCACCGATTACAACAACTTTCGCCTTGTTTGCAGCAAAAGAGCCGGCAGGCAGAACAGCAATAGCACTAAAGGCAGCGGCTAATGACAGAAATTCGCGACGTGAGATCATTTCTCTTCTCCTTTAGGCAGTGCTTCAAAGTATTTTGCCATCGCTGCTATCTCTTCATCAGAGAGAGCTAAAGCGACATTGTGCATAATGGTTGAGGAGCGTTCGTTGCTCTGGAAATTCTTCATTGTCTCAATGAAAATTTCCGCGTTAAGCCCAGCAATACTGATGAGTGCCGAGTCTTCAACAACACCGTCTGTTCCATGACATCCTGTACAATTATTTGCCATGATCTCCGCTCGTTCATCAGCAAAAGCAGAGGTTGATAGGAGTAGAGCGCTTAATATCATTACTTTTTTCATCGTCATCTCCTTACTGTGCCCATACCCAGAATCCGACTGCAAAGTAGTGCACGATCCAGATTGCGATGATGTAAATGGTCCAGTTGCCGAGGCGTGAGATAGCCAAAGAGGGGGTGTAGGTCCCCTCTGTTTGACCTGCCTGCCACGCAACCGTGAGAAGGTAAGTACAGGCCATACCACCGACCACCGCGAAGGTCGCAAAGAACAGAATCGTGCTGTACCAATCCATGTTGATTGGGTAGTCCATTGGGTTGTAGCCAGACTCAACGACAAGCGCAAACCAGCGAATGATTTCACGATCAACCGCAACCAGTGCGATCACAACAAAAGCGATCGCCACTAACCAGTAAGCGGTGTAGCCGTTGTTAATTTTGGCTCCGAACAACGTTGGCACCATCGCTAATGCGATCAATGCAACGGCCGTGATGTAGAGCATTGGATTGGTTAAAAACTCAGCTTGGTTCTCTGGCAGATTGGCCATCCAGATAGCGCCAATCACTAAAGAGACTACAGAGCCCTGTGCAAGCAGTTTGCGCGCCAGAGTATGAACAAACTCAAGGTAACCCGAGTCGCTACCAGGACGAACGCTGATGTAGTGGCGGTAGCCGTAAAGCCAAGCGCCGGTCACAGGTGCTGCTAGAGCGATCATAAAGATGAAGCGCGCCCAGTTGATCGAGTGTAACTGAGTTCCACTAGCATCAATTTGACCCTGTGGGGCATACCACTCCATCCACTGATCAGGGGAAAGCATCTGATTGGTAAGGGTATGCATGATCAAACCCACGACAATGAACAGTGCGAGCGAAAGAATCATGCTGCCAGGACATTTTGTCTTATTCTGAGTCAGATCTTCATTTTTAAAATAGAAGAGATAGATCAACAGGTAAGCAGCCGACAGGATGATGATGAACCCGATGACCCACCAAGCAGATAGTACATTCGAGGTGTACCAGAAAGGATCATAGATCACCTGCACAAACAGTAGTGGTGCAACGCCGATAACCACGGCTACCGACACTGCAATTTTTGCCGTTGATAGCATGGCATTCGCAAGCTGACGCCAGTAGCTATCTTGGCTTAATGCTCCACGTATGGTCAGTGCGGCACCGCCTAACATAACGTGAACCGCAAACATATGTAGCGCAAAGGTGACAACACCGAGCACTAGGAAAAGAATCGGATGTGAGGGAACCCCTGCGACATCACGAAGTGCGTATAACGAGTCTACATTCATCGTGATACTCCTTAATGAGACTGAGACACAGTGATCGGATTACTCTGATCAGCCGCGACAGCAATAGATTGATCTTTCAATTGACGAATAAAGCTAGCCAAGGCCACTGCTTCATCTTGTTGAAGGGGAATTTGTGGCATGTAGAGCGTTGTGCCACTCGACAATGCAGCTCGTAGGTAGGCTGCAATATCCGACTCGCTAGAGTCGT
>JAAZVX010000061.1 GCA_018623095.1 Marinobacterium sp. | reverse complement strand
TCCTTAGTGTGTCAATCTCATCGTCAAACAGATCAATTCGTAACGGCGCACTGGTGCCTGTAGGGTAGAGATCAATGATGGCACCACGCACAGCAAATTCACCGTGTTCGTAAACTGTATCGACCAGGTTATAGCCTGCATCGATCAGTTGCTCTCGCATTATATCCGCATCGAGTTGTTGACCTTTCTCTAACCAAAAGACATTGCCACTGACAAACTCTTTCGGCGCGACACGCTGCATTGCCGTCGAGGCTGGCACGACAATGACACCCGATTTCAAGCCTTGAAGTCGGTAAAGGGTCTCTAAGCGAGTGGAGGTAATATCCTGATGCGGAGAAAAACTATCGTAAGCTAGGGTTTCCCAATCAGGGAAGAGCATCACCGGCAAAGAATCACCGGCAAAAAAGCGTATCTCACGACGGATACGACTGGCACTTTCACTGTCGTTACAGAGCATCAAGATGGGGCCCTGATGTTTGTCTCGAATCTGATCGATAAGCCAGCCAGTGGCGGCTCCCTTTACATCACCAATACGGCGCAAATCACCGGCTTTAGTTGGGGCAATAAACTGATCTAGACCTGACAAGCGTGGACTCCAATGAAAATGGCGTATGAAAGGTTCTATTGTAGCGATCAATCACCAATTAGGGCAGGTAAGTAGAGAAAAAATCACAGTTTTTCCCTGTTTCGCAGGTGCGGTATCGGCCATAATAGTCGTCTACTCCACATGGAATTGGAATCGCATGAATCACTTCGAGCTGTTTGCTCAAATATTTGCTGTTACGGCCCCAATTTTCTCACTGGTTATCATCGGACTACTGCTAAAACGTTTTAATCTGTTAAGTGATGGGTTTATTAGTGGCGCATCAATGTTGGTCTACAAAGCAACACTGCCAACGCTTCTGGGCTTAGCCACCTATCGGGCAGATGTTGTCGGCTTGCTTGACTCTGTCCTTTTTGGATACTACATATTGGCAAACTTTGCTGTAGTCATTTTGACGGGACTGATTGCCTATCAGTGGATTCGACCGGATCAACGCGCTGTCTTTATACAGGCTGCTTTTAGAGGAAATCACGGCATCATTGCATTGGCACTGGTGTTGAGCCTTTATGGCGACGAGGGTCTGCAGGTGGCCGGTCTTATGGCTGGCTTGGCGGGCATTTTAAATAACGGCCTTTCGGTGGTGCTCTTCTCGGTCTTTAGTACCCGCTACCGTCCCACGCCACTGGTGGTGGCCAAAGAGGTGGTCCTTAATCCGATGATTATCGGTGTTCTCATCGGTGCACTGCTTTCACTGCTGCATCTACGACTGCCTCTTTGGGTCGAGGAGTCGGCTCAGCTGTTTGGTTCAATGTCGCTACCACTGGCTCTTCTCTGTATTGGCGCGACGTTGTCACTTAAGGCGTTTCGTCTGTCGGGTTGGTTAGCCATCAATGCCACGCTGGTGAAGCTGATTTGGGTACCACTGGTGTTCACGGCGATTGGCGCATACTTGGGCATCACTGGCATGGAGTTAGGGACTCTGTTTCTATTCTTGGCCTCACCCACGGCGGCTGCCAGTTATGTGATGGCTAAGATTGCAGGGGATGACGATGAGCTGGCTGCCAATATCATCGTTCTGACAACCTTTGTTTCCATGATTTCAATAACTTTTGGCCTGTATCTACTGCAGTTATTGGCATTAATCTAGTAGACTTGCAGGCGCTTTAATCACCACCTAAAGGAATTATCACCATGAGCGTATGGACGCCCAATAGCTGGCGCGATCTGCCAGTTAAGCAGTTACCAACCTACCCAGACCAAAATGCATTGCAAGCCATTGAGGCGGAGCTGAAACAGCAGCCACCGTTGGTGTTTGCAGGTGAGATTCGCTCTTTGAAAGCGGATTTGGCACGTGTCAGTCGTGGTGAAGCGTTTCTGTTGCAGGGTGGTGACTGTGCAGAGAGCTTTGATGAGTTTAGTGCCGACAAGATTAAAGATACGTTTAAGCTATTGATGCAGATGGCCGTTGTGTTGGCTTTCTCGGGCAGTTGTCCTGTGGTGAAAGTAGGTCGCATTGCTGGTCAGTTTGCTAAGCCTCGCTCAAGCGATACCGAAACAATCAACGGTATAGAGCTACCCTCATACCGTGGCGATAACGTTAATTCGGCGGAGTTTACAGCCGAAGCACGTATTCCAGATCCTGAGCGTATGCTTAAGGCTTATCATCAATCCTCTGCCACGTTAAACCTGCTTCGCGCATTTTCACGCGGTGGCTTTGCTGATCTACATCAGGTTCATAAGTGGAACCAGGGGTTTGTGTCTCAATCGCCTGCACACGAAAAGTACGAGACACTGGCGGCTCAGATCGATCAAGCGATGTCGTTTATGGCCGCTTGTGGTCTTAATTCAGACAACACACCTCAACTTTCAGAGACAACACTCTACACGTCACACGAAGCGCTCTTGTTGCCATACGAAGAGGCGCTTACCCGCCAAGACAGTTTAACCAACGGCTGGTACGACTGTTCAGCGCATATGCTCTGGATTGGTGATCGTACCCGTCAGCCAGATCACGCTCACGTTGAATTCCTACGCGGTGTTCAAAACCCTGTCGGTGTCAAAGTAGGTCCTACGACTCAGGTTGATGATTTGAAACGCCTACTGGAAATTTTGAACCCTGAAAACGAAGCGGGTCGGATCAATCTGATTGCTCGAATGGGTGCCGACAAGATCGGTGATCACCTACCGCAGCTAGTGCGTGCTGTGAATGATCTGGGTGTCAATGTTGTCTGGAGCAACGACCCGATGCACGGTAATACTGTGAAAGCGAGCAGCGGCTACAAAACTCGCTCAGTCGATGCGATTCTCTCTGAAATGAAGTCCTTCTTCGAGATCCACAAAGCAGAGGGCAGCTACGCCGGTGGTGTCCACTTTGAGATGACCGGTAACCATGTCACTGAGTGTGTCGGTGGTGCCTACCAAATCACAGAATCTGCACTGGCTGAGCGCTACATCACCCAGTGTGACCCTCGTCTAAATGCCGACCAGTCACTTGAGTTGGCCTTCATGATTGCGGATACACTTAAAGCGGCTCGTCAATAAACCGAGTTGGAGCGGTCTTTTCCAGACCCCTCCAACAATCACTCAACCCCAAACGCAATCATCTCTGCTTCTGCACAGAGTGTCTCATTGGCTGTTAGCGTCAATCGGACCGTTACTTTTCGCCCTTCTATGGAGACTAACTCCCCACTCAAATCCAGAACCACTCCGATTGGGGTGGGTTTAAGGAACTTAATGTTTAATTGGCCCGTGACGTGGCGTTGAATAGGCGGCACTTGTTGAAGCGAGTTGTGATCTTGTAAATATCTGAATGCTGCTGCCGATGCCGTGCCGTGACAGTCCAATAGTGAGGCGACCGCGCCTCCGTAAAGATGGCCGGGAACACCGCCGCTGTATTTATCCTCAGGGGTGAATTGTGCATGGGTTTTACCCCCGTCGACATAGCTTTTTAGGTGCCAACCGTCGCGGTTCGATCGACCACAGCCAAAGCAATGACTGTGGCCATCTGGATAGAGATCCTGAATAGCTTGGTTCATTGTGACTCCTTCTCACATCTTTGAATAGAGAATAGCAATTATCTTATCCTGGTAAACACAAATGGATGCAGAAGATGTGCTCTAATAGGGTATTCCTACTTTGATTGTGTATCCCCACTTTAAGCGAGTTGTTATGAAGCTTTTTCAATACGATCACTGTCCTTTCTGTGTCCGTGCCGACATGGTTGCTAAATACAAGCAAGTTAATTTTGAATCAGTCTATCTGCTCAATGATGATGCCAACAGCTGCATTGACCGAGTGGGTAAGAAAATGGTGCCGATTTTAGAAATCGATGGTCAATCGATGGGTGAAAGCTTAGACATTGCGCATAGATTGGACGAACTTGGCAAGGTAGATAAAGTCATTGTCGGAGGGGGTGATGCTGATCGTTTCACACAACCTTTGATGACGGCTAACCGCGCGATTTTCTCACTGCTTTTCCCTCGCGCTGTTCAGCTGGGTCTACCAGAGTTTGCAACCGAGTCAGCAATTGAATTTTATCGAGCAAACAAAGAGCAGATGATTGAGTGCAGTTTTGAGCAGGCGCTACAGGACTCTGAACAGCATATAGCGGTAGTGGAAGCGGCTCTTTCATCTGTACCAGCGCTGACCAAGCCTTCTGAGTGTGACAATCAAATCAGTTGGGATGACGTCATGATATTTCCAATGCTGCGCAACTTAACGATGGTTAAAGGCCTTACATTCCCAACACATGTCATTGAATACGTTAATGAAGTCGCAGATCTCACGGGTGTTATGCTGTACACAGACAGAGCAGTCTAAGCGATAAAAAAGAGAGAGGGGAAAGGGCTTCACCCTCTCAAAGGGGTGTTTACAACAGCTTAGATCAGTTTAGTGTGTAAACCTGACATTTAGCTGATTGCAGATTTTTTTACAAGGACGTTAGATGACACAGTTCGCGCGTTACTATCAGCGTTACTCTAAAGCTCGACTCAAAGCGCTGATTATTCTCAGTTTAGCGATTCTGCAATTTCCTCTAGCGGTCTCTGCATCACTCGTAGCACTTCCTGCCATTGCTCAAGATCTACAAGTCAACGCGGTATTAATATCTTGGATTCCAGCAATTTTTCTTCTCGTCAGTTTGATCTCACAACTGCCGGGTGGTCGTCTGTCGGACCTAATTGGCCTTAAGAAAGCGTTCCTAATCAGCTGTGGATTGTTTGCCGTTGGCGGAGCGATGGCTGCTTTTGCGCCTAACATTGAGATACTGCTAGCCGGACGGGTAGTGCAGGGTGCAGCAGGCGCAATATTAGCCAGTGCCGGGATGGCGATGATCTCTCGAATCTATGCTGCCGGTGGGCGAGGGGCCGCACTGGGTTGGATGACATCGGCGGTCTATCTGGGAATGACCGCGGGCCCGTTGATTGGTGGCTGGTTGGTCGATCTTTTTGGTTGGCGCTCGGTCTTTGTCTTGCCTGTTCCAATTCTGATCGGTGTGATTTTATCGATTAGTCTGTTCATACCCGGCGAGTGGAAAAGCAGTGAACAACACAAGATTGATTGGGTCGGAACAGCTATTTTCTCTGCGGCCATTGCAGCGCTCTATTTCGGTAGTACTCGTCTGATTGAGTTCAATGGTTGGTTGCTTTCAATCTTTGGAATTTCTCTAGGATATCTGTTTATTAAATGGTCTGGTAAACAGGCGTTCCCACTGGTGAGAATAGACCTGATGATGAAGAACAAAACCTTTATCAACTCAGCAACAGCCGCCATGTTCATGTATGCAAGCCAGTACGGCATTGTTTTGATTCTATCGCTCTATCTGCAATACAACCGACAGATGTCGCCTACCGATACAGGGCAGCTGATGATGTTGCAAGCGTTGATGATGACAATCATTGCTCCGTTGGCTGGACGCGTGTCAGACCGTATAGGACATAGATTGCTAGCAACCGGTGGAAGCTTGTCGATCGCGGTTGGTTTATTAGCGCTAGCGCTAATGGATCAAGCGACACCTCTTTGGGTGATTGGACTCTGCATTATGGTTATAGGAACCGGCCATGGGATGTTCTCTACCCCCAATAATTCCGCCGCCTTGGCAACACTGCCTGCCGAGCGAATGGGTATTGGCTCAGCCATTCTTAGCCTATCAAGGCAGAGTGGCCAATTGATCGGCATGGCGGTCATTACACTGTTGTTAGGGCTCTACTTTGCCGGCGCCGCGATAGGGGAGTCTGATCCGAAGCTTTTAGAGAGTGTGACCACTCATGCCCTGACCGTTTCGCTTGTGACTGCTCTGCTAGCTGCTTGGTTCTCGTGGAGAAAGGTATAAAGGCCAACATTCACGTGTGCCGTGCCACGCTTTGTGTTACTGTGCGCGCCTTATCTTTTTGAGTGTCCTATGTCTTTCGAATCTCTTGGCCTTTCGGCCCCTCTTACCCGCGCAATAGCTGAGAAAGGCTATTCTGAAGCAACCCCTATTCAACGCGAAGGCATTCCTGCCGTTATGTCCGGCAAAGATGTGATGGCAGCTGCGCAAACGGGTACCGGTAAAACGGCCAGTTTTATTCTGCCGCTTTTGGAGAGATTGCAGTCGGGACCAAAGGTTAAAAGCAATAATGTACGCTCGCTGGTGCTTACACCAACTCGTGAGTTGGCGGCTCAGATCCAAGACAATGCCGAGTTTTATGGCAAATACACCAATCTAAAAAGCAACGTGGTGTTTGGTGGGGTTAAGATCAACCCGCAGATGCAAAAACTTCGCTCTGGCACGGATATATTAATCGCCACACCGGGTCGTCTATTAGATCTCTATTCACAGAACGCTGTGCGCTTTGATCAGCTTGAAGTGCTCGTCTTGGACGAAGCGGATCGCATGCTCGATATGGGCTTCATTCGAGATATTCGAAAGATTCTCAATCTGCTTCCTAAACAGCGCCAGAACCTCATGTTCTCTGCGACCTTTTCACCGGAGATCAAAGAGCTGGCTCACGACATTGTTATTAAC
Source organism: Marinobacterium sp. (assembly GCA_018623095.1). GTDB lineage: Bacteria > Pseudomonadota > Gammaproteobacteria > Pseudomonadales > Balneatricaceae > Marinobacterium_E. Next base: position 1,755 of record JAAZVX010000061.1, on the reverse strand, counting down.
CCTGTTGAGGTCTCGGTTTCGCCAGAAAATGCGACGGCTCATACTGTTGAGCAGTGGGTTATTGGCGTTGACAAGAAGAGTAAGACAGCGGCGTTAATCGAACTGATTAAGACCAATAACTGGTTTCAGGTACTGGTATTTAGCCGAACTAAACATGGTGCAAATCGCCTAGTTGTTCAGCTAGATAAGGCGGGTATAACCGCGGCAGCCATTCATGGCAATAAGAGCCAGGGTGCTCGCACTCGGGCCTTACAGGCGTTTAAGCAGGGTGATATCCAAATTCTTGTGGCAACCGATATCGCTGCACGTGGCATCGATATTAAAGAGTTGCCTCATGTCATTAACTTTGATTTACCCAATGTTGCTGAAGATTACGTACACCGTATCGGCCGAACGGGTCGAGCGGGCAGTATTGGTCAGGCCGTATCACTGGTTTCGATTGATGAATTTGACCAGTTGCGCGCCATAGAGCGTTTGACGCAAAAGCTATTAGAGCGCAGAGGTTTAGACGGGTTTGCGCCGAACAATCCACTGCCAGAATCTAAGCTACAACCTCCGTTGAAGGCTAAGAAACCCAAAAAGCCTAAACAGAAACCAGCGGGTGATTTGAAGCAATCAACCCCCACTCAAAAACAGCAAAAGCTTTATGGTTCCTCTGAGGCTGCGCCTAAGCGCAAGCCGCGCCGTTTTGGCGGTAACCGTAAAAGAACCGTTAACCGTAATCTTTAACAACTCTCATCTATTGGCGGCAATCATCCCCCTAGATTGCTGCCTTCCTATACCCACTGATTAGATCTGTTGCCATTTTCCTAATGGCAATCTCTGTAGAGTATCTGGCAAAACTTAAACACTGTTCTAAACTGAATATAAAGCAATACCAAGAGAACAGCATTTTGAACGTGCTACTTATCCTTATAGCGATTTTTTCAGGACTCGTCTCTTTCAGCAGTGTGGCGTCTGACAGAGTACTCATTCTTAATGGTTATGTAGATGGTCTGCCTTTTCCTCGTCGAGTCAAAGAGTCCATGCGCGATCAGCTCGAACAGTTGGTACCCGGGGTCGTAATACATTCTCAATCTTTAGATATTTATAGACCCAAATCAGAAGATTACAAGCAGTTATTGGTTGAGCTGATTACCAATACTTACCAAGATCAGATCGACCTTGTGATAGCGCTAGATCCATTAGCCTTTGAATTTTATCGTGATCGCCTTGCGTCAGAGTTCGACTCTGTACCCCTCCTTTTTTCAAATGATAGAGGTAAAGATGGAGAGCTCAGTGCACTAGAGTATGAGCTATTAATCAGGCCCAATCTCTTAGAAACATTGCGAATAGCTAAACACCACTATCCCGAACTGAAAGATCTCTATTTGATTGGTGATGAATACAATCAAAATCTGGCAGACGAAAATCTAAAGGATGATCTTGGTGATATCGAAATTCATCATTTAGGCGGTTTACCACTAGAAGAGATGCGTAATCGTGTTAAAAGCCTAACACGGGGAGACCTTCTCTTTTTCTAACTCCTATTTGCAGATGGTAATGGTGAGCCGATGATTCCACCAGCAAAGTATATTCACGAATTTGCCTCTTCAAGTTCGGTGCCAACGCTCTGCATGTATGCTAACTTTATCGATCTGGGTTGTGCCGGTGGGTCTGTTTCCGGCCCCGATGATCAAGCTAGTGCAATCATCAAAGCGATGCAGGTGTTCAACTTTGCAGGCGTTAACTTTGTAACCAATGATGAGCTTCCAC
>JAAZVX010000060.1 GCA_018623095.1 Marinobacterium sp. | reverse complement strand
TTTGTCTGTTTTTTGTTCAGCACACACGACCTACAACAATCCCCTCTCTGCAAAACTCATCGATTGATTGCCCGCTATGATCAGATGATCGAGCACTTTGATATCGATCAGAGCAAGCGCTTCTGAAATGCGTTGAGTGATGGTTTGATCAGCAATGGAAGGCTCACAGACACCGGATGGGTGGTTATGAGCAAGAATAACAGCGCAAGCGTTGAGTGACAGAGCCTCCTCAACAACTATTCTGGGATAGACCGCCGTCGCGTTTAATGTGCCTGAGAAGAGCACCTGCCATTTAATCACTCGATGCTGCGCATCCAAAAGCAGACAGCCGAAGTGCTCACGTGTTGCACCGGAAAGCTCATGACTGAGATAGGCCTTAACCGATTCCGGACTATCAATAACAGAGCGCTGCGCTATCTCACTGGCTAAATAACGTTTCCCCAACTCCAGAGCGGCTTGCAGCAGGACGAACCGCGCAACACCTGCACCGGCCAAATCGACAAAACTTTTATGCTCTCTATTGAGTAGCGCGTTCAAGCCACCTGCTTGATCAAGCCACTGCCGCCCCAGCTCAACGGCATTACAACCCGGCAGCCCTTGACCAACAAACAGAGCCAGCAGTTCAGCATCACTCAGTGCCGATGCGCCTTGTTTTAACAACCTCTCACGCGGCCTCTCTGCACTTGGCCAATCCAAAATTTTCATATCACCTCCCTGTGATCATCGATATTTAGCTATACTCTGATCCCAGTATAGAAGATAATCTGACTTATACATTGTCAATGTTTATAGGGCTTTCGAGGTATGCATAGACTTACTAACCGCCACATTTTAATCGGTATAACCGGCGGTATTGCAGCGTACAAAGCAGCTGAGCTAACGCGTCTATTCAAGGGAGTAGGCGCTGAGGTCAGAGTTGTCTTAACCGATGCTGGGGCTGAATTTATCACCCCTCTGACTCTGCAAGCGTTGTCCGGCAATCCTGTGCATCAATCTCTGCTCGACCCTGAAGCTGAACAGGGCATGGGGCACATTGAGCTGGCTCGCTGGGCGGATCTCATCATCGTAGCGCCTGCAACGGCCGACTTCATGGCTCGATTGGCAAGCGGCATGGCCAATGACCTCCTCACCACACTCTGTCTAGCAACGGATGCGTCCATTGCATTGGCGCCAGCTATGAATCAAGCCATGTGGCGCGACCCCCGCACACAACAGAATTTAGAGACTCTACTCTCTCAAGGCGTCAAGATCTTTGGCCCCGGTTCGGGTGAACAGGCCTGTGGTGATACTGGACCAGGCCGTATGATTGAGCCTTCAGAGATACTAGCCAGTTGCGCCAACCTGATTGTCAACGGACCTCTCAATGAGAAAAGCGTTGTCATTACCGCAGGACCTACCCGTGAAGCGATCGACCCCGTTCGATTTATCTCGAATCACAGCTCAGGCAAAATGGGATTCGAACTAGCGACTGCGGCGGCCAAAGCGGGTGCGAATGTCACCTTAATTGCCGGGCCAGTCTCTTTGCCGACTCCAAAAGGGGTAAGATGCATCAATGTTGAGTCAGCAGAGCAGATGCTCGAAGCGGCGTTAGTTGCATCCAAGCAGGCTGATATTTTTATCGGTGCAGCGGCCGTCGCCGACTATCGCCCACAACTGATCGCTGAACAAAAGATCAAAAAAGGCGCTGAAGAGGTGATGGAGATACTACTGACCAAGAACCCAGACATCATCGCCACCATTGCCGCTCAACCTGAGCGCCCATTAATGATTGGCTTCGCGGCCGAGACCGAAAACTTAGTTGAGTACGCTCGCAGAAAACTGGTTAGTAAAGGGCTGGATTTGGTCATTGCTAACGATGTTTCGCAAACCGATATCGGATTTAACTCTGATCATAACGAGGTCGTTCTGGTCGGGCCCAACGGCGAATTACCTCTACCCAAAGCCGGTAAGAACGAATTGGCTGAACAACTCATTTCACACATTTCAGAATTAATGGATTGATATGCAAAAGCTACAAGTAAAAATCCTAGATAATCGCCTAGGTGACTCGATTCCCATGCCAACCTACGCCACCTCTGGATCCGCTGGCCTCGATCTTCGTGCCTGTGTTGAGGCACCGCTGACTCTTGAGCCGGGCCAAACCGAGCTAATTCCAACTGGCATGTCGATCTTTATTGAGGACCCTAGCCTCTGTGCGATGATTCTTCCGCGCTCAGGCCTGGGACATAAACACGGCATCGTTCTGGGCAACCTGGTGGGCTTGATCGATTCCGACTACCAAGGCCAGCTGTTTGTATCATGCTGGAACCGCGGTCAAACCACCTTCACCGTCGAGCCGGGCGAGCGCATTGCTCAGTTGGTTCTGGTACCAGTGGTACAAGCTGACTTTGAATTTGTTGAAGAGTTTACCGAAACGGATCGCGGCGAAGGCGGATTTGGCTCTTCAGGTCGTCACTAATTTATATTTGATTTAGAGGTTTTTTCACCATGCCATTAACACGCCAACAAGCGATCTCTACGGCCACCGTCCTTTCTGAAGCGCTTCCTTACATTCAACGCTTCGTCGGAAAAACCATTGTCATTAAGTACGGCGGCAACGCCATGACTGATGAGAAACTGAAAGCCAGCTTCGCACGTGACATCGTCATGCTGAAACTCATCGGTCTTAACCCAATCGTGGTGCACGGCGGTGGACCTCAGATTGGCGATCTTCTCGACAAACTGAAGATTGAGTCTCATTTCATTAACGGCATGCGTGTCACTGATACAGCCACCATGGATGTGGTCGAGATGGTGCTTGGCGGCATGGTCAACAAAGAGATTGTCGGTCTAATCAACTCTGCAGGCGGTAAAGCGATCGGCCTGACCGGTAAAGATGGTGATCTACTGCGTGCTCGCAAGCTTAAAGTGAAACACAAAACACCAGAGATGGAAGCACCAGAGATCATCGATATTGGTCACGTTGGTGAAGTTGAACGCGTTAACGTCAGCGTATTAGAGATGCTAGTAGACTCCGATATTATCCCGGTCATCGCTCCAATTGGTGTCGGTGCAGATGGTGCCTCCTACAACATCAACGCCGACCTCGTTGCCGGTAAGATTGCCGAAGTACTTCAGGCAGAAAAACTGATCCTGCTGACCAATATTGCCGGTTTGATGGATAAAGAGGGTGAAGTATTAACGGGCCTTTCAACGCAGCAAGTCGATGAGCTAATCGCTGATGGCACCATCTATGGTGGCATGCTGCCTAAAATCGACTGTGCACTAGGTGCGGTTAAATCTGGCGTTACCTCGGCGCACATCATCGATGGTCGTGTCGAACACTCCTGTATGCTTGAGATCTTCACTGATGAAGGTGTCGGCACACTGATCTCAAACAAATCGCTGAAGGTGGATGCATGAGCGACTCTAAAATTTCACGACGCGATCAGATTCTTCAAGCACTCGCCCAGATGCTGGAGGTCAATCCAGGACAGCGCATTACCACCGCGGCCCTAGCCAAAGACGTTGGCGTCTCAGAAGCGGCACTCTACCGCCACTTCCCCAGCAAAGCGCGTATGTTTGAAGGTCTGATTGAATTTATCGAGCAGACGCTGTTTACACGCATCAAGACCATCAGCCAATCAGATGTCAGCGCTGTGCGTCAGGTGGAACAGATGATTACGCTGCTGCTCGCCTTCGCAGAGCGCAATCCTGGTATGTGCAGACTACTCAGTGGTGACGCGCTATCTGGCGAAAATGAACGCCTGCGTAGTCAGATCAATCAACTGTTTGAACGCTTGGAGACTCAGATCAAACAGACACTGCGTCAAGCCGAACTCAAAGAGGGAATACGAACGCAACTGCCAGCTGGTACAACAGCGAACATTATCCTGGCAACGGCCGAAGGTCGTATTCGACAGTATGTTCGCACTGAGTTTAAAAAGCGCCCGACTGAGTTCTGGCCAGAACAGTGGTCTCGTATCTCAATAGGTCTATTTAGAAGCCCATCAAACTGATGGGTAGCAACTATTTCAAAGATCGTCTGAGCTTTTTTGCGGCGATCTTTGCCCTGATGCTGGCCGCCGCAAATTTGCGAGGAGGCCTTGTCGTCATCGGACCATTAGTAGAAGATATTCGCACAGATCTCGGTATTTCAGCGGCGGCATTTGGCTTCTTAATGACACTGCCACTGCTTTGCTTTGCCTCATTTTCACTGGTTGTTCCTTGGGTGGCCAATCGCTTAGCACCGATGAAAGTCGTGGCACTGGCGCTGTTGGTCTTAGCGATCGGGGCATCGGCTCGACTGCTTGGCGATTATGGCATGATGGTCTCTGGCACCCTAGCATTAGGGGCCGGCATCGCCATTCTGAATGTACTGATTCCATCGTTGGTTAAGGGGCTTTTCCCCGAAAATGCCAGTTCCCTCACTGGTGTTTACACCCTAGTGTTGACCACTGGAGCCGCATTCAGCTTCTACTCCGCGATACCCATGCGGGATGCTTTCAGTGATTGGCACGTTCCAATGATTGTCTGGGCCATACTGCCGATCATTGCGCTGCTAGTCTGGCTGCCCATGCTTCGAGTTAAGTTTAAACCGGCAGCGCCCAACAGCGTCAGTAGCAGCGTATGGCGTTTACCCCGTGCCTGGTCTCTAGCCTCGTTTATGGGTCTACAGTCGATTCAATTCTATGTATTAGCTACCTGGCTTCCGCGTATCTTTATGGATGCAGGATTGAGTGATGCAGAAGCGGGATTGATGACGGCTATCTTCACCATGATCGGTATACCCGCCGCACTCTTAACCCCAATGATTGCAGCGAAATTACCCACTCAACGCACACTTGTTGCGATCATCACGGTAATCGGATTGGTAGGTGTTACAGGGATCTGGTTGGCACCCATTGAGGGCCGATATCTGTGGGTTGCATGTTTGGGCACCTATGGTGGGGCATCCCTGTCACTGGCATTGGCTCTGATCGCTTTAAAATCACATGATATGCGCCAAGCAACGGCGCTCTCAGCGATGGTACAAGGGGTTGGTTATCTCCTCGCCAGCGTTGCACCGAGTTTGATTGGTGCTCTGTACGACTGGCAGCAAGCCTGGACACTCCCAATGCTTACGCTGATTGTGCTGCTTATTGCACAAGCGGTGGCAGGCTGGCCAATCAGTGGGAGCGGTAAGGTTGACGATCAGCGTTAGACCATAAAGGTGTTGATCTTCTGACACAGGTCGAATTGATGAGGCAGTGATTGAGAGCGAGCCAAAAACTCCTCAATAATCCGATCTTCTGCCCCCGGCTTTAGGTGCATCAGATGCACCTTAGCGGGGATTTCCAACTTTGCCAGATCTTCAATCAAGGTCTGCGAAGTATAGTGCTTACTGATCGCTGCTAATTCGTCAAACTCTTGACTGTAAGAGAGCTCTATAAAGAGATCTGAAACCGGTTGTTGATTAAGCACCTGCCAAACGAGGTCGGTCGGCCCTGTATCCCCAAAAAAGCAGAAAGCCTGATCGCACTGTTCAATTCGATAAGCAAAACTAGGCACAGTATGTGACAACGGCAAAGGCATAACGCTGTAGCCGTTTAGTTCAGTGGTTTGCTGAGGCTTAAGTTCAAGATAATCGAGGATAGGGGTTTGTTCATTGGGAATCTTTGAAAAGTCCGGCCAAATCTCCCAGTTAAATATATGTGACTGGATCGCATTGAGCACTGCTTTGGGAGCTGCAAGGGTAATGGGCTTTTCACGTTGCTCCGAAATGGAAGCGAGCATCATGGCAACACCAGCAATATGATCCATGTGGGCATGGGTCAATAAAACCGCTTCTATCTGGTTCATCTGCGCTAAGCTAAGTGAACCAACCCCAGTACCCCCATCTAACAGAATACGCCCATCTAATAAAAAGCTGGTGGTGAACAGACCCTCTGCCAGACCGCCTGAACAGCCTAAATTGTGAACCTTCATAGTCGATCAATCATCGATTAAGAATGTTCAGCGCTTTAAGCATGGTGAGCGCTTGATAGAGTTGGAAGTCATCGCTCGCAATGTCTGACTGAACGGTAGCTTGAACGGTCTCTTCAGTCTCATTTTCCAAATGGCCCGCCAGATCTACTTCACGAACTCGATCTAAGTTAGCGGATTTTCGGTCTAACTGCAGATCCTCAACCACAACGTCAGGCGTAATACCCTGCGCCTGGATAGAGCGTCCATTGGGCGTAAAGTAGCGTGCGGTGGTGATCTTGACAGCGCGATCTTCTGATAGCGGAACGACTGTTTGTACCGACCCTTTACCAAAGCTCTGAGTACCCATGATGACGGCACGTTTCTGATCCTGCAGTGCACCGGCAACGATCTCTGACGCAGACGCAGATCCACCATTAATCAGCACGATTAGTGGCACATTATCAATGGCCAGAGCATCTGTGGCGGTGAACTCCAACTCAGATCGAGCAATGCGTCCCTCTGTGTAGACAATCAGACCCTCATCCAAGAACGCGTCCGAGACCGCAACGGCTGCTTGTAGCACACCCCCAGGGTTGTTGCGCAGATCCAAAACCAAGCCCTTTAGGGCCTCATCTTTTTGTAGTTTAGCAAGAGCATCTAATAGATCTTGACCAGTATTGGCTTGGAACTCACTGATACGAACATAGCCAAAACCAGGCTCCAAAAGACGATTTCTGACACTTCGAATTTTGATCGCTGCACGAACTAACTCAACCTCAAAGGGCGCTTCAGCCCCTTCACGCATGATGGTGATGCGGATCGGTTCACCTATTTTTCCGCGCATCAATTTAACGGCATCGCTGAGTGACATGCCTTGAACTGGGGTATCACCCAGTTTAGTGATCAGGTCACCCGCTTTGATGCCTGCCTCTTGAGCGGGCGTATCATCCAGCGGAGTGATGACGTGAACAAAACCATCTTTCATGCCGACTTCAATACCCAGACCACCGAACTCGCCATTCGTATGCTCCTGAAGGTTATCGAAAGCCTCTTTAATCAGATAGTCGGAGTGTGGATCCAAACCACGCACCATGCCCGCAATCGCATCCTCTAATAACTGCTGATCCGTCACAGGTTCGACGTAGCTCTTTTTAATGCTGCTGAACACTTCAGCAAAACGACGCAGCTCATCAAGAGGCAACTGATTTTCGGTGGGCTCTTCACTGGTCTGTTCGGTTGGGTAGGCCAAGGCATTAAATGATAGGAGACTTGAGAGGAGCAGAAAGCTGAAGGAACGAAACAACATAAGACCACCTATCACTGATTAGTATTATCTCTTTTTATTGAGCCAGGGCACTGGGTTTACACTCTTGCCATTATGCCGTAATGAGAAGTAGAGGCCAGTCTGATCATAGCCACCACTATTACCCGTGAGTGATATGGTCTCACCCGCTTGCACCCAATCACCTGTGTTACGCAAGAGACTTTGATTGTGACCATAAAGGCTGAGGTAGTCATTACCGTGGTCCACTATGATCAAAAGACCATAGCCTCTTAACCACTCAGAGAAGACAACTCGCCCTGGATGTACCACTTTAACAGCCTTACCTGAATCGGAACTGATGAAGATCCCATCCGTTGAAAGTGTGCTCTTTTGGCTGCCGTATTTAAGAGCCAACTTGCCGGATACAGGCCAATTCAGCTTACCTTTACGCTTCGCAATCTCAGGATTATCAATATCGATAAGGTTATCTTTTAGCGACTGTTGAATCTCGACTAATAGCGACTCAAGTTGCTTGCGATCTTGCTCGAGCTTAGCGATTTTGTTTTTATCACTGCCAATCTCTTGTTTGATCTTATCTAAGGTCTCTAGGCGCTGACGATAGGCTTGATTAAGCCGATCTTCTTGCTTGCTCAATGCACTTTGCTCAGCCAACAACTGCGATTCCGTCGAGCTCAAATCAGCACGATTCTGATCAAAATCACCGAGTAGCTGTTGGTAGTTGGTCACTCGACTTTTTAATAGCGCGCTTAAATGGTCGTAGTATCGAAGCATGCGATCAACCGCTTGAGGCTCGGTCCCACTGAGAATCATCTTTAGCCTTGGCTGACGACCCTTACGGTACTGCTCTTTAAGTAGAGAGATTAACAGCGTGCGCTCTTTCTCAACGGCTTGCTTTAAGCGGGCCTGATCCCTACTGAGGAAATTAACGCGACCTGTCAACTTGCGAATAGAAAGAGACACTTTGCGCTTTTTAGCGGCAATTTCAGCGATCTTTTGCTCATCTTCGCGAAGTTTTTTTTGAAGCGCCTGCTGTTCACCCTGTTTTTTAGCGACACTGTTTTGCAGCGACTGCATCTGCGCAGTCAACTGTTTGATCCTCTTTTCTGTCTCCTCTGCCGTTCCCGCAAACGCGGAAGAACAGCAGAAGAAGCAAAGCAGCAACCAGTGGCGCAACACGGCTT
>JAAZVX010000059.1 GCA_018623095.1 Marinobacterium sp. | reverse complement strand
TACTGAGTAAACCCTTACCTATTTTTCAAAAAAATAGGGCCGAACTAAGTCGGCCCTGTTTTATAACATGTTTTGCTCTATCAGACAGCAGCTGCAGGTCGCTGATATGAGATTGGTGCTTTGTGATCATCCGTTTCGAAGGTCACGACCTCCCACGCCGATTGATCTTCAAGAAGCGTTCGAAGTAGACGGTTATTCAGGAAGTGACCTGATTTATCACCGTAAAACTCGCCAATCAGGCTCTTACCCAGTAGGTAGAGGTCACCAACCGCATCAAGAATCTTGTGTTTAACGAACTCATCTTCGTAACGAAGGCCGTCTTCATTGAGAATACGGTAGTCATCCACCACGATTGCGTTGTCGAAGCTGCCACCCAGCGCCAGATTTTGAGAGCGTAGGTATTCGATATCACGCATGAAGCCAAAGGTACGAGCTCGTGCCACCTCTTTTACAAATGAGGTGCTCGAGAAATCGAGAGCGGCGTGCTGAGTGCGGTTTTCAAACACAGGGTGATCAAACTCAATCTGAAAGCCGACTTTGAATCCATTAAATGGAAGGAACTTAGCGATCTTGCCTTCGTGTTCAACCTGAACCTCTTTAAGGATACGGATGAACTGCTTAGGCGCGTTCTGCTCTTCAATACCAGCAGACTGAACCAGGAAGACGAATGGCGCTGCACTGCCATCCATGATCGGAACCTCTTCGGCACTTAGCTCAATGTAGGCATTATCGATACCTAGACCTGCCAGTGCAGAGAGAAGGTGTTCAATCGTAGCGACACGAGCGCCATCTGAAGAGATGTTGGTTGACAGCGTGGTATCTGAAACATTGTGCGCAACAGCAGGAATTTCAACCACAGGATCAAGATCCACACGACGAAAGATAATGCCCGTATTCACAGGAGCTGGGCGCAGTGTCAGGTAGACTTTTTGACCTGAGTGCAGACCAATACCTGTCGCTTTAATGCTGTTTTTAAGTGTGCGCTGTTTAATCATCCGCGGGGGCAACCAATCCAGTTATGATGTATTAACCGCACATCATAAAGGAAAGCCACCCCGCTTCATAGCGTTTACCAAAAAAATATTCAGGTTCCGTTCAGCGACGAAGGTAGGTCGGAACGTCCAAATAATCGAGATCCGCATAGGGATCTTCGGGCTCCGGTTTATCGAGTAACGCTTCGATATTAGTCCGTTTGAGGATCTCTGGAAGTTCAAAGTTATTGATATCCACTTTCGCTTTTGGCTCTGAGTTTTCAACAACAAGCACAGGCTCTGGCTTGGCACCCTGCTGCACCGAGCTTAAACCAGTTGCCACCACAGTGACCTTAATTTCATCACCAAGACTCTCATCAACCACGGTACCAACCACAATAGTGGCATCTTCAGCGGCATACTCTGCAACCAGATCACCCACTTCTGAAAACTCACCCAAGCTAAGGTCTTTATCCGCCGCTACATTAACCAAGACACTCTTGGCGCCTTTAAGATCCACACCCTCTAAAAGAGGACTTTGAACAGCTTGTTCTGCCGCGATGCGTGCACGATCATCACCTACCGCACGACCTGTGCCCATCATCGACATACCCATCTCTGTCATGACAGTTCGCACATCGGCAAAATCGACGTTGATCATGCCAGGGCGTGTGATCAGATCAGAGATGCCTTCGACTGCTCCTTTGAGCACATTGTTGGCTTCAGCAAATGCCTTAATCAGGGTCACTTTGCTACCCAGTGCGCTCATCAGTTGCTCATTGGGAATGATAATTAGAGAGTCGACAGCCTCTTTAAGTTCAGCGATGCCCTGATCCGCAATGCGCATCCGGCTTCTTCCTTCAAATTTGAAAGGCCTTGTCACAACCGCCACTGTCAACGCACCCAATTCACGTGCCACTTCAGCAACCACGGGGGCTGCACCAGTACCGGTACCACCTCCCATACCTGCGGTAATGAATACCATATCGGCACCTGACAACTGCTCAGCAATGGCGTCGCGACTCTCTTGTGCCGCCGCACGTCCAACCTCTGGATTAGCGCCAGCACCCAGGCCATTAGTCGTCTCGCGACCAATATGCAGCGCCTCACTCAACGTGATATCACTCAGAGCCTGAGCATCAGTATTCACACAGATAAACTGCACCCCATCCATAGCTTGTGTGCGCATATGGGCAACCGCGTTACCGCCACCGCCACCGACGCCTACTACTTTGATCTTTGCACCTTCTGCGGCGTGATCAATTAACTGAAACATTTTCTCTCCCCCTTTCAACCCTATTCCCCAATAGGGATGAAGCATTTAAATACTCACGCTCAACTTCTGCTGATTGAGTCGCGAAAACCTGTTTTAGGAACCTGTAGTTCCTGAACTCGTTTTCCATTTAACCGCCACACCATTGGTGTAACGGATATCAACCTCTTTAATTGACTCTTGCTGCTCTACCAGCTGCGTTTCATAAACCTGTATGAAGCGCCTAAGTCTGGGCATCAGATCATCACGACCTGCGATCACTTTGATTCCATTATTGAGATGCAGTGTCCATGCACCACGAGACTCCAGCTCCAGCCCCGCCAAAGTTATGCCCGATCGAATAAACAGCGAATTGAGATCCCTAAACTGCTGCATAATTCGAACCGTTTCGTGTGAAGGACCGGACAACTCAGGAAGGGCTTGATAGGCATCGACCTTCTCAGGCCAGAAAATATCGCCTTGGTGATTCAATAGGCCACGATTTCCCCAACGTGCGACGGGCACCTCTTCAATTAACTTCACTTGCAATGCCGGTGGCCAAGCTCGGCGAACTTCAACCTCATTGATCCATGGCTCCTCAACTAAGCGATCTTGAATGGCACTTAAATCGAGCTCCAAAATGCGTCCATTGATGCCAGCGGCTACCTGATTAGCGATGATGGTCTTATCAATATGACGAGTGGCACCATCGACAACAACCGTCTCAACTGGACGGTTTAACCACAGGGTGTACTCTCGAACTGCAGTAAATATCAGTGACAGCAAAATGCCGCAGATGGTCAATACCAGTACTGGTTTCCAGATCCAATCCGATTCATTAGCCACCTTGGATTCAACCAATCGATCAGCCCGCTCAAAGAGAATTTCCGTCTCTTCAGCCGCTGTCGATTGTGTCTTAACGATCTCATCCACCTGCGCGGGGATCGATTTATTCCAAGGAAGGCTGAATGCCACGACTACCGAGCCTCCATGACTATTTCGACGCACAGCTCAGTAAAGCTAATACCCACCTGTTTAGCTGCCATTGGAACCAAGCTGTGATCCGTCATACCTGGTGTGGTGTTCACTTCGAGTAACTGAAATTGGCCAGCTTGATCCATCATCAAATCCACACGCCCCCAACCACTGCAGCCGACCACTTCAAAAGCCTGTTCAACCAGATTTTGCATCTGCTCAATCTGCTCGCTGTCCAAACCTGTATCGAACAAATATTGAGTATCATTTGCTTGGTACTTAGCCTCGAAATCGTAAAATTCATGAGGCGTTACAAGGCGAATAACCGGAAGCGCACGTCCATTTAGGATTGCGACAGTGAACTCAGGACCGTGAACCCACTGTTCAGCGATCACTCGGCTATCAAACTGAGCGGCCAGCGTATAAGCCTTTTGCAGCTCTTGTGCGCTGTTCACCCGACTCATACCGATACTCGATCCCTCATTGGCTGGCTTCACCATCAATGGCAGTCCAAGGTCTTCAACAATCTGGTTAAAATCACTGTTTGGACAGAGTGAAGCGTAAGCGGGTGTTGGAAGACCAGCCCCCATCCACAGCTGTTTAGTGCGCATCTTATCCATGCCAACGGCTGAGGCAGCGACACCACTGCCGGTATAAGGCTTATTGATCAGCTCCAGCGCGCCCTGTAGCTGACCATCTTCACCACCGGGTCCGTGAACAATCAAAAAGGCACGATCAAATTCGGTTTCGACCAGTTGTGTTAAAGGGTTCTGGCCATCGCCCGTCAGATCCAGTGCGAATGCATCAACACCTGCACTCTGCAACGCACCTAATACCGCATGACCGCTGTTCAAAGAGACCTGACGTTCTGATGCATTGCCACCCATTATGACGGCGACGCGACCCAAGCTCTGCAACTCTTCGGTGGAGTATTTAGTGATCGATTCAGCCATCAGAACTAGACCTCACCCCAGTGTTCACGAAGTTGATGAGCCAAGGTTGTGATGTTGCCCGCACCCTGCGTCAGTAGCAGATCACCCGGCTGTAAAACCTCTTTCAACATCTTGGCTATGTGCTCGTTTGATTCAACGAAAATAGGCTCTTTGCCTCGTTGACGAAGAGAACGGCAGAGGGATCGCGTATCGGCACCCGGGATCACCTCTTCACCAGCGGCATAGACTTCAAGCAGTAGCAGCTGATCTGGACGCTGCAACACCTGCACAAAATCCTCGTATAGATCACGCGTACGAGTGTAACGGTGAGGCTGATAGACCATGACTAAACGACGTCCTGGCCACCCCTCTTCAACAGCGCTAATAACTGCCTGAACCTCGCGTGGGTGGTGACCGTAATCATCAACCAGTGTCACGCTGCCACCCTCAAGTGGCAGCTCACCCAATACCTGGAAACGACGACCAACACCCTCGAACTTCTCTAATGCTCGGCAGATTGCGGCATCATCGATCTCTTCATCAGTAGCCACAGCAATCGCAGCCAGTGCGTTCAACACGTTGTGGCGCCCTGGCATATTGAGGCAGACCGATAGATCGCTAAGTCCACCTGGGCGTCTCACTTTAAAACGACTCTGCAGTCCGTTCTGTTCTAGGTCGTACGCTTTAAAATCAGCATCATCAGAGAAGCCGTAGCTGAGCATTGGACGACCCACCTCTGGCATCAATTCACGAACAACGGGATCATCGATACACATGACAGCCAAGCCATAGAAGGGAAGGTTCTGCAGAAAACGAATAAAGGTCTGCTTTAGCTTGCCGAAGTCACCGTCATAGGTGTCCATATGATCGGCATCGATGTTAGTCACAATTGCGACCATCGGCTGCAGATGCAAGAACGAGGCATCCGACTCATCCGCTTCAGCGACTAAGTATCGGCTACGGCCAAGCTGTGCATTGGTGCCAGCGCTGGTTAAGCGACCACCTATGACAAAGGTCGGCGATTGTTGAGCTTCTGCAAGAATGGAGGCAACCAAGCTGGTCGTCGTGGTTTTCCCGTGCGTGCCTGCCACTGCAATTCCATGGCGGTAACGCATCAACTCAGCCAACATCTCAGCGCGGCGTACGATTGGGATTAGCTTCTCTTTAGCGCGGGCAACTTCAGGATTCGTTTGATCAACTGCGGTTGAGGTCACTAAAACATCAATGCCTTCGACATTGTCAGGTGCATGACCAATGAAAATAGTCGCTCCCAGTGATTTGAGTCGATTGGTCACCGCTGATTCACGAATATCGGATCCCGAAATAGCATACCCCTGGTTCAACAGAACCTCAGCGATGCCACACATACCTACACCGCCGATACCCACAAAATGAATTCGGTTGATACGGCGCATCTCTGGAACTTCATACTCTTTACGATGTCCGGCTTTTGGGCTCATAGGGCCACCTCCAAACAGATATCAGCGACCCGACGGGTTGCGTCTGGTTTCGCCTGAGAACGCGATGCATTAGCCATTGCCAACAGATCGGTTCGAGATTGATGTTGTTTCAGCCAGAGGGCGAGCCCCTCAGCTGTTAAATCCTTTTGTGCAATCAGTTCCGCACCATTTGCATTAACCAAATACTGCGCATTTGCGGTTTGATGATCATCGACCGCATGTGGGAACGGAACAAACAGAGCAGGCACACCGGCAATAGCAATTTCAGAGACGGTCAACGCTCCCGCTCGACAAATGACCAGATCGGCCCAAGCGTAAGCTTCATCCATCGACTCGATGTAGGGCACCACATCGGCTTCGACACCTGCTTCCAAGTAAGCACGCTGGCAACGTTCAATGTGCGTAGGGCCTGATTGATGCCTGAGATTGGGGCGCTCTTGCGTAGACAGTGTAGCGACCGCTTGAGGCACTAAATCATTGATCGCCAGCGCACCCAAACTTCCACCCACGACCAAGCAGTTAATGGGACCGCTACGCTCTGCAAATCTCCCGCTAGGGGCAGCAACATCCAATATTGGCCCACGAATAGGGTTACCAACCACTTCACCTTGCGCGCCAGATTTAAAGGCATTTGGAAAGGCTTGCAGTACACGACGAGCAAAGCGGCGTGACTGGGTATTGGTAAATCCAGCGACAGCGTTTTGCTCATGAATCACAAGTGGTTTGTTGAGCAACCAAGCAGCAACCGCACCTGGACCTGATGCAAACCCACCCATACCGAGAACGGCATCAGGCTGAACCTGTTTAACGACGTTGAAGGCTTGCCAAAGGGCTTTCATCAATTTAAACGGCGCGGCGATGAGGCTTAACTTACCTTTGCCTCGTAGACCAGACACGTTGATGGCATGCAGCTGAATGCCGGCCTCTGGAATCACTCGGTTCTCAATGCCCCGCACGGAACCAAGCCACTCCACATGATGCCCTTCATGACGTAACAGATCGGCCACCGCAAGCGCTGGGTAGACATGACCACCCGTGCCGCCGGCCATAATGAGTAGACGTTTAGGCTGACTCATGAGAGGCCTCCTGTGTCCACTTTGACCAGAAACGACTCCAGCGGCTTTCAACGGGCTGCATTCCCAGACGCTCACGTTTCAGCTCGTAATCGACGCGTTGGACAATAGCGATCATCGCCGCACAGATAATTAGTGAGGATCCACCGTAACTCATCAATGGCAGTGTCAGCCCCTTAGTGGGTAGTGCACCCACGTTGACACCGATGTTAATCATCGCCTGACCAGCAAGAATGAAGCCAAAACCATAAGAGATGTAACTCATAAAGAAGCGCTGCTGCTTTTCAGCCTGACGACCAATCAAGAAGATTCGAGCGATTAGCACCACGTACAGCATCACGATTGCCATGGCACCAATGAGCCCAAGCTCTTCAGCAAGTACTGAGTAGACAAAGTCGGTGTGCGCCTCAGGTAGGTAGAAGAGTTTTTGCACACTGTTACCCAGTCCCGTTCCAAACCATTCGCCTCGACCAAAAGCGATCTGCGCTTGTGAGAGCTGATAACCTGCCCCATAAGGATCCGCCCAAGGATCAGAGAACGATTGCAGGCGTTTCAGACGGTAGGTTTGAGTCAATGCCATCGCACCCACCAACACACCGACAACACCCACAACAGTCACCAACTGGAGAAGACGCATCCCGCCCAAGAAAATCATGCCCATCACTGTTGCGGTTGTGACGACGATGGCACCGTAATCGGGCTCTAGGTAGAGGGCAAATACATAGAACGCTAGTGGAATCGCCGGCTTAACAACGCCCTTCCAGGTTGATCTCACCTCGTGCAGACGACGCACCAGATAGCCCGCGATAAACATAACCATGCAGACCTTAGCGACCTCAGATGCCTGCAAGTTGAAGCTACCCAAACCTATCCATCGCTGACTACCATTCACCTCGCGGCCGATGCCTGGCACCAACACGATCAACAGCAAGAGAAGACCCAAAAAGAGCAACCAGACCGAAAAACGCTCCCAAACGGCTATCGGAATGCGCACCAGCAACATTACAGCTAACAGCGCGGCTGCAACGAACAGACCGTGTCTGAATATGAAAAAGAAGGGCCCACCAAACTTAGCCGCTGCCACATCCATTGAGGCTGATGAGATCATGACAAGACCCGTCAGCATCAACGCCAGCATACTCAACATCAACAGAGGGTCGAACGGCAAAGTTCCCTTCGGAACACGCAGCTCGGCTGGCAATTTGAAGTCCCACAACTTACTGACGTTTGGAAGTGTTAATCGCATGACAACACCTCATTCACCGCCGTAACAAACTGATGGCCGCGATCTTCAAACCCTGAGAACATATCAAAGCTGGCACAGGCTGGTGATAAGAGAACCGCATCCCCCGACTTAGCTTGTGACTCAGCCAAACGCACTGCATCCATCAACGAATCGGCAAACAGCGTTGTTTCAAATTCGATCTCATTGGCCATCTGCTGGCGATCTTCACCGATCAGAATGAGTGATTTTAGGTAACGTTGGCTGGGACGTTTCAAACCAGAAAAGTCCTGCCCTTTGGCCTGCCCACCAGCGATTAGAATCAATGAATTATTGCGTTCCTGAGTCTCTCCAAGACCGCCTACTGCTGCTAGAGTAGCGCCAAGATTGGTCCCTTTAGAGTCGTTAAACCAGCTCACGCCATCTTTCTCTGCAACCCACTGACAACGATGTTCAAGACCTGGGAATTGAGACAGCGTTTTTAATAGTGAGGATTGCTCCAGGCCCTGAG
>JAAZVX010000058.1 GCA_018623095.1 Marinobacterium sp. | reverse complement strand
TCAGCAATCTCCTTTGCAATCTACCTAAACATCAATAGTCGCGCCGCCGCTAAAACACCGTTAAGAGCACTGACTTCGGGTCAACTGCTGACAGCGGGCGCTGTTCTGTTGCCGATCTCATTGTTAACCGAAAGCTGGACCATTAACGCCGAGATCTCGATTCTAGGCTGGTTTCTTGCCAGCGTGTTAATTGGTACCAGCCTACGTTTTTTTCTTCAGACTTACTCACTGAAGCTTGGGCCCGCAAGTCGAGGTGCACTAATCCTAACGATGGAGCCAGTCTGGGTAGCCATCCTCGGCATGATATGGCTCGATGAAACAATGGCTGCTTCGCAACTACTCGGTTGCGCTTTGATTCTACTCGCTGTTTTTATATCCAGAGCCGATCTATTTATGAAAGGTTTTCTGTCCCTCAAACCGAGCAAGTACAAATAGGCATTTCACATCTTAAAATCGATGCACTAAAGGTTTAATACATTTATCTACTTTTTCGCATTAGAGTGAGGAACCACTTTAGGAATTGAACATCGTGAACACTACCGCTGCAAACTCAGATTTATCACGTGAGCGTAACAAGGTTATCTTTGCTGGCATCTGTTCAATGATCCTAACGGTTGGCATTGCTCGATTCGCCTACACGCCTCTGCTGCCGCAAATGTTAGAGCAGACAGATCTCTCAAAGTTAGTGGGCGGTTGGTTAGCAACCTACAACTACATCGGCTATCTAGTCGGGGCCATCTTAGCGGCGAATATCAAAGAGCTGTCTGCTAAATTTCACCTCTACCGTTTTTATCTGGTACTGGCGACGGTCACCACCTATGGTACCGGCCTAACCGAGGACCAGCTGCTCTGGTCAATACTTAGGTTCCTATCGGGCATTTCAAGCACCGCGGGGCTTCTGCTAGCCTCAGGACTGGTCATCAACTGGTTGCGTGCCAACCATTTCAAACCGCAGTTAGGGGTCCATTTCATCGGAATGGGTATAGGCATTGTCTTCACCGGACTTATAACCGCCCTATTTTCAGCCGAGTTAAGCTGGGATCAACAGTGGCAAGACCTTGCCATTATGGGCGCTATATTTCTTATACCTGCCTGGCTTTGGATGCCCTATCCACCGAAATTCGAAGTAGGCACTTCCAATCAAGCTGAAGAGCCCGATTCACGGTTCATGAACCTGCTGATCGCCACCTATTTCTGTGCCGGTGTGGGTTACGTCATCAGCGCCACATTCATTATCGACATTTTGCAGAACACCCCTCAGTTAGCCGGTAAAGGTGGTTGGGTCTGGGTCATTGTTGGGCTCTGTGCGGCGCCATCGGCACTGATTTGGGATAAGATTGCTAGCCGCATTGGACAGATACAAGCGCTGCAGTTGGCTTACATTATTCAAATTATTTCGTTTATCTTGCCACTAGTGACAGACCACAGTCTGGCCAGCTTCATTGCCGCCGCTTTCTGGGGTGGAACCTTTGCAGGAATTGTCAGCCTAACTTTGGCTATTGTGGGACGTGCATTCCCCTACAACCCAGCCAAAGCGATGGCAAAACTGACTATCAGTTTTGGGGTTGCTCAAATCGTTGCACCGATATTTGCAGGATATGTTGCAGACCTTTCAGGATCTTACCTTGGAGCACTCATCGGTGCCCTAGTGCTAATGATTGCTGGTATGCTGTTTTTGCATAAGATCGGATACACAATAAAGTAACCCTACGAAGAGGGCTCACTCCCACTCCAGCGTTTCAACTTCTGGTTGAACCAGAGTGTAGCCGCTATCAGCACTCTCATACGTACTTTGAACGTAGTTAGAGTTCGTATGCTCTTCTTGGTTATTGGCTTGCAGGTCGACTCTATTTTCGCCGACGCGAATCGTACCGTTGACAACGACTGGCTCGTATAAACTTCGAAACTCAGTAAAGCCCTCACCCATATCGACAAGAATGGTTTGGTTGACCGGCGGGGGTGGGACATGAATACACATACCGGCCTCGGGCACTAACAAAAATTGGAAAACCTTATCACCACTGAATTTGATGGGGACCATGAAGCCTGCAATATCGATTTTTACGCCATCAAGTGCGGTATTCAGTGCCCTACTGGCATTCTCAATTTGCTGATTAAACAGTGGATCGCCCCAGACCTCTTCCGTTATCTCATCGGGGATAAATGAATAGGCATCAATCGGTACTAAGGCGTCCCAGTTAGCTTGCCAGCGCTCATAATCAGCATCAGTTGGTGGAGCTGCAAAAGCCAGAGCGCTACACAACAGGGCCATAGCGCCCCACATAAACCCTGTGAGTGTTTTATTTCTATTCATCACTTTAACAAACTACTGCTTAACGATCGTTTATAAACCATGACGGCCGGTAATAAGCTACTGACCAGCCCCACACTCAAAATAGTGAGTAGCGTGATCATCTCCTGACTGCTTAACCAACTCACCTCTGCAATGATACCCAACTCGGCCAACAACAGATCCTGAGCCGCGAAGGTAACCATGAATACCAAACCGACCGCTAACAATATCGCCGACAGTCCGACCAGCAGCGATTCAGTCAGTACCAGACCCGAGACAAAAAGCGGTGAAGCACCACAAGCTCTGAGTATGGCCATCTCTCGGTTACGCGCATCCAAAGTAGAGAGCGTCATCGTCACCATGCCGACTGTCGCGATACCGATGACAATCCAACTCAACAGCTTAAATACCTTATCGACCATCCCGACAATCGACCAGAGTTCACTCAGAGCAAGACTGGGTATCACAGCCGAGATCGCTTCAGCAGAATATTGCGAGAGCGATCGGGAAACCCTAAACAGGGAAACCTTTGATTTAAGCCCAACGAAGGCGGCCGTTACCGTATCCGGTTTCAGTTTATCTAAGGGTATTTTGCTGACATCAACCTGATCGAGACCAAAGAGTTGGCGACCACTCTGCCAGCCTAAGTGAATCAACTCATACCCTTGAAGCGATACAAATACCGCTTTATCAATCGGTGTTCCCGTCGGCTCCAGTACGCCCGATACAGAGAAGGCGTAATCATCGTGTTGGCGACTCAATTGGCGACCCGATCCATGAGTCACATAGAGCTGACTTCCCACCTGATAGCCAAGTTCTTTAGCCACTTGATGCCCCACTACAACATGGTTCAACTCGGAAAAGGCTTGCCCTGTTTGAAACCTAACGGGCTGATCAACGGCGTACCTGATTTTTTCAAAATAGTCCGGTGTCGTTGCAATCACACGGTAGCCTTTGTGACTGTCCCCCAAAGCGATGGGGACAACCCAATCGATATCGGGACGCGCCGCTAAATCATCGATAGTCTGCAGCGTAATGTTGTTCGTCGGTTGGCCAATGTGGAAGACTGTGTAGAGCAGCAGCTCAATATCGCCGCTGCGGGGACCCACCAGAAGATCAACACCATTGATACTCTGATTGAACCCGTTTTTAGTGGCCGTTTGAATGCGATCAACGCTAAGCAACAGAACCATAGAAGCGGTTAATGAGATCAGCACCAAAAGGACTGGCAACCAACGAGCACGAAGTGACTTGATCGCAAATTTGATCATCCCGGTAACTCCAATACTCGATCAAAATAGGGGATCAACAAAGGGTTGTGACTGACCATCAATACCGCTTGTTCGGATGGATCAAACGACTCCATTAACTCCGTCATAAATTGATTCGTAGAGCGCTCGTCCAGTGCCGACGTGGGCTCGTCAGCAACAATTAGCTCAGGCCGCCCTAGCAACGCCCTAATCACGGCGATTCGTTGTTGCTGCCCAACACTGAGTTGATTAGCCGGCTTGTTCAGTAGCGCCTCGCTAAGACCTAGCCCATGTGAAATCTGCAAAACCTCTTGAGTCTGGCTAGGACTCCGTGCTGACCGTCTCTTAGAGAACTGCAGACCTAACAGTGCATTATCGAAGCCATTTAGATAGGGAACTAAGTTTAGTGACTGAAAAATAATGCCGATGTGATCAGCCCTGAGGCGATCCAACTGACGAGCTGAGAGTGTTGCATAGTGGTAATCCAATAGCTCGATTGAGCCTGACTGCAGAGGCTGGGCACCTGTCACCAGATTCAGCAGCGTCGATTTACCACTACCCGAGGGCCCCATCACCAAAACCCTATCACCCGATGATAAAGCAAAGCTTGGCAGCTCAATGGGCGCCTCGTCACCAGGGTAGTGGTGTGTGACTTGATCAAAGTTAAGTATCAAAGCTCTACTCGATATTCCGCCGACGTCAGGCTCATACTCAAGCCCTCGCCAGCCAAAAGAGCTTCAAAGTAAACCGTTTCAAGATCGTCAAACGCTTTAAAAGCGTTGATCACGATCGTCTTGAGTGCAAACGCATCGCCACAATTAAATTGATATTCAAGAATAGCATCTTTGTGCCCCGCATGAGGGTCATCCTGATCAGCTACCACTGCGCGCAGTTCGAACTGATAATCGGTTAATGTGCAGTGCTGTTGGATAGCCTCGGCGTCAAACAACGTACGGTAGGTCCGGAATGACTCTAAACCCTCCTGACCGATCAAAGAATCACCCTCACTATGACCATGGTCATGGTCGTCGTGATGATGCGCGTCATGTTTGTGATCCGATGCTGGGGTCACTTCCTCTAGTTGCCCAGCTGGCATGGTGTATGTGGCCGACAACAACGAACCATCTTGTACCATTTGAAGCTGATGAACACCGTGCACGTGGGCGCCGGCATGACGAACTTCCGCGTCAACGGTCGACGCTACAGACAGCACTAGAAGAAGTGGAGCAACTCGCAAACTCATACTGACCTCGAACAAAATGTTACTTTATAACATTAGATCAATGTAATCGATTTCAATAGGCCAATCAAGGTGAGAAAAGCGATCTAAAGAGGAGTATAGGTTGAGTGCTTAGAACAGAATCACTTACCGAGCGAAAGAGAGGCGCCAAGCCAAAACGATACCAAGGAGTGATAGCCCGCCGGTCATCAGCCAAGTCAGGTGCCACCCCCCAACCCATGTCGCCACCAAGGCAAACAGTGGGGGTGTACTGAGTTGGCCAAAGGCTGACATCTGCTGCACCCATCCGATGGTGACAGGTACTAAATCGGATCTTGGTGTACGCTGTACCGCTAGTGCAAAAAGGATGGCTGGAATAATGCCGCCCGCGGCTGAAAAGATCAGCACTGCTGCAAACTGCCAGCCGACCTGTCCCGCAAACAGTGCCGAGAAGGTAATCCACGTCATAAGCCCCATTAACGCAAAGACCAGCATGATCAGTCGCTCGGGTTGCCAACCTAGGTGTAACAAACGACCACCCAACACATTACCCGCTGCATTAATGATCGCCACTAAGGCCGTTAACATCGCCACGACCAATCCCGATAGTCCGGCATCATTGTAGATGGTGGGTAAGAAACCAATCACCGCTAGCCACTGACCTGAATAGGCGGCAAACATCACGGCCAACAACCAAGGAGCCGGCTTTCGCAACACCTGACTTAAGCTCTCATAGAGATGTGCTATCAGCCCATGTTGCATCTCAGATCGAGCCTCTGAATCGACAGAGGCAGGAATAGCCTGCTTGACCCATCCAAGCGCCAACAGCGTGAACAATGCACTGATCCACCACCAGTAGGACCAGTGCAGGTGTTCTAAAATAAACGGACCAAGCAACATAGCGCCACCTGCACCAAAACCCATGAAAGCCCCCCACCAGCCGATACTGATATTAAGACGTTCAGCGGGCACTAGCGCACGCATCAATCCGGGACCGGAGAGAACCACTAACACAAACCCCATTCCCTCGATCGCTCGTGACACCAATAGGGGCGTTGACGTAGAGAAAAATCCGCTAATGAAACTGGATAACGCTAGAATCCCGAGCCCCAACAAAACGGCACGACGAAGGCCAATCCGCCCGATGGAAAAACCCCAAACGAGGCCGCTACTCATTCCCACCAGTTGAACTAACGACAGCAACAGCCCTGCCTCGACAAGCGAGATCCCTAAATCAGATTGAAGAACGGGAATCGCAGGTGCCAGCTTACCGACATGAAACGCGGCCATAATACCGGCCGATAGAATGACCCACTCTGGGGCAATTGAAAGCAGTCGTTTCATTCCTTGAAGCTCACCCTGCGTTAAAAACAAAAACGCCAGGCAGCAACCAAGCAGCCTGGCGTTGATCCTTAGATCACATTACTACGCTAAATCTTCGTAGGGAAGTCCAACGTACTGTTCTGCAATGACACGTCTACCATTTTCACTGCTAAGGAAGTAGTTAACCTCGGAGGTCATGAAACGATCACGCATTTGTGGATCCATGGCGCTGTCATTTCCTTCATCACCGAACTCATGCAGCATACTGGTCATCCACCAGCTGAAACGCTCTGCATTCCAAACGCGGCGCAAAGCGATCTCTGAGTATTGGTTGATACACTCTTTATCGCCCTGCTCATAAACTCGACGTAATACTTTCAACAGGGTAGCAACATCACCAGCCGCTAGATTCAAACCTTTGGCGCCTGTCGGAGGAACGATATGAGCCGCATCACCCACTAGAAAGAGATTACCGTATTGCATCGGCTCACAGACAAATGAACGAAGAGGCGCGATGCTCTTTTCAATGCTGGGTCCAGTCTGCATGTTGGCTGCCACGTCAGGTGGTAGACGCAACTTTAGCTCTTCCCAGAACGCTTCGTCAGACCAATCTTCAACCTTATCGGTCAACGGCACTTGTATGTAATAGCGTGAACGTGTGGGTGAGCGCTGCGAAGCGAGTGCAAAACCACGCTCGTGCTTGGCGTAAATCAACTCCTCTGAGCATGGCGGAACATCCGCAAGCAAACCCAACCAACCAAATGGGTAGACGCGTTCAAACTCTTGACGCACATCCGCAGGAATCGTTTGACGAGATACACCGTGGAAACCGTCACAACCCGCAATGTAATCACACTCAAGACGATACTCTTCACCACCTTGTGTGAAGGTAACGTAGGGTGCATCACTTTTAACATCATGTGGCTGTACATTGGATGCTTCGTAATAGGTAGGCAAGTTAGCCGCTTGACGAGCCTCCATCAGGTCTTGGGTAATCTCAACCTGACCGTAACAGACAACTTCATCACCACCCGTCAACTTCTTTAGGTCAACGCGTGTCTCTTTACCGTTTACAGAGAAGAGAACACCTTCATGGACATGACCTTCAGTCTCCATACGCTGCTCCACACCCGCCTCACGTACCAGATCAGCAAAACCCTGCTCTAAGATACCTGCACGGATGCGTCCCAAAACGTAATCACCGGTAACGCGCTCAAGAATGACGTTGTCGATACCATATTTATGAAGAAGCTGACCCAACAACAGGCCTGAAGGACCACCACCGATAATGGCTACTTGTGTCTTTAGTGTTTTCATTATTCTGCTCTCATTAACCTAACAATCGTTGCACCATAGTGACCGTTTGGCCCTGTGCAAAACAGGACCAAACTCGACCATTAATAGTACTTTTCCGATCTTAGTTTGAGTCGTAATTATTGCTATTACGATAGGCTGCAGGAGTTTGATCAGTCAGTTTCTTGAAGAAACGCGAGAAGTAGGCAGGATCTTTAAAGCCCAAATCAAAGGCTAACTCTTCCACACTGCCACGAGTGAAAACCAAGCGACGCTTGGCCTCCAGCAGCAGTCGTTCTTGAACCATCCCCTTAGCGGTTTTACCCACCTCCTGTTTACAGAGACGGTTAAGGTGATCAGCAGAGATGCCAATAAAAGAGGCGTATTGCTCTACCGATAGGTGATCAAATAGATGCTGTTCAATCAACTTCCGATAACGTATTACCGGTTTGGCCGCTTGCAGTGAAGGGGCATGGTCGGCATCGGTCACCAGTAAACGGCGAAGTTGCATCAACGTCGCTCGGGCTAACCACTCAGAGACTAATGAATGCCCCATATCCACGGAGGCCAGCTCCCGTTCGATCATTCCCAAGTAGCCTTGAATCTCATCAACGATGCGCTCCTGACCCACCAGCGAGATGACTGATGCGCCAGCAAACAGCGAACCAAAATAGGGCTCGCACCGTTCATAGGATTCATTAGTGAGCAGGGGCTCTGCCAAGGTGAGCACCACACCCTCGGTTTCTGGAGAGAATTGAAACCCATGAACCACACCGGCAGGTAATGAGATCGCGAATGGACCGGTCAGAGATTGCTTTTGATCATCAATGCTCACCTCAGCGGTACCATCGAAGACAAAAATAATTTGGAACATACGTCCGTGACGGTGGGGCTGAATCGTCCAACCATTGTCACGACTGCGGCTAGCAATGTTCTCAACGTGCACAAAGACGGGATCATCAATATTGGATTCACCGTACAACCCAAACTGTGGAATGAGGTTCATGCTCGCTGAGGCGCTCATAGG
>JAAZVX010000057.1 GCA_018623095.1 Marinobacterium sp. | reverse complement strand
ATGGTGATACATTCCTAGGTGGTGAAGACTTCGACCTTGCAGTGATCAACTACCTTGCAGACGAGTTCAAGAAAGAGTCGGGTATCGATCTACACAACGACCCACTTGCACTTCAGCGTCTAAAAGAAGCAGGCGAGAAAGCGAAAGTTGAGTTGTCATCTGCACAGTCTACAGACGTTAACCTGCCTTACATCACAGCTGATGCAACAGGTCCTAAGCACTTGAACGTTAAATTGTCTCGTTCGAAGCTAGAATCACTGGTTGAAGATCTTGTTCAACGTTCACTTGAGCCATGTCGTATTGCGCTACAAGACGCTGGCCTATCAGCCTCTGAGATCGATGACGTTATCTTGGTTGGCGGTCAGACTCGTATGCCAATGGTACAAGCGAAAGTGGCTGAGTTCTTCGGCAAAGAGCCACGTAAAGACGTTAACCCAGACGAAGCAGTGGCTATGGGTGCTGCTCTTCAGGGTGCAGTACTATCAGGTGATGTGAAAGACGTGCTTCTACTGGACGTAACACCACTGACTCTAGGTATCGAAACCATGGGTGGCGTTGCGACACCACTGATCGACAAGAACACGACGATTCCAACGCGTAAGTCGCAGACATTCTCGACTGCAGAGGACAACCAGACTGCCGTGACTATTCACGTTGTTCAGGGTGAGCGTAAGCAAGCGACTCAGAACAAGTCTTTAGGCCGTTTCGACCTTGCGGATATCCCACCTGCACCACGTGGTATGCCACAGATCGAGGTAACCTTCGACATTGATGCCAACGGTATCCTAAACGTTTCTGCGAAAGATCAGGCGACGGGTAAAGAGCAGTCGATCGTCATCAAAGCCTCTTCAGGTTTGAGCGATGATGAAGTCGAGAAGATGGTTCAGGATGCCGAAGCGCACGCTGAAGAAGATAAGAAATTTGAAGAGCTAACGGCTGCTCGTAACCAAGGCGATGCCATGGTTCACACAGCTCGTAAGACGCTAGAAGATGCGGGTGATAAGGCTTCTGATGAAGAGAAATCAAGCATCGAAGCTGCAATTACTGAGCTAGAAGAGGCGTTAAAAGGCTCTGAAACTGCAGAGATCACTGCGAAAACAGAAGCGCTAACAGAAGCTGTTTCTGGTGTTGCTCAGAAGATGTATGCAGATGCTGCACAACAAGCAGAAGCTGGCCAAGGCGCTGAATCCGAAGCTGCTCGCGATGCAGGCGATGATGTTGTTGATGCCGAGTTTGAAGAAGTCAAAGACGACAAGAAGTAAGCTTAGCAATTGATAACGAGAGTTTAGGCTCTCACATAATCGTGTGACAGCGCGGGGGTCTTTACTCCCGCGTTGTCATATTCACGATACCGTAATGACAGGTTTACACGCAGTATGAGCAAGCAAGATTATTATGAACTATTAGATGTCCCTCGTGATGCATCTGACCGTGATATTAAAAAAGCTTACCGTCGCTTAGCGATGAAGTATCACCCGGACCGTAACCCAGGTGACGAGGCCGCAGAGCTCAAGTTTAAAGAGATCAGCGAAGCCTATGAAGTATTGTCAGATGCGCAGAAAAAGGCCGCATACGATCAGTACGGTCATGCTGGTTTGGGCGGCCAAGGTGGCATGGGCGGCGGCTTCGAAGGTGGCTTCTCGGATATCTTTGGCGACGTCTTTGGCGATATGTTCGGTGGAGGCGGGGGCCGTGGTCGTTCTAACGTTCGCCGTGGCGCTGACCTTCGTTACAATCTCGATCTTAACCTAGAAGAGGCAGTACGTGGTTGTGAAAAGACCCTAAAAGTGCCTACCTACGTCTCTTGTGAAACCTGTGATGGCAGCGGTGCTAAGAAGGGCACAACGGCTAAAACCTGTGGTACCTGTGGCGGCGCGGGTCAGGTTCGTATGCAGCAGGGCTTCTTTGCGGTTCAGCAGACCTGTCCAACCTGTCATGGTGAAGGCAAGGTGATCTCTGATCCTTGTAATGTCTGTCATGGCCAAGGTCGTACGCAAAAGACTAAAACACTGGAAGTTAAGATCCCATCAGGTGTCGATACTGGCGATCGCATTCGCCTATCGGGTGAAGGTGAAGCGGGCGCACACGGCGGTCCTTCAGGTGATCTCTATGTTCAAGTGAACGTGAAAGAGCACCCAATTTTTGAACGTGACGGTGCCAACCTCTACTGTGAAGTGCCGATCAGCTTTGTTGATGCGGCGTTGGGTGGCGAACTAAACGTGCCAACACTGGACGGTCAGGTTAAACTGAAGATTCCGGCAGAGACACAGACTGGTAAGATGTTCCGTCTACGTGGCAAGGGTGTGAAACCAGTTCGTGGTGGTGCTTTAGGTGATCTGATGGTTCGCGCGGTGGTCGAAACACCGGTTAGCCTCACATCACGCCAGAAAGAGTTGCTAGAAGAGTTCCGTGATTCAACGGAAGAGCACCAAAAACATGGACCGAAGAAACACGGTTTCTTTGATTCGGTTAAAAAGTTCTTTGAGGATATGACCTAAGTTATGGGTGATCAGTCGGTTGTAGAAGTATGGCAAGCACTTCAGAGTGAGGCGAGTACGTTAAGTGCTAGTGAACCGCTTCTGTCGAGCTTCTACCATACAACGATAAACAGCCATCCATCTTTGCGCTCGGCACTCTCTTATCTACTGGCTGAAAAGCTCGCTGATGATGTGGTGCCGGCCGTGGCGATGCGTGAGATCTTTGAGGTCGCTTATGAAGCGGATCCATCACTGATCGAAGCGGCGTGTGCTGATCTCCTTGCGGTTTATACGCGTGACCCTGCCATTCGCGACTACAGCACGGTACTGTTGTACTTGAAAGGTTATCACGCACTTCAATCTTACCGTGTGGCAAACTACATGTGGCGTCAAGGGCGTCAATCGCTTGCTAGCTACCTGCAAAGTCGTATGAGCTCGACACTGCAGGTCGATATTCACCCGGCCGCCAACATTGGCCAGGGAGTGATGTTTGACCACGCGACCGGGATCGTCATTGGTGAGACCTGTGTCATTGAAAATGACGTTTCAATTTTGC
Source organism: Marinobacterium sp. (assembly GCA_018623095.1). Taxonomy (GTDB): domain Bacteria; phylum Pseudomonadota; class Gammaproteobacteria; order Pseudomonadales; family Balneatricaceae; genus Marinobacterium_E. Next base: position 5,344 of record JAAZVX010000057.1, on the reverse strand, counting down.
AATCGGTGACCCTCGGCGGTACGGGTAAAGAGTCGGGTGATCGACATCCGAAAATACGCGCTGGGGTTTTAATTGGCGCAGGTGCTAAGATTCTTGGCAACATTGAAGTCGGTCAGGGTGCCAAAGTGGGTGCAGGCAGTGTGGTGTTAGAGCCTGTTGAATCACACACTACGGTTGCCGGTGTGCCGGCCAAGGTGGTCGGATGTCTCATAAGTGATATGCCAGCTTTGGATATGGACCAAGGTCTGTCGGTCACTGACGAATAGATTTTCAGTAAAGGAATAAAAGATGACACGTATTGCCATCACCGGTGCTGCTGGGCGCATGGGTAAAACATTGATCGAAGCAGTTGAAGCGGCAGAGGGTGTGACCCTAGGCGCAGCTATCGTGCTTCCTGATAGCTCTTTAATTGGTGCCGATGCAGGTGAGTTAGCCGGCGTAGGTCGCTTGGGTGTCTCAATTACAGGTTCACTTGAATCGGTTACTGATGATTTTGATGTGTTGATCGACTTTACTAGTCCCGAGTCGACTCTGGCTAATCTTGAGATCTGTAAAGCCGCCGGTAAATCGATGGTGATTGGTACCACTGGTCTAACGGATTCTCAGAAGGCGAAGCTGGCAGAAGGTGGAGAGTCAATCTCAATCGTCTTTGCGCCGAATATGTCGGTTGGTGTTAACCTCTGTTTTAAACTGCTTGAAGTGGCGGCTAAAGCGTTAGGCGATGATGGCGGTTACGATATCGAAGTAATCGAAGCTCACCACCGCCATAAAGTGGATGCTCCATCAGGAACAGCACTTCGCATGGGTGAGGTCGTGGCGGATGCACTGGGTCGTGATCTTAAAGAGTGTGCGGTTTATGGTCGTGAAGGTCAGACGGGTGCGCGTCCTGAGAAAGAGATTGGATTTGAAACGATTCGTGCCGGCGATGTGGTCGGTGATCACACTGTACTGTTTGCAACCGAGGGTGAGCGGATCGAAATTACTCACAAAGCCTCTAGTCGTATGACCTTTGCAAAAGGTGCGGTTCGTGCGGCGGGTTGGTTGTCAGGCAAAAACTCGGGCCTGTTCGATATGCAGGATGTTTTAGAGCTGCGTTAAGCTCGCTCCTGAGGTTCGAGGACTGTACTTTTCCTACCTCTCTCTGCTAATATTTGCTTGTTGTTGTTCCTTTTATGGGCCCGTGACGAGTCTCTCGCACGGGCCCTGTTTTATTTAGGCCTTAGGTACAAGAGTTCTCGATGTAGAGTCGAAAAAAAGCCAGCTACTTGAGCTGGCTTTTTTGTGTCATCTGAGATGCTACAGTCTTGAATCGATATCAGGACGTGCCATCGCTCGAATCAAATCATTGATACCAACGACCCCCACGACCTCGCCTGCATCATTAGTTACTCGTGCTTGTGATGAAGGTGATTCAGTCACTAGCTGAGCTGCATCCTCTACTAACATCTCACCGGGCAGCTCCGGACCTGGCTGGTCATTCGGCGCTTTCATAATGGTCTTCAGCTGAATCACTCGACCGCGGTTGATGTCCTTTGTGAAGTCGGCGATGTAATCGTCTTTTGGCTTAAGTACGATCTGCTGTGGCGAACCTTGCTGAATGACTTGGCCATCACGAAGGATGGCAATTTGGTCGCCGATACGAAGGGCTTCTTCCAAGTCGTGTGTAATGAAAACGATCGTTTTGTGAAGCTCTTTCTGGAGATCTAGCAAGATATCCTGCATATCAGTTCGAATCAGAGGGTCTAGAGCACTGAATGCTTCATCCATTAGCAGGATGTCCGCATCAGTCGCAAGTGCGCGAGCAAGGCCTACACGTTGCTGCATACCACCTGATAGCTGCGACGGATAGTTCTCTTCGAAGCCTGTTAGGCCCACTCGATCAATCCAGTGCGCGGCCTGTTTCTTTGCCTTGCTCTCTGACATTCCGTTAATTTCAAGACCGTAGATGGTGTTCTCCATTACGGTTCTGTGCGGTAGCAGAGCAAACTTTTGAAAGACCATGGATGCACGGTTACGACGAAAGTGACGCAGTGACTTTTCATTCATTGCCAGCACGTTTTCGCCATCAATCCATACTTCACCTGCAGTAGGTTCGATCAAACGGTTGATATGACGAATTAATGTAGATTTACCTGAACCAGATAGCCCCATGACAACCTGTAAGCCTTTGGCCGGCATCTTCAGGTTGATATCACTAAGGCCAAGTACGTGGTTATACTGGTCGTTCAGCTCATCTTTAGTGACCCCTCCACGTACCTTCTCAAGCATTGACTGAGGGTCATTACCGAAGATTTTGTAGAGGTTTTTAATTTCGATTTTGGTTTCCATATCACTCATCGTGGCCACCGCGGTAGTTTTGTAGACGCTTGCCGTAGCTTTGGCTGATGCGGTCGAAAATAATTGCCAGAGCTACAATTGCCATACCGTTCAGAAGGCCCATAGCTAGATACTGGTTTGAAATTGCCTTAAGTACAGGCTGTCCAAGTCCGGTCACACCGATCATTGATGCGATAACCACCATCGCAAGCGACATCATAATGGTCTGGTTTACACCAGCGAATATGTTAGGCAATGCGAGCGGTATCTGTACTTGGGTTAGTTTTTGCCAACTGCTAGCACCAAAAGCGTCAGCGGCTTCCAGTACTTCGCGGTCAACTAGGCGTATACCAAGGTTGGTGAGACGAATCATCGGAGGCAGTGCGTAGATAACTACTGCAATAAGACCGGGTACTTTACCAATACCCAAAAGCATTACAACGGGTATTAGGTAAACAAAGCTGGGGATTGTTTGCATCACATCAAGTATCGGGGTGATGATCGATTGTGCTCTTTTCGAACGCGACATCAGTATGCCTGTTGGCAGCCCAATACCAATACACAATAGGGTACAGACAATAATAATGCTGACCGTACTCATGGTATCTTCCCACATGCCCAAGTATCCAATAAGGAACAAGCTAATAGCAGAGCCAATCACAATCTTAATGTTACGACTAGCTAACCAACCTAGGCCAGCCACAATCAGAATAAATAGTGGCCATGGAGTTGCAAGTAGTAAACGTTCTAGCCAAATAAGAAACTGGAGGAGTGGATCGAAAAAGTTCTCTATGTTCTCGCCATATTCTCGTGTGAAGGACTTAAATCCCTCGTCGATGCCTTTGCGGAAGTCGCGAAGGTCACGACGCCCGAGTTCTGGAAATTCAGTTAACCAATCCATAAATTTCTCTAAATACGAAAAAACGACTGAGAATCACCTCTCAGTCGTTTTAGTAGTTTTTACAATTAAAGCGCTTTGCGGATGTTGGCAGCGGCTTCTTCCGATACCCACTTAGACCAAGTCGCTTCCTCGTTTAGCATGAACTCTTCAGCGGCTTCTTCACCTGAAGCTTGGTTATCAGCCATGTAGGTGAGGTACTTGTTAAGTAACTCTGCATCAAAAGTACGTGCTTTTACGTATTCAGCAACAGCTGGTGCTCGCTCTGCAAAGTCCACCTGAGCTAATGAAACGACTTCAGATTTAGTCCATGAGCTACGTTGTGGGTTATCACACTCTTCAACCGGCTTAACAATACAGTTGTCCCAGTGCTCCTGATCAAAGCCTGAATTGAAGTCAATCAGCTTCAGATTGTATTTGCCTGCTAGTGTCGTTGGCGCCCAGTAGTAACCTAACCAGTTTTCACCGCGCTCGCTAGCCTTGGCGATAGAACCGTCCAAGCCTGCACCAGAACCAGTGTCGATTAGCTTCCAACCTTTAGCTTCCATATCAAATGCACGGAAAAGGTTGGCGGATACTAGCTGACAGCCCCAGCCTGAAGGACAGTTGTGAAAACCGCCTTTAGATGGATCTTCTGGGTGTGGGAAAAGATCAGGACGCGCGATGATGTCATCAATGGTCTTAAGTTCAGGGTGGGCTTTTGCCGCCGCCGCACTTACCATCCAGCCTTCACCAGCACCAGTGATAGGGGCAGGGTTGAGTTTAACTAAGCGCTTTTCTGCAACTGCAGCATCGATCGCATTAGCTGCCGCATTAGCCCATAGTTCAGAAGCGATGTCTGGTGTGCCTTTCTCGTTCATTGAAGTGATTTGCGGCATGGTACCTGCGGTTAGGTACTCGACATTACACTTGTAACCTTCATCCATGATGAATCCATCAAGGCGAGCAAGAAATTCACCGCTTGCCCAGTTCATTTCACCAATTACAACGTCACCACAAGACGCGTGTGAACCTGCGAAAGCGGTTGAGCTAGCGGCTAGCAGTGATGCAGCAAGAATCTGTTTTTTCATGTGTCAGTTCCCATTAGTTTTCAGTTTCTTATTAGGCTATTAACCTTACGTGGCCAACATCCTAACAGGTCTAATCATTAGAGTTCAAATAATTATAGTTGTAATTATTTGAATAGTGATTGATGATGAAAGAAGGATGGGCTATAAATGCGCCCGCTCAAGCACGACATCAAACGTGCTTCTTATTCAGATGACAGGCTTTACATGACAGACATTCATCAATCACAAGACGTACTCATTGCGCTGCGTAAAATTATCCGTGCAACGGATATTCAATCAAAGCGCATTGCAAAGAGTTGTGGCCTTACCATTCCGCAGGTAATGGTGCTGCGTGCAATTGGTGATTTGGGCGATGTGACAGTGAAGACGTTGTCAGAGAGTGTCTCGCTGAGCCAAGCGACGGTGACTACCATCCTAAACCGTCTGGAACAGCGCGGTTTGGCGGTTCGTGTTCGCTCTGTAAACGATAAGCGAAAGGTAAATGCGCGGTTAACAGAAGAGGGGGCCTTTACCCTAGAGTCTGTTCCACCACTACTGCATGATCGTTTTGAAGAGCGTTTCTCTAAACTGTCTGAAGCGAAGCGATTCCAACTGGTGAATACCCTGCAGGATCTTGCTCAGATGATGGATGCTGAAGCGATTGATGCTTCGCCGATTCTCGATCTAGCGGCGACGGCTAATCAGTAATCAAGCTGTAGCTTTATCTCTAACGATTCAGCAATAGACCCAATATTCCCGTTAACCCAGCTGGGGTCGATGCAGCCCCATTGCTCAATTTGGTACACCCCTTGATTATTCAGGGCCCCCTCTGTTTGCTGGAATGAACATTCGATGGACAGATCGTCCAGATCTTTAATAGCGTCTTGCAGAGTGCGCCTTGGCATGCCGGTGAGTTTCTGCAGATGGGTTAGGTTGCCTGGGTGTTGATCAATACACCAAGCGATCAGCAGTTTGCGTTGAAAGGCTTTGGCCGCTTTGCTCTCTTTTAATGACGTCATCAAATCTGAATCTCTTGCTGGGTGGTTGATGCGTTATTCTGCTTGTTGTTTCGATCGATGCT
>JAAZVX010000056.1 GCA_018623095.1 Marinobacterium sp. | reverse complement strand
GCACCATTTGCATCTGCAACTGGCGTGAACACCAGATTACCAATATCCGCAGCTGATACTGTCTGACCTGCAGTTACTGCGACACCTGACAACGTCAGCGAGCCCGCACCTGGCAAGGTGGTGATAACAACACCCGATAGCGCATTACCTTCAGCATCACTAAAGCCAAAGTCACTAGCAGCAAAGGTATGTGAACCATCCTCAGCAATAGTGACAGTCTTATCTGTGCCGGCAGGCGCATCGTTAACCGGGGTAACTGTCAGTGATACCGACGCATCCTCAGTAACACCACCAGACGTCACGGTGTAATCAAATCCTGCTTCACCGTTGTAGTTCTCTGTTGGCGTGAACGTCACGACACCATTAACAAGACTGACGGTACCGCCGGTAGCATTGCCTACCGCAGTAACCGCCGCATCGCTGTTTTTAAAGGCATCGTTATCCAACACATCAACAATCGTGGCCGTGTCTTCAACAACATTGCCAGTATCATTAACAATATCTACCACAGGGGCTACGGTTATGCTGACCGTTTGCTGGGCAGTCAAACCACCTTCATCTGTCACGGTAAATGTGATCTCTTCTGAACCATTCCAGTCCGCTGTAGCATTGCTCAAGGTCGCTTCACCATCCACGATGGAAACAGCGATATTCGTGTTACCCGACACACTGAAGGTCAGATCACCATCAGCGGTTTCAATGTCGTTGAACGCAGCCGCCAAATCGATAGTCGTGCTCGCATCCTCGTTGAAGCTGCTGTCAGGAATTACCGCCTCTATCGTGGGCTTATCATTAACCGGGGTAACATTGATGGTAGCTGTCGCGGTTTCTGAATCTAACTCACCATCATTAGCTGTGTAAGAAAAGGTGGTGACTCCGTTCCAATTTTCAGTTGGCACGAAGTAAAGAGTCAGCTCTTCATCGTTTGCTGGGTAGCTAGAGTTGATATCGGCTAGCATGGTTAATGCTGAATCAATGTATAAAGCACCATTTTCCGGTAATGTGCTCAAGGTGAAGGATTCAACAGTATCATTGGAATCAACATCACTGCCTTTGAGGATGATGTTGATTGTGTTGGCATCTTCGTTGCCAGTATTTTCAACAGCATCAGCTGTCGGTGCATTCGCATCAAGAATCGTCGCTTCGCCGAGTCCTGTAGCCGTCAGTGTTTCGTTACCGCTTTGGTATTCAACCTGTACTTGTAGGCGCGCGGTTTCATCTCGTGGGGTGTCAACGCCACCATCTGGTGTGTTGTCGACTACCGTTTCGTAAGAGGCTTGGAAGGTTGTAACCGATTCAGGCAAAGTAAACGTGCCATCACTATTAGCCGAGATAGTTTGAGTATTCGAATCGTTGTCAACGTAGCTCACCGCCACCGGGGCTGAAGAATAGTCATCACCTACAGTGGCCGTTGAACCCGAGTTGGTTGGGGTTAGGGTAATTGTCTTTTCACCGGATGGTAGGTCTGATGACAGTTCTATGGTGAAGGTAATGTTTGTGCCTTCTTGTTGCGCATCTCCTGTTATGGTCATGCCGTCATTATCGTAAATACGGACTGACGCTTCAGGGTCACCTAGTACGGCATTGTCCGATACTGATAGGACATCCACTTTAAAGAATTCGGTTTGCTCAATGATGTCATCATCAATAATCGGAATTTGGAAGGTAGTAGTCGATTCGCCCGCTGTGATCACAGCGGTCCCTGTATCACCATCATTTGGAATAGCGGTGTAATCAAGGCCTGCTTTGGCACTTAGGTCGACTGTTTGATACGTGATTGTTGTATCAGATGAATCGGTTACTAAATTACCGTTTTGATCCACTAGGCTGAAAGTGAGAGTAGCGAAGCCGTCATCTTCATTCACCACTGCAAAGTTCACTTCAACGATCGGTGTAGTGATCTGCGAATCGTTATCTTCGATTTTTGCTTGGATGTTTTCTGAGTAGACGTTTTCACCCTCCACCAACATATCGATGATCTCGGTGTTTTCGATGTAGGGATCATCGAACAGGGGAATTCGAATCTCTACGGCTGTTGAACCTGCAGCCAATTCAAATTCAAAAATTGGGAGCGGTTTATCATAATCTGCACGAGTATAGGTTTCGTCCGATACCACCATATCGATCCATTCACCATCACCATTGCGATATTGAATAGGAACCGAGAAGTCGTCAGAGTATTCGGCAAAATCAGTTCCACTCCCTTCTGGTGAGAACTTAACCGTTAGCGTTTGTGCCTCATCAAACGCCAGTGTGCTATTCACTACAAACTGGCTGTAACCCGCGTCTTCAACAACATCAACAGGATCAGCAGAGAGATGTGCTTTATAGGAATCGATTGCGCCAGCCCCCTCAACTTTGACGGGTACCGTCCAGTCCCAAATGGTGTAATCAAAAGCGAGGTTTTCAAGGAGACCATCGGCCACCTCAGCGGCTAATTCATCCAGGCTCGTCTCATCGGTTGAGCTAAATGTAACGACACCTGTTTTGGTTTCAGCATCAAACTCAATTGACACGTCTCGGTTTGCTACAAGCTCCCCGTTTTTATCGAGCAGGCGAACGTCGACATCTGAAAGCTCCATGTTATTCATCATGGAGTCGTCGTTAATCTGTTTTGGTACGTAGCCATAGGCTAACATTGAGGCGTCTACAACAAATTGAATTCCAGCGTCATTCATTTGAAGTGCTTCAGGCGCTGTGCTGTAAATTACAACTCGTTCAGCCTCTGTTCCCTCTTCAAACCACCCCCAAGTATCCTCGGTACGAGAGTCCATCGCTTCAGGCAGACGATCACCGGCTAACTCGCTGATCGTATCTTGAACGTGCTGCATGGCCAGCGTTTCAAAGCTGTTTATGCGAACACTGCCCTTTAATGTACTCTCATCAGAAAGATCTACGGTTCGCGTCATTTCAAATGAATCGCCGGAGTTATTAGTAACCGTATAAGTGAACGTCTGTTCACCGGTGGCTTCATCATTGGGTGTGAAAGTGAATAAACCCTCTTCGTCGATAACAACCGTTCCGCCGTTGGCGCTGTTTACCTCGTAAGAGACGCCCTCCATCTCAGACTTAGCAGTAAATTCTACTCCGGCGTTGGATAGCGCATCTGAAATCTGCCCCTTACCTGAATCCATCAAGTTAAGAGCTTCGCCTGTCGCTGGATCAACATAGTTTTGGAAAAGATCACGAATCGTGCTGGTAATCTCGATATTATTAGAAAAGGCAACCGCCGCCTCTTGAGCACTGACATCTTGTGTCTGAAGGCCCTCTTGATCGTTACCATCCTCGAGGTCTGAGTCTAATGCTTGTAAGAAAATAGCGACGTTCTCGACGAACTGATCATTGGTTTCCGACAGAGACAGGTCTTTAAGGTCCTGAATAAACAGATAGGGCCCTTGAATGAGATCCGCTGAAAACTCAGCAATAGTGATAGCGCCAATTGAGAAGGTAATGGTATCGCCATCATTGAAACGAAATGAACCCGGTGCTCCAGCATCACCTGTTAAGCCCGTCAGACCAGACGAGGTCGCGTAACTGACGCCATTAACAAAATTATCGGTAAATTGGGCCGTATTAGGTCCAGACGAACCTTCAGATGCACCGCCATCGGACAGGTTTAAGCTTGCGATTTGTACACCCTCGAAAGGATCTTGCTCCTCTGAAGCAATAAAAGGGGTTGTCGTGGACAGTGCTAAGTCGATTTGCTCATCCACACGCTCTAAGATAACGAAAGAGTGACCTTCCCCTTCGCCCTCTGCTGTTAAACCGGCGGCCGTCTCTTCAAGCACGTCGTCTAGCGTACCATCCCCTTCTAAAGCGGCTAGGATTTGGTCCGCTTCCGGAGTATCGCTCTCGACTTGATCACGGATATCGTCGATCAGCTGATCCAGACTTGCTTCGTTAATGGCGGACTCATCTGCTGAGCTTGCGGTGGCTGCCATTAAGTCATTTGAAATGAGTGTCTCTTTCGCACCGCTCAGAGTGATTAGGGTTCCATCGGTCATTAAAAGATTGGCGGATTGTCCGTTCTCTGTAAGAACCACCTCTCCTAAGCGAAGTTGATCACCGACAGTTAACTGATTGAGGGAACCTGAGTCATCACGGACGGTGATCGGTGCTGTAACAGATTGAACGGTAGCAATAACTGGGTTGGCCATTATGTAATCCTACTAAGCGAGCTAAATAGAGTTCTTTGAGCTCATACTAGGTTGAGCTGGATTTCTCTACATCGTACTTTTGGGCAGAGATAGACTGCCGTTTGTGATGATTAAGCAGGAAACGTGCCAATATCCTATTTAGGTTGAATAGGAGGATGATTGTGCTGAGGTACTAGCTGGCTTGTTCTGTTTTGAACGGTACACCATTCATCATCAAGGCGAGCTGTACGCGGTCGCGAACGTTGAGCTTGTGAAAAATGGAGGTTAGATGTGACTTTACCGTTCGTTCTGACATGAAGCGCTTTTCAGCGATCTCTTTATTATTTAACCCTGCAGCCACATCGGCCGCTACTTCTAACTCTTTAGCGGTCAAGATTGAAAGAGCGGGATTGACGTTTGATTGATCTAATTTTAAAGAGGCTAATTTATTGGCCATGACGATAATGCGTTGCAAAACGCCTGGGCCAACCCATAGGCCATCTTTGCTTACCACATCCGCCACCTCTTGCAGCTGACTGGCGGCAGCTAAAGCATGGCAGTAACCGGAAGCGCCGATACTCATCATGCGATAGGCCTGCTCATCATTAGGCGAAGAGGTCAGCACAATGACTTTACGACCCTGCCCTACAAACGAGGCAACCCAAGGCGCTGCATCATGGTTTTCAAAGGCGCTAACATCCAACCAAACCAACTTGGATTGCAGGCTATCTTGAGCATTTTTGCCGGACTCAGCACCAGGAAAGGCGGTTTTCCAATTTTCACGAAGGCCATGACGGTAGCCGAAAAAGATACTTTTCATCAGCGCTCCGTTAGCGCGTACTGTTTGGCACGCAGAATCGGTTTTGCTAGGTAGTTAAATACGGACTTTTTGCCCGTTAGTACATCAACCTCAGCCACCATGCCCGGAATAATTGGCATGTCATCTCGGTTGAACGATTCAGTCGTGCGAACCGTTACGTTGTAATAGGCGTTACCCTCTTCATCGATAATACTGTCGGCACCGATCTGATCAACCACCCCTTTTAAACCACCGTAAATCACGAAATCATAAGCGGTAAACTTAACGATCGTCTCTTGGCCTGGGCGCAAGAAGGCGATATCGCGTGGCTGAATTTTGACCTCCAGCAACATACGATCATCCAAAGGGACTATCTCGGCGATCTCCTGGCCTGCACTAATTACACCACCACGGGTATTGAAGTAGAGTTGTTTTACTGTACCGGCAACGGGCGAATAGATCTGTGTCTGGTTGACTCTATCGGTCAGTGCACTATCGGTTTCGGTTAAGGCATTCACGCGGGCGGTTGTCCTTGAAAGCTCTTCTTGAATCTCATTAAAGAAGGATAGTTCAACATCGCGTAAATTGTTTTCGGATTCGGTAATCGCATATTTTGATCGTTGAATCTGTGATTTGGCTTGCTCTAGTTCACCACTAAACTGGTTAACTTCACGCTGCAATCTAAGTAGCTCAACCTCTGCAACTGCACCGGTCTCAACTAATGGGCGTGTGACTTCTAGTTCGCGTTTCGCAAGTTTGAGTGATTCAGTTAGCTGATTACGGCGTGCTTCAAGCTCATCAACCTCTTGTCGACGCTGATTGAGTTGCTCATTCGCAATGGTTTTAATCGTCTCTAAACGATTCATATTTGAGGTAAACAACTGCTGTTCTTGCAGAACAATGGTCGGCACCTGTTTACTTAATTTTTCACTGGGCATGAAACTGGTACCGTTGGCGACCGCCGTTAAACGCTCAGCTTTTACGAGCAAGGCGAGTAGTTCTGCGCGACTCTCGCGCAGCTGAGATCCGGTTCGGGTCTGATCAAGGCTAATCAATAGCTGATCTTTTTCGACCACATCCCCCTCTTTTATGTGAATCTCTTGGACTAAACCGCCATCTTGCGATTGAATAACCTGCACTTGTTGGGCTGGTATAACTCGTGCTTCGCCCCTGGTCACTTCATCAACTTTTGCATAGTAAGCCCAAGCCACTAAAGCGATGACGATAAGCATCAATAGATAGAGCAGACCACGCAAACGCAGCGGTGACTGTTCAGTATAAGCTCGGTTTACATCAGCTCCCCAGTTGAACTGCTCATCAATCGCCTCTAGTTGGCTCTGAACGTTTTGATCTCTCATTAAGACGCCCTCCCAACTTTGCCCTGTTTCAGTGCTTCTATCACGTTATCGCGCGGTCCATTAGCCACCACTTTCCCGTTATCTAACACCACAATCCGATCGGCTAAGTCGAGCAGTGACGTACGGTGTGTAATCAGAAACAGCGTTCGCCCTTTACGATATTCCGCTAGATTTTTAACGACAGCGGCCTCTGTTGAGTGGTCCATAGAACCGGTCGGTTCGTCCATAAACATCACATTAGGCCGGTGCACCAGCGCACGAGCTAGTACCACCCCTTTACGTTGACCGCCGGATAGCGCTTCACCACGCTCACCAACTTCCATGTCCAGTCCTTTAGGGTGGCGCTTGATAAACTCATCGATACCCGCCATTTCAGCCGCCTGCATCAGGTCTGCATCGGTGACATGCATCTGAGCGAGCATCAGGTTCTCTCGCAGGGTGCCCCGAAACAGCACGGCGTCCTGCGGTACATAGCCAACTCGTGTTCGAAGATCGGCGGGGTCTAATTGGCGAAGATCAATACCGTCGATAGTGACAGAACCTTCACTGGGGCTGTAGAGCCCAAGCGCCATTTTAAGCAGGGTCGATTTACCGCTGCCAACACGCCCCAGCACCACAACAGTTTCACCTTGATTGACGCTCAACGAGGCATCACGCAAGGCGCCAATTTCTGAGTCTGGATAAGCAAAACTGACATGATTGAATACCAGATCACCTTTCAGGTGATCACGCGTTAGCAGTTGACGATCTTCGGTCCGCTCAACCGGTTTAGACATAATCTCTTCTAGCGAATCGAGTGCAGTCGCTGCGTTGTGGTATTGCAGAATGAGGCCGGCCATTTGTGCAAACGGTGCTAGTGCACGTGATGCCAGCATATTGACCGCGATTAAGCCGCCCATACTGAGCTCTGCCGCCGCGATTAAATAGACACCGTAAACAATGACTGCAACGGCACAGGTCTGTTGAGCCCACTGCGTAAAAGAGATACTGGACGTCGATAATTTGCGCAGCTGAATGCCGACTCTGGCAATATAAGAGGAGGTACTTTCCCACTTTCGCTGCATTCGTCCTTCTGCACCCATGGACTTCAGCGTCTCTAGACCCACTAGTGATTCAACCAGTGTCGAGTTACGCATCGCGCTGGCGACGTGCATGGTTTCAGTTAAACGGCGCAAACGTGATTGTGTGATTAACGCGTATACAACGACCAGAACAATCGCCACACCAACCGGTATGACGATGGGCGGCGCGATCCACGCGATTACCAGAAGGAAAATAATCGAGAATGGCAGGTCGATAAGGGTATTAATTGATGCAGAGGTAATGAAATCACGCACCGATTCAAAGGAGCGCAGGTTCGATGCAAAAGAGCCTACCGAGTTAGGCTTAGTTTCTAAACGCAACCCTAACACACGCTCCATAATCAATGCGGATAGGCGCACATCAACACGCCTTGATGCTAAATCCAAGAAGTATGAGCGAACGGTTTTCAAAAAGGCATCGGCAACCAGTACGACTCCGACACCGGCAGCCAACATCCACAGTGTCTCTATAGCATGGTTTGGCACGACGCGGTCATAGACGTTCATGGTGAATATAGGAACGACTAGTGCGAACAGGTTAATGAATAGGGCTGCGAACAGAACATCACGATATACCGCCCTATTTTCTCTAATAGCGGACCAGAACCAGTGCCCTTTTTGATGTTTGACGCGATTTGATTTTAGGGTGCTATCCATCTGGAAAATGGGACGGGCCAAAATTGCGTGTCCCGAGTAGAGGTTAGACAGTTCAAAACGGCTCATCGTTGACTTTGCCTGACCAAGCTCAGGAAGAATCACATCGGCTACACCTTTATCATGACTCCAACCGAGCAGTACCAACGCTTTATTATCTTTTGTAAGCAGAATAGCCGGCAACAGATGGTGCGCTGTCATCTCATCCAAAGGCTTATTAACAATGCGTGAAGTCAAGTTGGCGCGCTCAGCTGCTCGTGGAAACAGTGACGGCGTTAACCGATCATCAACCAGAGGTAACCCTGCTGTTAGGGTCTCTTCTGTGGCGGTGATGCCATGAATGCGCGCTAAAGCGAGCAAAGACTCTAGTAGGGGGTCAACATCATTTGGATGCATGTAATAAAACCTCAATCGCTATGTCCGTCAAAAACTTTGAAAACGGAAACTATTTGCAAATAGCAATGCAGGTTTTGTGCCAACTGATATGACAATTTAGAAATAATTTAGGCAATAACTGCCTAGTACAGAGAGACACTTAAAAAGTGGCTTAAGAGGTTAGCCGT